>NZ_QUWR01000006.1:0-172768 GCF_003419885.1 Acinetobacter sp. SWAC5
CGTTGAATTTCTTTGTCAGACATAGTGATCAGCATCTATATTTATATCCAGTCCATGGTGATAAAAACCATCATAAACTAGACATTTTTATTGGTGAGAATATAGACACTTTAAATGGGTTCTAACAATACCAAATACCCCTAAGCTAAACACATAGCCCATTTGTACCTGATCTAATGAAAATGTCGCTGCAATTCCTTTCGCCGCGATCCCAGGTGCCTGCAGGTCAAAACCTTCAAAAAACGCCACCCAGAAACACAAAAATACCGTTAAAATTTTCTGCATTTTACCCGTTTGTACTTGTGCCATGATCTAACTCCATCCGTAGTACACACAGCCACAGCTGACTGTGTGTGCATTCTCTGCCGATTGAGTCACAATAAATACCACTACAATAGTCGGATTAAAGCTTGATTTATAAGCCAAACTTAATGAAACTTATAGACAAAAGGTTGTATATCAATACACTTTATGTCTAAATAATTAAATTTATAATTAAAAAACAATACTTTAACTAAAACAAAGCTTATAACTATATAATCATAATTAAAAACAATCGTTCACAGACTTTCCGATCATTTGAGCCAAAACTTCCATTTACTTACTTTAGGCCTTTGCGTCTCAATACGAATTAAACCTTCCAAAGCCACCTGCTCGTTTTCATATAAGTCCCTCAACTCAATAGCTCCCGTGGTGTAGGCAAGCCAAATATCTTTCAACGGTCTCCGAAATGCACGCTCATACCATTTTTTTGCGAGATTTAAATCTTTATTAAAATACAATCCCTTCTCATACATATAACCAATTTTAGCTTCTGCATATTCATCTTTTTGATCAGCAGCCTTTTGAATCCAATAGGCGGCCTCTTCATAATTGCGCTCTGTATAAAAACCATTTAAATACCAATACCCAATCAGATACTGCGAACTTCGTTCACCTTTACTGGCTAGTAATTGATACAGTTGAAAATATAAAGTTTTCACTTCGGGCATTTCGTCATTTTTCAAATATTGGCTAATTTTATTTGCCTGTTTATTAATCTGCTCAATTGAATAATGGTTCGGGTTTTTCAAAACCTCCCTTGTTTTTTGCAATGGATTGTCATGATCAAAAGAAGCCAATAAAGTCATCGCCTCTGCCTGCATTTCAGCAATACCATCAATACGTGAATCAATCACAACTGTTAAATGTGCTTTTGCTTTTTCAAAATCTTGTTCTAAGCCTCGACCTTCAACATACATTCGCCCCAAACTCAAATCTGCAGCAATAATTTGACCAGCAACTTCTTGATACAGTGCAATAGCCATATCCAAATCTTGAGGTACACCTAAACCATGTTCATATTTATCAGCTAAATTATTTGTAGCCACTGGATTGCCTAAATCTGCCGATTTTAGATACCAGTAAACTGCTTTTTCGTAATCTTGCGCGATACCTATTCCATCTTGATACATCCAAGCCAAGTGATAATAAGCATTTGCTAATGGCCCAATTTCAGTTTCAGGGGCTTGGCTCGCAATTCGGTGATAAAGATACAAAGCTTTTGCGGGATGAATTACATATTCTTGGATCACACCATAATTTGGATAGGACGGATGTACTAAAAAACATTTTAAAGCACCAAACCGATAATACCCAGCAAGCCCCAAAGTGGCTGCCCAACACCCTTCATTAGAAGACTGTTCCAGCAATTGTAGACTTTCCGCCAAATCCTGCTCAATTCCATGCCCGCGCGCATAACAGCTCGCTAACTGGTATAAAGCAATACTGTCTTTTTTGACTGCCGCTTCTCGATACCACTTAAAGCTACCCTCTAAACTCTTCTGCAGAATACCGCCAATAAACAATTGCTGTGCCAACTGACACATTGCTGGCGTACAACCCGATTGAGAAGATTTACGCAATAAATCAATATATTGCTGAAAGTCGCGTTGCTGATATGCCTGATCGGCCAAATAATAATGATAAATTCCCGAGTATTTTGTAGCTTTGCTTTGAATACATTCATCGATTAAGTCATCATGCCCATAATCACGCTCCATAAACGTTTCAATACGGGCTATAAATCCCAAACATTTAGCTACATTATGCAAAGGAATAAACCAGCGAGTAATAGAGTACAAACCTGGTACATCACTAATTTTTACAAGTTCAGATGTTGTTTCTGGTTCATTTGGTCGCGTCAATGCTCTTAGCATTAACATAGGGGATTCCACAGAAAGTGGCATTAAATTTACCCCTACAATTTCTCCATCGTTAGTTTTAGCAACATTCCAAACCTTCATTATAGGCTGGTCAAACTGATAAAATTCACCACTTTGATTCAACCAAATAACGACATCATTCGCACAAATTTCATCCCCAGTTGTATAACGCAAAGCCATTTTCTTCTCAATATTTATTATATTTCCCCCTCAGCATAGACAAAAAAAATCCCGCTTCAAGCGGGATTTTTCAATAAAACTTTAAATCTTAAGCAGATTTTTTAGCATTGGCATTTTTACGAATCGTAATCATCACCAATTGAACCGCCGCTGGTGTTACACCCGGAATACGACTTGCTTGTGCCAGTGTTTCAGGCAGTACCGCTTTAAGTTTCATGGTAATTTCACGAGAAAGACCTGAAACTGCGTCATAATCAAAATCAGCAGGAATTTTAGTATCTTCCAAACGCTTCATTTGCGCAACGTCTTCTTGCTGACGGTTAATATAACCCGCATATTTCACAGCAATTTCAATTTGCTCACCCACAAATGCAGACACTTCTGAACCTGTAAGCTCTGCAATTTGAGCAAAGTTAATATTTGGACGTTTTAATAAATCAATTGCATTGGTTTCTTTAGACAGATCATCACCTGTCATTTCAACGAATTTTTTACCCAATGAGTTGTTTGGCGCAGCCCAAAGATGCTGTAAGCGACCTTTTTCGGTTTCTACCGCTTCCATTTTTTGGCAGAACGAATCCCAACGCGCATCATCTACCAGACCCATTTCACGGCCAATTGCAGTTAAACGCTGATCCGCATTGTCTTCACGAAGCATTAAGCGGTATTCCGCACGTGAGGTAAACATACGGTACGGTTCTTTGGTACCTAATGTAATTAAGTCATCAACCAATACACCCATGTACGCTTCATCACGTTTTGGTGTCCATTGTTCTTGATCCCATGCACGGCGCGCAGCGTTTAAACCTGCAAGTAAACCTTGTGCACCCGCTTCTTCATAACCTGTTGTACCGTTAATTTGACCCGCAAAGTACAGGTTATTAATCGCTTTGGTTTCAAGAGAGAATTTCAATGCTTGCGGGTTGAAATAATCGTATTCAATTGCATAACCTGGACGAAGAATATGTGCATTCTCCATACCGCGGATAGAGCGAACTAATTCAAACTGCACATCAAAAGGAAGTGATGTTGAAATACCGTTTGGATATAGCTCATGAGTATCCAGACCTTCAGGCTCTAGGAATACTTGGTGCGAGTCTTTATCAGCAAATTTATGAATTTTATCTTCAATTGATGGACAGTAACGTGGACCTACACCTTCAATTACACCCGTATACATCGGTGAACGATCTAAACCGCCACGAATAATGTCGTGTGTGCGTTCATTGGTATGTGTGATATAGCAGTTAATTTGTTCTGGGTGCATAGACGCATCACCCATAAATGACATCGTCGGAGATGGGAAGTCACCCGGCTGCGCTGTCATTACAGAAAAATCGACAGAACGTGCATCAATACGTGGTGGTGTACCTGTTTTTAAACGACCTACAGGTAAGTTCAATTCACGCAAGCGCGCAGCCAACGAAATTGAAGGAGGATCGCCCGCACGACCACCCGATGCATTGTTTAGACCGATGTGAATCACACCGCCCAAGAATGTACCCGTAGTTAATACGACAGTTTTTGCATCAAAGCGAACACCCATTTGTGTGATCACACCTTTAACAGTATCACCTTCTACAATTAGGTCATCAGCAGCTTGCTGGAAAATATCTAAGTTCGCTTGGTTTTCTAATGTTTCACGAATTGCCGCTTTAAAGCGTACACGGTCCGCTTGTGCACGTGTTGCACGTACCGCAGCACCTTTACGTGAGTTTAAAATACGGAATTGAATACCACCTTTATCGGCAGCCAATGCCATCGCACCGCCCAAGGCATCAATTTCACGCACCAAATGCGATTTACCAATACCACCAATGGCTGGGTTACAGCTCATCTGCCCTAAAGTCTCAATGTTATGAGTTAAAAGCAAAGTCTGTCGACCCATGCGAGCCGCAGCGAGAGCTGCTTCGGTACCTGCGTGACCGCCACCGATAACAATGACATCGTAAACTTTAGGATAATGCATAGTGGTATGGAGAGATTTCAAAAAATGGATGACCCAAGATTATAGCAAAATTTCACTTATAAGTTGACTGATTCAGTCGTTTTTTATCTTATTTTCACTACACAAAAACACATTAAATCCATTTAAGCTTGTACGTAATTTGCAAAATTCAGCAATTTAAAACATTTATATCCTCTTCATAACGCAATAGCGGTTGTTTTATTTTGACTATTTATTAATCTAGAGTGTGTTCCAACAAAAACTTAAGGACAACGGCCATGTATAAGAATATTTTTCTTTCAGCCATGCTTTATGGTTTATGTTTAACTTCATTTACAGCCTCTGCAAATGACAAAGTTCAAAGCACTTATGATGCACAAAAGTATCAACAAGTGTGTAAAGGCAAAACCCAGGGCGATCAAGTTAGTTTTGCTTATCGCGGCATTATTTGGAATGGGACCTGCCAGCCTCAGTTTTTCTCTAGCAGCAAAACTAAACTACTAGGCACAGAAGCTGAGCTAAATTCGGTATGTCATAGTGATGCAAACGCCAAATCAATTACAGTAGATGGTAAAGAAGTGAAAGGTAAATGTGCTTTAGGCTTTGCACCACCCAGTCCCCGATAATTTTTAATATATGAATGTAATATAGTTCACACTCCATCCAAACTAAGGGGCAAAATGCTTAATTTTCGCCCTTTTTCTTTGTTGCTTATTTAGAAAACTTGTTTAAACTCAATCCAGAAGGAACATAAAAATAAGGATATTCCATGGATTCGGGTGTATTTGTTTTTTTCCTACCCGTCATCTTGGCTTTTATGATGATGGGGCTAGGCCTAGAGTTAACGGTTAAAGATTTTCTACGTGTAGGGCGTTATCCTAAAGCTATTTTTTTGGCTCTTTTTTGCCAACTGGTCATTTTAACCAGCATTGCTTTCTTCATTTGTGTGGTCTTAGATCTTGAGCCATTGCTGGCTGTTGGGCTTATGCTTTTAGCTGCTTCACCGGGTGGCCCGACTGCTAATTTACTGAGTTTTCTATTTAAAGGTGATGTGGCTTTAAATCTAACCTTAACAGCAATCAACTCAGTCATTACCACCTTTACTCTGCCTTTTATTGTCAATCTATCACTGCATTACTTTATGCAGTCCGATACAACGATTGGCATACAGGCCGATAAATTCGCCTATATTTTTCTGATCATCTTTATCCCAGTGTGTATTGGCTTGCTTATTCGCCATTATTTTCCACACCTTGCTTTAAAATGTAATCGCCCCATGCGGATGCTGTGTATCTTATTTCTCACCGCAATTTTTATTTATGCACTGTTCCGTGAACGCTCAAATGTGATTTTATATTTTGTCGATGTTGGTATTGCAGTCGGAATTTTTTGCTTTAGCAGTATGTTTATTGGCTATCTGGTTCCACATTTAGCAGGCTTAACAGAACGACAAGCCCGTGCATGTACTTTTGAAATTGGTATTCACAACACCGCCATTTCAATCACGATTGCAATTTCCGTACTATCTAGTACCACCATTGCCATCCCTGCTGGTGTATATTCCATATATATGTATTTATTCGCTTTTGGATTTGGCTATATCTTAACGCGCAAAAAGAGCAATTTACTCAGCAACCAAGTTAAGCCTTAATACAGTATTCAATCTTGCACAAACGACACACCATTTAAGAAGTAACAAATCATGCCTCAACCAGATTGAGGCAATCCATAAAAAATTTGAGATCAAATCTCGCAACAACAAGAAATTAAATACAACTTTCAATCCACAACCAAGGAGCTTGCTCACTTAACACTGCTTACTAAGTTCGAAAAAATTAACAAACGAGGCAAGGATGAACTCACAAATTATTACGATATTACTCCCTTTAGCACTTGCCATTATTATGGTTGGACTTGGCCTAGAGCTCACTTTAAAAGATTTTGCTCGCGTCGGAAAACACCCTAAAGCTGTTCTTGTTGCATTGTGTTGCCAGCTCATCGTACTTACGAGTATTGCATTTTTACTATGTAAACTACTGGCATTACCCCCATTACTTGCTGTCGGACTCATGCTTTTAGCTGCCTCACCAGGCGGGAGTACAGCCAACTTATTTAGCTATTTATTTAAAGGTGACTTAGCGCTCAATATCAGCCTCACTGCCATTAACTCAGTGATTGCCGCGTTTACTTTACCTTTAATTGTCAATTTTGCGATTTCCCACTTTCTGCAAGATGGTCAACAAATCACCTTACAGTTCTCTAAAATCTTACAAGTTTTTAGCATTATTATTGTACCCGTTGCCATTGGTATGCTCATTCGCCATTACTCACCACGCCTAAGCGAAAAGCTCAACAAACCTTTACGCATATTTGCCGTGATTTTTCTAGTTTTAATCATTATTGGTGCAATAGTGGCAGAACGGCAGAATATTGGTGAATATATTTCTCAAGTTGGTATTGCAACTGCGCTATTTTGTATTTGTAGCTTATGTATTGGCTATTTTGTACCGCGCCTATTTGGTATTAATAGTGCACAAGCCCGCGCCTGTGCCTTTGAAATTGGTATTCACAATAGCACTTTAGCTATGACTATTGCACTGACTGTACTAATGAATACAGCGATTGCAATGCCTGCAGCGGTTTATTCTATCTTTATGTATATCTTTGCCGCACTCTTTGGTCTGTTGCTCAATAAATTTGCAGCTTTTACCCCAACAGAAGTTGAAACTCAACCCAACTAACTTAGTTTCATTTACTCACTCAAGCCCAAACTCATAAAAGGATACGTTTTTAGTATCCTTTTATTTTTATGTTAGCCCGTCAAGCTATAGTCGGAGTTCATGAAGTTCCGCTACAATAGCTCTTTAAATAATACGATTAGGTTCTTAACTGTGAAGTGGCTACAAATTCATATTACTGTTGATCAAGCACAAGTAGATTTCACAGAAACCCTACTAAGTTCACTAGGTGCTGTCAGCGTAACTTTAGATGATGCTGAAAATCAGGATTTATTAGAACCGCTTCCGGGTGAAACACCGCTTTGGAACAAAGTCATTGTGACAGGTATCTACGCCGAAGAAGAAGGCGAAGAAATTGATGTTGATGCTTTATTAACATTTATTACTGCTCAAATGCCAGAAGCACCATTACGCCATGAGTTTATTGAAGATCAAGCTTGGGAACGCACATGGATGGATGCTTACGAGCCAATTCAAATTGGTGAGAAATACTGGATCGTGCCTGAATGGATGACACCACCTGAAGCCGATGCTGTAAATATTAAGCTCGACCCGGGCCTAGCATTTGGTACAGGTAACCATGCTTCCACATTCTTATGCTTACAATGGTTAGGCCAAACTGACGTAAAAGATAAAATTGTCATCGATTACGGTTGTGGTTCAGGTATTTTAGGCGTAGCTGCATTATTGCTGGGTGCAAAAAAAGTTTATGCAACTGACATCGATCCACAAGCTGTTTTAGCAACAAAACAAAATGCAGAACTAAATGGTGTGCTTGATCGTCTGTATGTCGGCCTACCAGAAGAGTTCAATTCTGAGCTTAAAAATGAAAAAGCTGACGTATTTGTTGCAAACATTCTTGCAGGCCCATTAATGATGCTTGCAGAAGAATTCTCAACTTTAATTAAATCTGAGGGAGAGTTCGCACTTGCAGGTGTAATTGAAGAGCAAGTTGCTGATGTTTCTAACATTTACAGTAAATTCTTTGATATATTAAAGGTCGAAAAACGTGACGAATACTGGTGCAGAATCTCTGGAAAACGTCACTCGTATTAATCATTTTATGTAAAAGCATTTATGAGCAACAAACAGACCTTTTGTCCATCTTGTTCGACCACTTACCGCATATCTGTCGCTCAGTTGACGATCTCGCAGGGTATGGTTTGCTGTGCAAAATGTTCCCATACATTTAATGCATTATCACATCTGGTCGATGTCCAAAGTGACAACGTCCAGATGTTTAACGCTGTTGAAAAAAAACCTGCCCCTATTTCGGCTGAACCTATAGATGTTGCACAAATCAACTTAGAGGCAGATCAAGCTGAAATTGCAACCAACATTTATAGCAATAGCCTATTAGCAATATTTGATCAAAAAGTCGAAAACTCAAATATTGACCTCCGCACTTACCTCAATAACCTTAACTATTTTAGTACAGACCCAATTGGCAACTTCCCTGCTTTAAACTGGTCTGAAAATACGGAAGTAGAAAAAAAACGTTCCGTACTTAGTTATATAGGTTGGACAACAGTTAACGTCCTACTCTTTAGCGTACTGCTCTTTCAGTTCTTTTGGTTTAACCCACAGTATTTAAAAAACAGCCCTATCATGAGCAGTGCTTTTAATGGTATCTGTGAAGTATTTACCTGCTCAAAGCTTGAAGAGCACTACAATTTAGTTAACTTAAAGAAAGTACGTGTAAAAGCTGATGGTGAAGACCAAGTCTTATTTAGAGGTGAAATTGTCAATCATCACACTCGTAGCCTATTACTGCCAATCATTCGTGTAGAACTAAAACACAACGGACAAGAATTTGCAGTTTACAACATTCAACCTAAAGACTATCTCACAGACAGCCTTACAGGTATTCAGCGCATACCAAGCAACACACCATATAACTTCAATTTTAAGCTCTCGCATGCACGTAAAAGCTTCGACAGCTATACTTTAGAAATCATTCGCCCGTAAAATTGAAAAAAACTATTAAAAATTGCAAAAAAATTAAAAAAAAATGCAGTTTTCTTGCTCACTTTTTCTTAGACAATGGTATGATACGCGCCACGAAAGCTTTGTGCTGCAATCTCTTCAGTCTTTTTAATACAAATAGAACATCAGCGAAATGCGCCTTATATATATATCGCGTATAGAGCAGATTTTTTTGTTTTTAAAATGGTCCGTAACATATATTTAACTATTGTTACGCTTATTTTTCGACCAAGTTGACAGATTGTGGCATGCTAAATGTACAGTTTTAGAACCAACCGTTTTAGGATCTAAAACGGAGTTCATTTAAATTTTAGACCACTTTATAACTATCACTTTACCCAAGTGATATTTTGATTTTTCGGATTAATTCGCATGAATAGCAAATCTCCTATTTTTACTGCACAATCTGATGTCGCTCTTCGTATTCACGTAGATCGCGCAGTTCGCCATTACTTCGCACAATTGCAAGGTGAGCAACCTTCTCAAGTGTACGACATGGTGCTAGCAGAAATGGAGAAACCTCTTTTATCTGTAGTTCTAGAGTATACGCGTGGTAATCAAACACGCGCTGCCGAGATTCTCGGTTTGAACCGTGGCACTTTACGTAAAAAGTTAAAAGCTCACGGTTTAATGAGCGAATAAGTGATAAAATGCTTGCGGCTTCCGCAGGCATTTTTTTTATCTTGCATTTGCCTTTTTTGATTTAATTTGTTCCTTGATAACTGTGACGAAGATCATGACTATTAAACGCGCTTTAATCTCTGTTTCCGATAAAACCGGAATTGTTGAATTTGCACAAAACCTAGTTGCTCTAGGGGTAGAAATTTTATCTACTGGTGGCACATACAAATTGTTGAAAGACAATAATGTGGCTGTAGTTGAAGTTTCAGAGCACACTGGTTTCCCAGAGATGATGGACGGCCGTGTTAAAACATTGCATCCGAAAATTCATGGCGGTATTTTAGCTCGTCGCGGTCTAGACGAAGCTGTGATGGCTGAACACAACATCGATGCAATCGATTTAGTTGTTGTTAACCTTTATCCTTTCGCTGCGACTGTGGCTAAACCAAACTGTTCACTTGCAGATGCGATTGAAAATATCGACATTGGCGGTCCAACAATGGTTCGTGCTGCTGCTAAAAACCATGCTTCTGTAGGTATCGTGGTAAATGCTGCTGACTATGCAACTGTGATTGCTGAGCTTAAAGCTGAGGGTGCTTTATCTTACGCAACACGTTTTGACTTAGCAGTTAAAGCATTCGAACATACTGCTCAATACGACGGTATGATCGCATCTTACTTAGGCGCTCGCGTAGGTAAAGAAGAAGGTACTGCTGACAAATTTGCACGTACATTCAACACGCAATTAAACAAAGCTCAAGATCTACGTTACGGTGAAAACCCGCATCAATCTGCTGCGTTCTATGTAGAAGACACAGCAACTGAAGCATCTGTTTCAACTGCAAAACAGTTACAAGGTAAAGAATTATCTTATAACAACATTGCAGACACTGACGCTGCACTTGAATGTGTTAAATCATTCGCTAAACCTGCTTGTGTAATCGTTAAGCACGCAAACCCATGTGGCGTTGCAGTATCACTTGACGGCATTCAAGCTGCTTATGACCTTGCATACGCAACTGACCCTGAATCTGCATTCGGCGGTATCATTGCATTCAACCGTGAATTAGACGTTGCAACTGCTCAAGCCATTGTTGACCGTCAATTCGTTGAAGTGATCATTGCTCCTAGCGTTGCTGAAGGCGTGCTTGAAGTAACTGGCGCGAAGAAAAACGTACGCGTACTTGTATGTGGCGAACTTCCAGCAATTACTGAACGTAAAGCACAGCTTGACTACAAACGTGTGAATGGCGGCTTACTGGTTCAAGACCAAGACTTAGGCATGATCACGAAAGATGACCTTAAAGTTGTGACTAAACGTGCGCCAACTGAAGCAGAAATTGATGACTTGATCTTTGCTTGGAAAGTTGCGAAATACGTTAAATCTAACGCAATCGTTTATGCGAAAGGCCGTCAAACGATTGGTGTGGGCGCAGGTCAAATGAGCCGCGTTAACTCTGCTCGTATTGCTGCGATCAAAGCTGAACATGCTGGTTTAGTAGTTGAAGGCGCTGTAATGGCATCTGACGCATTCTTCCCATTCCGTGACGGTATTGATAACGCTGCCAAAGCAGGTATCAAATGCATTATCCAACCGGGCGGTTCTATGCGTGATGAAGAAACGATTGCTGCTGCTGATGAAGCTGGTATTGCAATGGTCTTCACTGGCATGCGTCACTTCCGCCACTAATACATGATTTTGTGGAACAAGATCTAAGTTGATACGCGTACCCGTCATCCGCAATTGTTTGAGGCAGGATTTATTTCAATACATCCTGTTTCTGCGAAAAATTAGGTCATAGATCAAATATGACGAGTTTTGTGGATGACAATGGTTTTGCCTTAACAAAAGTAGGTCCAACCGAAGGTCTGTTCCCTTATCTGAATGTATACTGGAAAGATTCCGAAGTGCTGCTCAAGCAAAGACGTTTCAAAAAAGCCTTAATCAATTTAGGGCTAAAAGATTTCTAATCTTGCATAAAGTCCTCTCCTATTTTTAGGTTGAGGACTTTATGTCATTTTCGATTCATGGAGTATGAACCGATGAATATTTTAGTTTTGGGTAATGGCGGTCGTGAACATGCGCTTGCATGGAAAATCGCACAAGATGACAAAGTCGCAAAAGTATTTGTAGCACCGGGTAATGCGGGTTCTGCAACTGAAAATAAATGCGAAAATGTTGCGCTTAACATTTTAGACAACGCAGCGATTATCGACTTTGCAAAAAACAATGCCGTTGATTTAATCGTGGTTGGCCCTGAAGCACCGCTTGTAAATGGTGTGGTGGATGCTTGTCGCGCGGCGGGTGTAAAAATTTGGGGTCCTACTCAATTTGCTGCGCAGCTTGAAGGCTCTAAAGCATTTGCAAAGCACTTCTTAAAACGCCACAACATTCCAACTGCTTTCTATGACGTATTCACAGAAGTAGATGCAGCGAAAGCATTTGTAGAAAAAAATGGTGCGCCAATCGTGATCAAGGCTGACGGTCTTGCTGCGGGTAAAGGCGTGATCGTTGCCATGACCAATCAAGAAGCTTTTGATGCGATTGATGACATGCTTGCAGGCAACAAATTTGGCGATGCTGGCTCTCGCGTTGTGATCGAAGAATTCCTTGCTGGTGAAGAAGCATCTTTCATTTGTATGATCGATGGCGACAACATCTTGCCTATGGCAACTTCACAAGATCACAAACGTATCTTTGAAGGCGACCAAGGTCCAAACACGGGCGGCATGGGTGCTTACTCTCCTGCGCCTGTTGTGACGGCTGACGTATTCGAAAAAACCATGAATGAAGTGATGCGTCCTACCGTTGAAGGTATGAAAAAAGACGGTCACGTTTATACAGGTTTCTTATACGCAGGCTTGATGATTGATGAACAAGGTCAACCAAAAGTGATCGAGTTCAACTGTCGTTTTGGTGACCCTGAAACTCAGCCAATTATGATGCGTTTAAAATCATCTTTAGTTGATTTGGTTGAAGCTGGTATTGCAGGTAACCTTCCAGCGGAAGCTGAATGGGATGAGCGCAAAACTGTAGGTATCGTACTTGCGTCACGTGGCTACCCAGAAACATCTAGCAATGGTGATGTGATTTCTGGTTTAGACACCGAAATGGCGGATGCGAAAGTATTCCACGCAGGTACGAAAGCACTTGAGAATGGTGACATTGTAACTGCTGGCGGTCGTGTACTTTGCGTGACTGCGCTGGGTAATACAATTGGTGAAGCACAAGCAAAAGCGCTTGAGCTTTGCCAAAAAGTAACGTTTGATGGCGTTCAATACCGTAAAGATATTGGTTACCGTGCAATTGCGCGTGAAAATGCTTAATCATTTATTTGATTAAATAAAAACCCCGCTAAGTGCGGGGTTTTTTTATATCTCAGCTAAATTTTTTCAAATAATTCTGTAGCAATTTTTCGTGCTAAATGATCTTGCTCATCCGATAACTCATCTAAGTCTATAGCATACTGAATTGCTTCTCGACCTGCTATTTCCAATGGCCCATAATCATCGTATTCTTCTCCTGTATATGCATTATAAGCTCTCAAATCATCTTGGGTAAAATCAGTTCCACACATTTGAGCCAAGTAAATATAGAGCCATGCTTCCCCACTATTTTTAAATATTTTTTGGTAAAGAAAATACTCAATAGCTTCTAAATTACCTTGATTACACAAATAGAGAACTTGGTTATAAACTGTCTCAGAATCTGCATCAAAGTTGATTTCATTAAGACTTAATGGACTGTCTTTGATATAAGATTCAAACTGTTCAGCTTGTTTTATATATTCCTCATACTTTTCTTTATTTTTTTTAGTTTGATCAGAACTAATATATTTTTGTTTATCATTATCCCAATAGCTACCAAAATTTGAACCACTTCTACCATAAGGGCCAATTTGATTTGCTAAATAACGATAATAACCACCTAACAGAGCATAAGCATCAGGATTATTACGATCTTTTGCGTAAGAAATTATTTTATCTAAATGTTTACCTATAATTTCAAAATCCAATTCATCTGAATCGAAATAGCCATCATCTACCTCAGAGAGTACTTCAAGGGATTGAACTAAACCATTATTAAAATCGATATGACTTAAAGAATATCTAATATCCTTAAAATTTATTACTTCTACATTCAACCACTGCAACTCCCTATAAACAGTTTTAGCAATTGCTACGTAAGTTTCTTCTGAAAGCTGCAATTTCAATAAACTTTGCAGTTTACTAATAATGTTCTTAATATACTCTAGAAAATGGCTACCTTCATAATCATCCCAATGCAATTCATCTTCATCATAGTCTGAGTAATTACTTTCAGGTGGGTTTAGCAATATTTCTAAAGTTAAAGCATCAATTAATTCATGCTGATAGCATTTTTCGGAATCATCGTATACAGCATCAATTAAAAGATTCTGAGCAACAAAAGAGTTATAAGTTTTATAACCTATATTCAAAGCAATTAGTTCATAAATATGTGAGCGACTAATTTTTACAGAATGTAGATTCTGAACTTTGTTAGATAATTGAAATACAAATTTTTGAATAGACATAATTTTCTCTACTGCCAACTCTAAACTCTTTATACAAAGAATCTTTGGTGTCATAAGACTTTTAGCAACGCATGTTTAAATGCTAAGAACCAAACGAGTTGATACTTAAGAAAATTAAATTTTGGTATGACTTAAAACTAAGGCATTAAATTTTTGAATCCCTTTTCTACTCATGCGTAAGTACGGTAGGCGACCTTAATCCAATATTATCCAATCTCATATTTCTTTGCAATCATATTTCTAAGGAATCAAAAAATTTGATATCCCCTAAAATAAAACATGCTAAATTTTTCTATAACTAAAATTTAACTCTAATTATGACAAATTTAATCCAAACCCCTCGCCTAATCCTCCGCAAATGGCAAGACTCCGACACCGCCCCATTCATCCAAATGTGTGCAGACGATCAGGTTATGCGTTATTTCTTAAAAAAACTCGACGTTTCAGAAGCTACAGCATTTATGCAACGCCTACGCGATGCAATCGAAACACGCGGTTGGGGTTTATATGCCGTTGAGTTGAAAGCCACAGGCGAATTTATTGGTTTTATCGGCTTACACATACACCCACCCGAGTTTGAAATAGCTGATGCACCTGAAATAGGTTGGCGACTACTGCCACAATATTGGCATCAAGGTTATGCCACCGAAGGTGCAAAAGCCGTACTCAAACATGCTTTTAGAAACCTAAGATTAGATAAAGTTATTTCCTTTACAGCAAGTTTAAACACACCATCAGAACGAGTAATGCAACGCATTGGTATGCAAAAAGTCCGTGAATTTAATCATCCACTTGTACCACTAGAGCATCCTTTAAATAAGCATGTCCTGTATGTAATACAGCGCAGTGACTATTTACACATTCCATTTTGCTAGAAGTCACTCTTCTCGCTTTAACAAATCAATCAAGACAATCATCTTTTGCAGTGCTGTATCAATATATAAAACACTCGTTTTGCGAAATTTATAATGTGGATACAGCCAAATAGATCCAGCCAATCTGCTCAAAAAATAACGATTATAAATCAAGCAAAATAATGCAAAAATCATAAAAAAAGCACTATTATGAAATAGATGCTTACTTACAATAGAGATCACTATGGCGTGTACACGTGTCGTATATTTAGGTGACGAACAACAAAACATGACAGCTCGTTCTATGGATTGGAAAGTCGATGTAGGCACCAATTTATGGATCTTAGCCAATAACATTAAAAGAAATGGATCGGCTGGCGAAAATTCGATTGAATGGACAGCAAAATACGGCTCAGTGGTTGCCACTGGCTATGACATTGCCACCACAGATGGAATGAACGAAAAAGGCTTATGTGCCAACCTGCTCTGGCTGGTCGAATCCGAATACCCGAAACGCATTAAAAATATAAAACCCACGCTGAGCATTTCACTATGGGCGCAATATGTCTTAGATAATTTTGCCACTGTGTCCGAAGCTATTCAGTTTATACAAACAGAGCCTTTTGCCGTCATCTCAGACCAAGTTCCAGGGCAAAACCGCTTGGCCTCACTACACTTATCCATTTCCGATGCCAGTGGCGACAGTGCAATTATTGAATATATTCAAGGTAAACAGGTAATTCACCATAACCGTGAATATCAAGTGATGACCAATTCCCCTACTTTTGACCAACAACTGGCACTCAATCAGTATTGGAAACAAATTGGTGGCACAGTCATGCTTCCAGGTACTAACCGTGCAGCTGACCGTTTTGCACGTGCGTCTTTTTATATCAACGCTATTCCTAAAAAAGCCGAGCCAAACCATGCATTGGCCAGTGTATTCAGTGTCATCCGCAATGCCTCTGTGCCTTTTGGGCTAAATACAGCGGAAGAACCAAATATTTCTTCAACGCGCTGGCGAACCGTGGCCGATCACAAAAGAATGCTATATTTCTTTGAGTCGGCAGTATCGCCAAATGTATTTTGGGTCGATTTAAAAGAGATTGATTTCAGTAATGGTCAATGCAAAGTATTGCAATTAGGACAAGATCAATCCCAAATCTATGCAGGTAAATCAAATGATGCTTTCAAGATTGCACCTGCTTTTAATTTTCTACCCGTCAGTGAGCATGATTAAATTGGTTTAATTTCTTCATGTTATGCATACAAATGATTAAATAAAATAAGTAGCGTTTTAAGTGCAACTCAACTCACACCGAGTTGCACGACCTTCGATTGAAACTCTGTGATACATAAAATTAAGGCCTTCTCATACAAACTCTGCGAATGGCTTAAACAAATAAGTAAAGAAAATAAAAGACTCAAAATAAACATATCGTGATGATATGCATTTTTCTGCATAACAATGCCAAAAATCTTATAAAGCACTAAATAAGCTCATATTTCATCCACTTATCAAATTCAATAAAGACAATATATTGTTTTTCATATTATTTTAATTAAATTTCAAACCTTTTATGCACTATTAGTGCTAAATATAGATTTTTTCATCACTATATTGCATATTAAATTATTGCTATTATATTTCAGCAATTTAGGGCTCAGCCTAATTAAATTCTTTTATTTACAATTACTTTGTATATAAAACTCTCTCTTTTATTTAGACTGAAATCTAATTGCAACAATATTTGAGCCATATACAATTTGCGGTTATAAGTCAGTTTGACTGATTTCACGCTTAATTTAATCTCTCTACATTTATGATATGTAAGTTGAACGCCAAAATTTAATTTACTTGGGTGAAAACATGAAAAAGTTACTTGGTTTAGTGCTCGGTGCATCTGTTGTTCTAACAGGTTGTGGTAAACAAGAAGCCCCTGCTACAGATACCGCACAAAAAAAAGATTCTGCTGAACTTCAAACAGTAACTATGGCATCTACAGGCTCAGACGCAGATGTATGGCGCTATATTGCAACATTGCCAGAAACTAAAGCTGCAGGCATTAAGCTTGAAGTTAAAAACTTTACCGATTATGTGTCTATGAACACAGCAGTTGCGAACCATGAAATGGATGTCAATGCATTCCAATCATACGCATATATGGTTGCATTCAATGACAGCAACAAAGAAAAAATTGCTCCACTCTCTACAACTTACTTAGAGCCAATGGGTATTTACTCAAGCAAAGTAAAAAAATTGGATGAGTTTAAAACAGGTGCAACCATTGCCATTCCAAATGATGGTGCAAACGAATCTCGCGCATTATTACTTTTACAATCTGCTGGCCTAGTTAAACTAAAAGCTAACTTTGACAACGTTAAAGGCACAACAGCAGATGTTGCTGAAAATGCGAAGAAAATTGTAATTAAACCAATTCAAATGGCAACTGCTGTACGTGTTAAAGACGAAGTAGATGCGATTGTATTGGGTAATACATTGGCAATGGAAGGTGGCTTAAACGTATTAAAAGATGCGATTTATTATGAGCCAATTGACCAAAGCACAAAAATGAACGTTAACGTTTTAGCGGTTGCAGCTGATCGTCAAAATGACCCAGTATTGAAAAAAGTTGGTGAGCTTTACCATGTTGCTGCTGTAGGCAAATATGTACAAGATCACTTTGGCGGTACAAAAGTTGATGTAAATAAACCTGTAAGCTATCTTACAGACGCAAAATAGTAATATACTTTGCACATCTAAACAGGCAAATTTACTTTGCCTGTTTTTCTTTTATTTAAAGCTTTTGACGATATGATTCAATTTAAAGACATTTCTAAGCACTTTGAGCTTAAAGGTCAAACTGTTAAGGCGCTGGATCAAATCAATCTTGAGATTCCGGCTGGCTGTATTTTTGGTCTGATTGGCTACAGCGGTGCAGGCAAAAGTACGCTTATTCGCCTAATCAACCTTTTGGAACGCCCAAGCCAAGGGCAAATCTTTATTAACAATAAAGATTTTACTGCCTTAAGTGCTTCTGAATTACGCCAAGAACGTACCAACATTGGTATGATCTTCCAGCATTTCAATTTACTGCAAACCAAAACCGTTGCAGAAAATATTGAACTCCCCCTCAAATTATTGGGTGTTTCTAAAGCTGAACGTCAAAAACGCTTAGAAGAATTACTCGAATTTATTGATCTTACACACAAGAAAAATGCCTACCCAGATGAACTTTCTGGCGGTCAAAAACAACGTGTCGGGATTGCCCGTGCACTTGCTAATCATCCTAAAATTTTATTATGTGATGAAGCAACCTCTGCACTGGATCCGCAAACCACTCAGTCTGTTTTGGCTTTATTAAAAAAGATTAACCAAGAACAAGGCATTACCATTGTCATGGTGACCCATGAAATGGATGTAATTGAAAGTGTGTGTGACTATGTCGCGGTGATGGAACAAGGTAAAGTCATTGAAATGGGCTCTACATTGGACATTTTCAGCCAACCACAGCACCCGACTACCCGCACCTTTATTCAAACGGTCTTGCAGCAACAACTGCCAATTAACATTTTGAATAATCTTGAAAATAAAAATCATAATAGTATTTATTGCTTAAAATTTTTAGGCAGTTCTGCTCAAGAAACTGTTATTCAAGCCGTGATTAAAACCTTTGATGTCAGCCTAAATATTCTATTTGCCAACATGACTGAAATTAATGGTTCTGTAATTGGACAAATGTTTATTCAATTACTTGGCGATGCAAGTCAAATTCAGCAAGCCCTACAGTTCCTTGAAAATAGTGGTGTACAAGTTGAACAATCAGGAGTCCAAGCATGAGAGATATGATTGTTCAATGGCTCACTGAAGTAACGGCTCCTTTTTGGAAAAGTTCACTTTCAATTGACCAGTTTGTAACAGCACTGCAAGAAACCTTCCACATGGTGTTTTTTGCCATGTTGTTTGGCTGTATTTGGGGCTTTATTCAAGCCATTATTTTATTTGTGACTCGCCCTACAGGTATTTTACCTAACCGCGTGGTCTATCATGGCCTTAACCCGATTGTAAATGCGCTACGTTCTTTGCCCTTTATTATCTTGTTAATTGCGGTCATTCCATTAACCAAAGTGATTGTGGGCACTTCGATCGGTACGTGGGCAGCCATTGTTCCGTTGACGATTTATGTTGGCCCTTATATTGGTCGTTTAATTGAGACTTCTTTACTTGAAGTAAATGAAGGGATTATCGAATCTGCTCAAGCGATGGGTGCGACACCATTACAAATTATTTTTAAATTTGTACTGCCTGAATCACGTAGTTCGCTCATTTTAAATCTTACAACAGCCACCATTAGCTTAATTGGTGCAACTGCTATGGCAGGTGCTGTAGGTGCTGGCGGTATTGGTGATTTGGCCATTTCTTATGGTTATCAACGCTTCGATACCAGCGTGGTGATTTTGACCGTTATCGTCCTATTAATCTTGGTGCAGATTGTGCAAAGTTTGGGTGACTGGCTATCTAAAATGCGTTAAGCCGTCAGCCCTTGCATTTTAAAACCCTCTTCGGAGGGTTTAATTTTGTCGATATTATTTTATTCTTTCAGAATTTATGTAAAATTAGAAAAAATATCACTCACCCCTCACCTAAATCACTATAAATACATGAATTATAAAATAATAAATCCAAATTCCACGAAAACTTCAAAAGCAAATATATTTCAAGACCTGAGCAAAAATATATCATTTTCTGCCATTTTCATGTTTATGCCCAAAGTCCAAAATTCCTTCAATGAATGAATCAATAGACCTAAGATAAATAGACTTATGCTTTGAAACACCTACCCAACAAAATTAAAAAAAGGACAGTTATGCGACTCACCTATCAACTCTTTCCAGCACTCATTATTGGTTCAAGCATTTGCACAACAATTTCTGCCTCAATCGCTGACTATAATTATGTCACCAGCATTCAAGTCAATGGCGAAGATTTAGCATCACCTGTAACTGCAGCAAAAGCAAATGTTCTAATCGGCAAAAATCCCGTCAGACTCAAGTATGAATATTCTGATTGTACGGGTAATACTGAATTCCACGCATCAACCCAAGCTAAGTTTTTAAGGTTTGAAATTTATGCTGAGGATAATCCTCAAATTAAAAATGAATCATTTTATAAAAATAAAAACAGTTTTACCCAATTAGGTCAAACCAAAGGAAAGGTTTGGATGGAATGGAGTAATAGCTCTCAAATCTACGATAAAATTCAAATGGGTCAAATTTCTATTACGCCCCGATATACCTTTCAGCAATTTCAAAAAGATTTTCCCAAGAGCGCAAAATTAGCCAATTCAAATGAAATCGCTTATGTCATTTTACTCCCACCCCAAAAGGCTAAAAGGGTTTTAAAAGAACCGCAAAACTATGATTTACCCTATATAAGCAACTTAGCTTTCAATTTTAAAAATGGAAAATTAAGCGCATTTTCAATTAATCAAGGAATTGCTTGCTGAACACCAACTTCGATCTGCGTTTATTGCGTAAACAGTGAACCGATAAAACTGTAGAAAGCCATGCAATAAACGTAAGTTTCACTCTAGAGCATGCTAAAATAATCAGCTGTTTTCGCTGGGACTCATCTATGCACTTTGTACATCTTGGTATTTATACAGAATTTTCAATCACCGAATCTATTGTACGTATACCTGATCTAGTAAAAGCTGCAGCTGCAGATGAAATGCCAGCCTTGGCCCTTACAGACCTGTCCAATTTACATGCATCTGTTAAATTCTATAAAAAATGTTTAGACAAAGGCATTAAGCCAATTTTTGGCTCTACCCTTCGTTTAAATGATGCAGAGCATCGTGTTAGCTTATTGGCCATGAGCAAAAAAGGTTGGCGTAGCCTGACAGAATTAGTCTCTGAAGGCTATATTCGTGGCCAACAACTTGATATTCCTTGCGTACAAAAAGACTGGATTTTAGAGCAACACGACGATTTAATCGTTTTGCTTGGCCAGCACAGTGATGTCGGCAAAATGCTCATGACATCCAATCCGCAAAAAGCCGAGCCTTTACTGGAAGAATGGATTTCAAAATTTGGCAATCGTGTTTATTTAGCCTTAACACGTACCAATCGTTCGGGTGAAGAAGACTTTATTCAAGAAGCTGTAAAACTCGCAAAAAAATACAATATTGGCGTAGTTGCACATAATGATGTGCACTTCATTACAGCCGAAGACTTTGAAGCACATGAAGCGCGTGTATGTATTGCCGATGGTTATGTTTTAGGAGACAGCCGTCGCCCTAAAAACTACAGCCCAGACCAATATTTCAAAACTGCAGCGGAAATGACGGAGTTATTTGCCGACATCCCAACTGCCATTGAAAACACGTTTTATATTGCTCAGCGTTGTAATGTCACACTCCGCTTAGGTTTCCATGACCTTCCAGATTACCCAATTCCAGATGGTCACACCATCGACACTTATTTTGCACACTTGTGTGAAGTCGGCTTAGATGAACGCCTAGAATTCCTCTACCCACTCGCACAACGTGGCGATGATTGGGCAGACATTCGCAAGCCTTACGATGAACGTCTGGCGTTTGAAATTAAAATTATTTTAGACATGGGATTCCCTGGCTACTTCCTGATTGTCATGGACTTCATTCAATGGTCTAAAGGAAATGGCGTACCTGTAGGCCCGGGGCGTGGTTCAGGTGCCGGCTCATTGGTTGCCTATAGTTTAAAAATTACCGACCTTGATCCACTGCGTTATGACCTACTATTCGAACGTTTCTTAAACCCAGAGCGTGTATCGATGCCCGATTTCGACGTCGATTTCTGTATCGCAGGTCGTGACCGTGTCATTGACTATGTAGCACGTACTTATGGACGTGATGCAGTATCGCAAATTGCAACCTTTGGTACGATGGCGGCCAAAGGTGCGATTCGTGACGTGGCACGTGTCTTGGGTAAATCTTACGGTTTGGCCGATCGAATCTCTAAGCTCATTCCAACGAAACCTTTGGGCTTGAGCTTAGAAGAATCAATTGAAGCTGAGCCACAGCTTAAAGATGTGGTGACCAATCCTTCTAACCCAGATTTTGATGATGCATCAGAAATTTGGGAAATGGCGCTTAAACTCGAAGGGATTACACGTAACACGGGTAAACACGCAGGTGGTGTGGTTATTGCACCAACCAAACTAACTGACTATTCAGCGGTTATGTGTGATGCCGATGGTACTGCCCGTGTTGCCCAATTTGATAAAGACGATGTTGAGTCCGCAGGTTTAGTTAAGTTCGACTTTTTGGGTCTACGAAACCTGACCGTAATTGAAGATGCCATTAAGCATATTAATGCACGTCCAGATATTACTGATCCAATCGACATTTCTTATATTCCACTAGACGACCCAGATGCATACGCTGTGTTTGCCGATGCAAACACGACCGCGGTATTCCAGTTTGAATCCGTCGGTATGAAAAAAATGCTGAAGGAAGCGCGTCCAAGCAAATTTGAAGAAATTATTGCCTTCGTGTCGCTGTATCGTCCAGGCCCAATGGATCTGATTCCAGACTTTATTTTCCGTATGCACGGCGGTGAGTTTGAATACTTACATCCATTGCTCGAAAAAGTACTCGAACCGACTTACGGCATTATGGTGTATCAAGAACAGGTAATGCAGGCAGCACAGTTCTGTGCTGGCTATACACTTGGTGGCGCCGATTTACTCCGCCGTGCCATGGGTAAGAAAAAACCCGAAGAAATGGTAAAACAGCGTCAAATCTTTATTGAAGGTGCGGCGCTTAAAGACATCGATACAGATACAGCCAACCATATCTTCGACTATATGGAAAAATTCGCAGGCTATGGTTTTAACAAATCACATGCTGCAGCTTATGCCCTTGTTGCTTATCAAACAGCATGGTTAAAAGCACACTATCCTGCAGAGTTTATGTCTGCAGTAATGACTTCGGAAATGCAAAACACCGACAACGTGGTGTTCTTAATTGATGACTGTCGTAGCAATAAACTGGAAGTATTACCACCTTCAGTCAATATGTCTTTGTATAATTTCCATGCCAGTGACCCACAAACGATTGTCTATGGTTTAGGCGCAATCAAAGGTGTGGGTGAAGCCGCAATGCAATCCGTGATTGACTCACGCAAGCAAGAAGGCCCATATCGCGACTTATTTGATTTCTGTCATCGTATTGATTTAAAGAAAATTAATAAGCGCACCTTAGAAGCACTCATTCGCGCAGGTGCACTCGACTGCTTAGGCATAGAACGCTCAAGCCTCATGGCACAATTGCCAGAAGCCGTGCAAGCAGCCGAACAAGCACGCTCAAACCGAGAAACTGGCATTATGGACTTATTTGGCGAAGTTGAAGAAGTTCAACGTAAGCCTGCTAAGCCTGTAAAACCTTGGTCGGATGAAGTTCGCTTAAAAGGTGAAAAAGACACACTTGGTCTTTACCTGACTGGCCACCCGATCGATGTTTATCGTCCTGAATTGAAATCATTTATTTCACAGCGCATTAATGAACTTACGCCTACACGTCGTGGTGTCACCACAGTATTTGCAGGTCTCGTGGTCGATGTAGCCAACTTCCCAAATCGCATGATGATTACCTTGGATGACGGCACAGCACGAATTGAAGTTTCAGCAAATCACGAACGCTTCCAACGCTTTAAAGATATTGTTCAAAATGAAAAAGTCGTCGTCATTGAAGGCGAAATCTATGAACGCGAAGGTTATGATCGTCCTATGGGCCGTTTAACCAAAGCCTTTAGCTTAAATGAAATTCGCCAAAAGCGTGCCAACAGTATTCAGATTACTTTAGACAAAGAGCACCTGAGTGCTACCCTGAGCAAAGACATGCAAAACATTTTGCATCCTTATTGCAATGTCGATATGTCTACCCACATCCCTGTGCATTTATTGGTCGACTTTGACTATGCCAGCGCAGAACTGCATTTGGGCATAGACTGGAAAGTTGCACCGCTTGATGAGCTTTTATCAAAGCTACGTGATTATTTTGGTAAAGCATCTTTGCATATCGAATACCATGTGAAATCAAAAGCAGCCAAAGCCGTCAGCTATGAGCAAGCTCAGCCAGTACAAATTCCGCCCCCACCGTCAAATATGACGATGGATGATGCGATGGATCAATATCAGGCTGAAACGATGAATCAATTTTCATAAGCTTTACTGCCATTCACAGCAAAATTTAAATGTTTAATTATTTAATTTGGAACAATAATGAGTCAAATTGACAATGCAGCTGTTTCAGCGCATCTCTCCCATGTCCGCATCGTTATGGTAAACACCACTTTACCTGCCAATATTGGTAGTGCCCTTCGTGCTATGAAAACGATGGGCTTAGTAAAGTTGGTTTTAGTCGCACCTAAAACCTACCCACATCCTGACATTGATGCTTTGGCTGCTGGCGCAACCGATTTAATTGAACAAATTGAAATTGTTGAAACCTTAGAAGATGCGATCAAAGACTGTCATATTGTATTTGGTACCAGCGCACGTAGTCGCACCATTCCTTGGCCATTACTGGATGCACGTCCTGCAGCAGAATTATCACTGAAAGCTGTAGCCACCCAACAACAAGAAGTGGCTGTCATCTTTGGTCGTGAAGACCGCGGTCTAACCAATGAAGAATTGGCGATGGCGAACTACCATGTCACCATTCCAGTAAACACCGATTACGGCGTACTGAATGTTGCACAAGCAATTCAAGTGATTTGTTATGAAATGCGGATGGCAGCCATGGAATTTACTGCTAAAATTGCAGATCCAGAAGCCAAAATGCATGTGACAGATGATGTTGATATGCAATGGGATGAGCCACTGGTAACACATGAGCAAATGGAACAGTTTTACCCGCATATTGAAAAAATGCTGGCAGACATTGAATTTATGGACCCAAAAAATCCACGCTTATTGCCTTTGCGTTTGCGTCGTTTATTTGGCCGAATTCAATTAGACCGTATGGAATATCATTTGCTCCGTGGTATTTTTAGCCGTGTACAAGCACTCAATAATGGCACATGGAAAAAATCAAAAAATGATGAGGATCAACACTAATGCTTAAACAGCTCCAAGAGGATATACAAGCTGTATTTGCGCGCGATCCTGCCGCTCGCAATACACTTGAAGTCTTAACCACCTACCCAGGTATTCACGCACTCATTATGCACCGCGTTGCACATGAACTGTGGAAAAAAGACTGTAAAGGCTCAGCACGCTTACTTTCCTCTTTTAGTCGTTTTGCAACTGGTATTGAAATTCATCCTGGCGCTAAAATTGGTAGACGCTTTTTTATCGACCATGGCATGGGTGTCGTGATTGGTGAAACAGCTGAAATTGGCGATGATGTTACCCTTTATCATGGTGTTACCCTAGGCGGTACAACATGGAACAAGGGTAAACGTCACCCAACCTTAGAAGATGGTGTTGTGATTGGTGCAGGGGCAAAAATCCTTGGGCCATTTACTGTGGGTAAAAATGCCAAAGTCGGCTCAAATGCTGTGGTGACCAAAGAAGTTCCACCAGAAACGACAGCTGTGGGCAGTCCTGCACGTTTTATTACCAAAGACAAATCAAAAGACGACAAAGAAGCGCGTCGCAATAACTACGCCGAAAGCATTGGTTTCCAAGCTTATGCCACCACACAGGATCAGTCAGATCCAATCTTAGATGGTATGCGCGTGTTATTGGAGCGGATTCAGCTAAATGAACAGCGCATGAACTCCTTGTGCCATCGCTTATCTTTGCTTGATCCGAGCTTTAAAACACAGGCTTTAGATGAACAGCCCTTCAGTGAAGAAGAGTTAAAAATCATTGAAGAAGCACGACGTGAGTGTGAAGCACAAAGTAAACAATCAAAAGCCTAGCTTTACAGCAAATGATCAGGAAGGATCAAGTTGCTGGCTTGCATGTTCGCCAGACTTTAAATAGACTGGCGAATATGCAATTGATGAACATTTTAAAATAATTTAAATGGAAGATTTCTTATGATGCTTAAGCCCTTGGCAGTTGCTTGTCTTGCTTTAACCCTTGCTGCATGTGGAAGCGCACCAACCAATAAAAATAATAATGTACCTAAAGGTTCAATGGTGTTTGTAGAACCTGAACTTACACCACCATTCTATGCACTTAATCCATTTAATTATGATGCACCACCTCCATTTGAAATCAATCTACAAAAAGCTGCGGCGCAACCCGTAACAAAAATGAATGTTAATCTAGCAAGCGATCCATCAAAAACATTAACGCTAGATACCAATCGTTTAATTATTCCAACCGTCAACAGCAAAGTACGCACAATGAAATATGCAGTCCTTGCTGGTGACAACGAAATTGACATCACAGAAATTGATGATTTCTTACAATTAGTAGAAGGCAAAGCACGCCACTATCCACCACGTTTTGTGCAACGTAATGAACGCAAAGGTTTTGAGTTAAAACTTAAACAAGTGACTCAGCAACTTGATACGCTAGCATCAAAAGATAATGCTTCTTTTGACATTCTAGTTCGCGCATTCAAAGCAAGCGTTATGGCACGTAACCTAGACTTAGGTTCTGTTTACACCACTAAATCATTAAACTATGCACAGCGTATTTTAAAAATTAACAAAGATGATGCCGAAGCAAACTTCTGGTTTGGTTTTGGTTTATCTGAAGGTGGCGGTCAACGCGAAGCAATTCCATACCTAGACAAAGCAATGAAAGCTGGCGTACAAGAAGCTTATCTTTCTGCAGCTAACAACTACATCGCAATGGAACAAAAGAAAAATGCTGTTCAAATCTTGCGTAATTACAAAATTAAATACCCTCAAGAAGCTGACGTAGCTGACCGCTTGATTCAAGAAATTGAAAAGCAAGGTCGCTGGAATGTGTGGCAAGTATTGAACCCACCAAAAGCGGGTTAATCTATATTGTTAAAAATAGGCCATTTTTGGCCTATTTTTATTTATGGCGAATTGAAAAAAATTCAACTTGCAGTATGATTTAAAATAATTCCCCTCAAAATCGCATGAAGATGCAGCATAAAATGAATAAATTACTGCTCGGCGTATTATTAACAACTTCTTTACTGTCTGGCTGTCAGGTCGTCAGCGTGAAGAACCAAGCCTTAAATGTCAGTATTGCTAATGAACGTGACAGTATTTTGTCACGCAGTAAACTCAGTGAAGCAACACTCAACGTTTTGTCTATGAGTGGACGTGAAGCCAAAAGCTGTACCGACACACCAGAACAATGTATTGGTGAAATTAAAAAAATCCCCCAAATACAAGATGAGCAAATTTACTCTGCAGCCAGTGAACTCTATTTAGCAAAAGCTATCGCACTTGGTGATTCTTCTGCCTGTAAGTCTAGTGTGCTGTCTAGTACCCGTTCAGAAGAAAAAAAGGCCATTGAAAAGCAAAATTTACAGAACTGTGTAATAGAACAAATGAATATGCTCGATCGTAGCATTCGTTATAGCTATGCCTATATGTTCAAAACCCAGCGTGCGCCACAAGACCGTATTTTTGACAACAGACAAGTTCAAATCCGCGATTTCTATAATCAAGGAATTGCAAAACTCGTTGGACTGTATACCACCTACCATGCTCAAGCTGAGGCTGTTACACAAATTCAAGTAGGGAAAAGTCGCTATCGTATCGATTACAGCCATTATGCTGGCCTACAAAACAGCAAAGTTGAGCAGTTAATGTCAACTTATAATCTTAACTTCTCTGGCTTACGCTCTATCACCCGCCGAGATGGTTTTGGTGCCGAGTTCTTAATTGTGTTACCTGAAGATAAAAAACCTGAAGGAACTAAAAACAAATACATTATTAATCCAATGGATTATAAATATCCAAATAACATTAACCCCAACATCAATACGGCGCGTTATCTGGCTGCCACCTTGACCGCAGAACCCCTACAAGGCAACTCCATTGATGCTATTTTAAATAGCCCAGATTTCGTGATTAAGGTTTACGATCCTTATAAATATGAAACACTGAATGTTGCATCCAAAAACTACCCATTGGCGGCCAATTTCTCAGCACCCTATGGTTTATGGTTAGCAGAAAATAACCTCGGTAAAGCCGCCTATTTATCGCTAATTGACCGTGATGAAAATATCACGATGCCACAACTCTATATGTTAGAACCCTACAATCCAGATAAAAAAGTGATTGTATTGGTACACGGTCTAGCCAGTAGTCCAGAAGCATGGATCCGCCTGACCAACGATATTATGGGAGATAATGTTTTAAGGGAGCATTATCAAGTCTGGCAAGTGTTCTATTCCACAAATATGCCAATTATTGAAAGTCGCTTCCAAATTTATGCACTTCTAACCCAAGCTTTTGCAAGAGTCGGTCTTAAAAGTACGGCAAAAAAAGATGCAGTTTTAATTGGTCATAGTATGGGAGGTATTATTGCGCGTCTTTTAGTGAGTGACGCAGATATTAGCAATGAAGCACTCAAAAAAATGAGCTCTCGCCAGTTGCATCAATATCAAAAAATACCTGTAGTCAAACAACGCATGGTGATGAACGACATTCCTAACTTCAATCGTGCAATCTTTTTGGCATCACCGCACCGCGGAACAGACTATGCAGACCGCTGGTTTACCAAAGTTGCCCGTAAAGTGATTAAATTACCAGGCGCATTTCTATCTGCTTTTGCAGATGTACTGACGCAGGAAGAAGATTTGAAAGACTTGTTAAAACAAGTCGACCAAGGCTTAATACAAAATGGTCCAAGTGACTTAAGCCATAAATCAAACTTCATGCAACTTACAGACGATATCAATCCACGTCCAGGCTTAAAGTTTCACTCAATTATTGGTAATATTAGCGGTAGTAATGACCCAGCACTGATTACAGATGGCATTGTTCCTTATAAAAGTGCTCATTTAAACGGAGCCGTTTCTGAAGTGGTGTTAAAAGGTGGACATTCTATTCAAGAAACACCCGAAGCAGTACTCGAACTACGCCGTATTTTACGTCTACATTTAACAGAACTTGGCCTATATAAACCCAAATAGCCTATTGGATCGCAAATAAAAAAACCGATCTTTTGATCGGTTTTTTTATGTCGTAGCTTTAAGTATAAATTAATTTAGCTTCAAAGTTCGAGCCTGCACTTTACTGCATTCATCCAAAGCCAATTCATAATACGCCAACCCTTCTTTTACTGCACGTAGGGCTTGTTGTTGCAAGGCCGGCTTATTATCACAAATTCGTTTAATCAGCTCCATTGCTTCATAAGGATGTAAATCATCATAATGTGCATGCGCACGTAACCACGCAATGCTACGTTTATTAATATTAACTTCAGGATGATCTGTGTAGGCATTAATTCCAGCATACACTTTACCGCTCCAGTCGCCTGTCGCCCATTCAATTGCAAGATTGGTTGCAGCTAGGCTTTCAACCAGACTCCCTCGCGTATTGATATTCCACAAAAAGTGATTTACTGCATTCATTGCAGCTGTCGGTTGTACCTGATCTAGCTCTTCAACCGTTATACCAAAACCGCCAGCCCAGTCGCGATACCAGTTCAGATGACGCTCTTCAACTTTAATATTTTGAATTAGCCAATCACGCGCTTCTGTTACACCTGCATCTGAGAAATTGGTGGCTTTAGACAGCCCTAATCCCATGTAAGATGGAAAATGCGCCACCAATGGGTAAAACTGTAATAAAGCAAAACGGAAACTTTCGAGCGTTAACTGCCCATTGGCCATATCGTTAAAGAATGGGTGCTCACTAATTCTATTTTTATGTGGAATCAATTCATCCCAGAATTGCTGTGACCACGTGTTATGCGGTGTAATTTCTAGTTGGTTTTCGTAACCACGCACGACTGAAGTCATATCCCTGCCCTCATTTGATTTCTTATTGCGGATCTGTTTTCGATCATAATCCAAACACTAGATTAAACAAGGACATTTTCAGCTATTTTTGACCATTTATCGCTATATTTTTACTTTTAATCAGCAATAAATTCAATTTCAATCGCTTTCCATTAAGTAATTCACACTAATTTGATATGTTATGTTTTGTTTTGCTATTTTTTGCGCTTGTTAACTCAAGAAGCTTTATGTTAATACTAAGCATAAGTAATACATGAAGATAAAAAGGAGGTACGGAGCTGTACCCCGTACCTACAAATAAAATTAGTGTAAATTTGGCAGTATCCAATGAAACTATATGGGTCAAAACTTTTAAGTCGCGACAAAATTGAAGAAATTATTTCCAAAGGGCTTAATTATGTACATTTTTCACCCAGCCTAGAACAAGCCTACAGGCAACAATATCGAGCAGAGGCTGCTTATGAATTTCGCTTCCGCGCCCCTATTATCTTCTTTTTATATGCTTTCTTAAGTTATGGTATTTATCAAACCATTCAAAATGATCCCATTGTGTTTCGTTGGTTTGCGCTCTATTCATGGGTTGGCGTCATCGTCCTCTTTGCATGGATTCTGTCTTTTTTTAAATGTTTAAACCGTTATTTTGACCTCTATACAGGCTTTGGCTGTATGGGTGCGGTCACTATATCTTTTATGACTGTCACCATTATTGGTCATGGAAATGACAACTCACTATTACATGCAGCCATGATGTATGCCGTTGTGATCATTTATGGCTTTGTAGGGCTACGGTTTTATACAGCTCTCATTGCGGGCTGGGTCGGCGGTCTTATTGGGATTGCGGGTACACATTTTTTACAATATGACATTGATTGGACTTTTTTACACCGTACCTACACGTTTAGTAGCTTTTTAGGTATGTCTTTGGCATACGCGATTGACCGTCAGCACCGTGAAAACTATTTGCAAAACTGTATTATCGAGCTCAACAAATTAGAAATGGATGAGCAAGCTAAGCAACTTGAGCACCTTTCACAAATTGACTCTCTCACAGGATTAGCGAATCGTCGTCATCTATCGCTCATTCTGGATCAGCAATGGCGCTATGCAATACGACATCAAACCCCCATTAGCATACTCATGGTCGACATTGACTGCTTTAAAAATTATAACGATCACTTAGGGCATATTGCAGGTGATGAATGCCTACAGATCATTGCGAAAGAGCTTGATAATTTAAGCTCTCGTAGTAATGATTTGGCAGCCCGCTATGGCGGTGAAGAGTTTTTACTTCTTTTCCCAATGTTTGACGAAAAAAAAGTTGAAGCACTCGCTCGCATTTTAATTCAACGGATTCAAAAATTAGCCTTACCACACCCAGCGAGCTCGATTTCAAGCTTAGTGACCGTCAGTATTGGTATTGCCAGTACTATTCCAACGGTTGATCAAGACATGACTGCCTTTATTCAACAAGCAGACCAAGCGCTTTACTACGCTAAAACACACGGGCGCAACCAATATTTTATTGCGAAAAAAACGGCTGCCTAAGCATTAGCACATCATAACTTTGCATTGTATGAGGCACATCATCATACAATGCAAACGTGCACAACAAATCAATTATCACTCGCAGGAGTGAATGGTTTTTCACCCGCCATTCAAAGCACTCTATATTTCCCATAAAACGAGCATGTTGCTCTGTTTTGAATTTTGCTAAACTTGCACATTCGCTTTTGCGCTACAAATAAATGAAAAAGCCAATACAGTAATTGCACTAGCTGAGCAATGACTCCGCTGTACTGTACGCTACGTCATATTTGAGTTTGTACTCACTTTACAAAGGATGAAGGATTTTTTTCAATGACCAGTTCAGAACTTATGGCTGATCTTTCCAGCTTGACCCCAATGATGCAACAATACATGGGCGTCAAAATGCAGCACCCGCATTCATTAATGTTCTACCGTATGGGTGACTTTTATGAACTGTTCTTTGAAGATGCCCACAAAGCAGCCAAAATCTTAGGCATCACGCTTACACATCGTGGCAAAGCCAATGGTGAACCTATTCCAATGGCAGGCGTACCCTATCATGCTGCTGAAGGTTATTTAGCACGACTGGTTAAAAAAGGAGAAACCGTTGTAATTTGTGAACAGATTGGTGAAGTGACAGGTAAAGGCCCTGTAGAGCGCGGCGTTGTCCGTATTATTACACCAGGCACACTGACAGACGATGCGCTATTAACCGCACATCAAAGCTCAAACTTAGTGTCTTTATGCATCCAACAAAATCAAATTGGCATTGCACTGCTTGACTTGAGTGCTGGTATTTTTAAAGTACAGCAACTCGAATTTAATATCGAACAACTGAGCATTGAACTTTCACGTTTAATGCCAAGTGAAATTATTATTGATGAAAACGTCATTGACCAAAACATCATAGAGCAGACCAAACGCCAACTAGACTGCCCTGTAACTAAGCGCCCAAATGTCGATTTTAATCTGAACAATGCTCAAAAAACTTTATGCGACCAATTGGGTGTATCTACACTTTCAGGCTTTGGTATTGATCATTTACCTTTGGCAAAAGCGGCTGCAGCGGCGCTTATTCATTATGCCAAAGAGACTCAAAAAACCGCTTTGCCACATATTCGCTCAATTCAGTTAGAACAAAGCACAGACTTTATTGCGCTTGATCCAGTTACACGTCGTAATTTAGAACTGATTGAACCCTTATTTGAACATGGCACCTCGTTATTTCAATTGATTAATGACTGCCAAACTGCAATGGGCGGACGTCTACTCAGTCGAACGCTGATGCAACCACTTCGTGATACAGCTCTACTGGATGCCCGCCTCGATGCAACGCAGGCACTTTTACAAGGTTGCCATGAAGTGCCTACGCGTTTAGTACTTAAAGAGATTGGCGATATTGAACGCGTCCTCAGTCGAGTGGCCTTAGGCAGTGCACGCCCACGTGATTTGGTTCAACTACGTCAAGCCTGTGCACAAATCCCTTATTTGCGCCATGCCTTATTGCCACTGATCGAGCAAAAGCAATCTCAGCTTTTGCTTGAATTAAATACTGAGTTAGGTGATTTTCACGGTCTACATGAACGCCTTATGAGCGCTATTGTAGAGAATCCACCTGTACTGCTTCGTGATGGTAATGTGATCGCCGAAGGTTTTGATACCGAGCTAGATGAATTACGTAAAATTCGTGATCATGCTGGCCAGTACTTAATTGATCTCGAAATCCAAGAGCGTGCAAATACAGGAATTTCTACCTTAAAAATCGGCTATAACCGTGTCAGTGGTTATTATATTGAGCTCACACGGGCTCAAGCCGAACAAGCACCAGATCATTATATTCGTCGACAGACTTTAAAAAATGCTGAGCGTTATATCACCCCAGAGCTCAAATCTTTTGAAGACAAGGTTCTTTCTAGTGAATCACGTGCTTTGGCGCGTGAAAAAATGCTCTTTGAAATGCTACTCGAAGAGCTACGCCAAGATATTAGACACTTACAAATGATGAGCAGCGCCATTGCTCAAATTGATTTGTTGACCAACTTTGCTCATCAAGCCCGTTTGCGAAATTGGGCACGACCAGAGTTTAGTCCTGAAATTGGTTTGCAAATTCAAGCAGGCCGTCATCCTGTGGTCGAAGCACTCAGCAAAGCTGCCTTCACCCCCAACGACACCAGTCTTGATTTCAATCACCGTATGGCCATTATTACAGGGCCAAATATGGGTGGTAAATCGACGTTTATGCGTCAAACGGCACTGATTGCTTTACTGGCCTACTGTGGTAGTTATGTTCCTGCAAAATCGGCGCTATTGGGTCCAATCGACCGTATCTTTACACGTATTGGCTCAGCAGATGATTTATCTACAGGCAAATCGACATTTATGGTGGAAATGACTGAAACTTCACAAATTTTGCACCACGCGACAAATCAGTCTTTGGTGCTCATGGATGAAGTAGGCCGTGGTACCAGCACTTATGATGGTCTATCTTTAGCATGGGCATGTGTAAATGATCTGACTAAGCGCATTAAATGCTTATGTTTATTTGCCACGCATTATTTTGAATTGACCGAACTGGGCAAAGAAGCTGCCATTGAAAACTTCCATGTTACAGCCAAGGAATTGAATGGTAATTTAATCTTGCTACATAAAGTACAACACGGCCCTGCAAGTCAGAGTCATGGCTTACAAGTGGCAAAATTAGCAGGTATTCCAAACAGTGTAATTAAAGATGCACAAAATCGTTTACATATTTTGGAAAAACAGCAGAAGCAACAGCTCAATCAAGGCGTACAAAATGACTTGTTTAGCGCGCTTGCAACGCCTGAAATTATAGAGCGTGTGGTCGAAGTTGAAGTAGCATCGCCTGCGCTTGAAATTCTTAAGAACTTAGATGTCGATAATCTCAGTCCCCGTGAGGCATTACAACAACTCTATGCTTTAAAGGACCAACTCAAAGCCTAATTAATATGTAACAAAAACCTACGTATCTTCAAATGATCCGTAGGTTTTGCAGATGATTCTCATTACAGGCACTTTTCGATCAAATTGTTCAGTTTTTATCAAATTTAACAGCCTTGCATATAATAAATATCAATAAAAGGAATTGTTAGTTAGGGGTATTTTTGCCTAAAATACAGCATTAGTTATTAGAACCATATTTTTAGGTAGCTGTCGCCATGACCTTTGTTGTCACAGAAAACTGTATTAAATGTAAATATCAAGACTGCGTAGAAGTTTGCCCAGTAGACTGTTTCTATGAAGGTCCAAACTTCCTTGTAATTAATCCAGATGAATGCATTGACTGTGCACTATGCGAACCAGAGTGCCCTGCAAATGCTATTTTCTCTGAAGATGAGCTTCCAGAAGGCCAAGAAGTGTTCCTTGAGCTGAATACTGAACTTTCACAAAAATGGCCAAACATCACACAAATTGGTGATCAGCCAGCTGACCGTGAAGAGTGGAATGGTAAAACAGACAAATTACAATACTTAGAAAAGTAATCGTCCGTTACCAAGTAATAAAAAAGATCAGCCTCTGCTGATCTTTTTTATACCCAAAGCACACATTTGATTGCAATATTTTCCATTTTTTTCACTTAATTTGGATTAAAATAATAAGAGTTTATAAATAATTGTTTTCTATAATGAAGAATTTGATAAAGGGACTACTTGGTATTGTATTAGTCCCTATCGTTTTTGTTGGCTGTACATCTTCTCCTAAAAAAGGACAGATCATTACAGATCCATCAGGAAAACGTATTTTCATACCACAAGAGCGTGTTAGTTTTCAGCGCCCCATTCCTCCTAAAACTGTGCCCTATGCGTATAACAACTGGATTGCAGTTGCAGATCATTTACGTCGCGTGCGGGAATATGAAGTCTTTTTAGAAAAAAATGGCGTGGGAAATATTATTCCTAGCTTTGAATTAATGCGTACTGCGCGAGATTGGCAAAAATGTGGCCGAGAACAATACATGGTGCCCAGTCGTGAGCTTTGGGCCAATCAAATTCCAACGCTTCGTGTATTTAAATACTTAATCGCAGCCAACGTACTGACCGACTTTAGCGTGACCTCTGTATATCGTGACTTGCCTTTAAACCAATGTGCTGGTGGTGCAAGTTCTTCACGTCACCTTTATAACTCAGCCATCGATTTCCGTATTGGCCCAGAATATCCGCAGCCAGAAGATTATGCATATATTGAAAACTCCAAATTCAAATTATGCCAATTCTGGTCACAACATGGACAAAGCCTAAATATGGGATTAGGTTTATATGCATCGGGGCAAATTCATATTGATACCCAAGGTTATCGTACCTGGGGGCCTGATTTAAGTAGTCGTAGCTCTATGTGTAATTACTAATGCATGACAATGTGATGATATAGCCTCTTCGGAGGCTATTTTTTTGTGTATATACGCAGAGATCCGCTTCAAAAAATTGCGCTTCAGCGGGAAAGGTTTAAAATGTCTGCATCAAAAATGAGGTGCTCAAGTTATGCAACAAATGTGGACAGACATTGATACGTATATCGATTCACATTTAATTCCAGAAGATCCTATTCTGACTCAAACTCTAAAACACACAGAAGAACGTGGCTTCCCAGACCACCTTGCTGTTGCACCCAATCAAGGGATGTTATTGCAAATGCTCATTCAAATGAACAAATGTAAACGTGTTTTAGAGCTTGGAACATTTGCGGCTTATAGCACAATGTGGCTGGCGCGTGCCCTACCTGAAGATGGTTATATTCTGACGATTGAAGGTCGTGATACACATGCAGCCTTAGGCCAAGAAAATATTGATCGTGCCAATTTAGCTCAAACCATTGAGCTTAAATGTGGTCGTGCTGCAGATATTTTACGTTCTCTACCTGATGACACTGAAGCCTTTGATTTTATTTTTATCGATGCTGACAAACAAAGCTATCCTGAATATTTAGAACTGAGTTTGAAGCTTTCACACTCAGGAACAATTATTGTATTAGACAATGTGATTCGTGCCGGTGAAATCTTAAATCCAGAAAATCATAAGCCTAGTATAGAAGGTATTCGCGACATGTTCCGCGCAATGCAAAACCATCCACGTTTATTATCAAGCACTGCTTTGCAAACAATTGGTAGCAAAGGCCATGACGGTTTTGCAATTGCAATTGTAAAATAACACAATTGTACAAAAAACAAACTTTTGTTTTTATTTATTTAAAAACATTAGCTTACAAATATTAGTCACAAAGTTATCCACAGTAAGTGAGGATAACTTTGGCTATTATTTATACCAAAAATTCAATAAATCACTCAATTCAATTAAATCAAGTTTACTTTACTACTAGCAAAGGAACTGTTGAGTTACGGAAAATTGTCGTCGTAATACTTCCCAAAAAGAATTGATGAATTTTACTGTGACTAAATGCACCTAATACAATCAGTTGAATCGCATGTTCTTGCTGATAAGACAAAATATTTTCAGCTACATCACCATAGCGATACTCCGTAACAACATCTAGTCCAGAATTTTTCAGATACTGCAAAGGTTCATTTAAAATTTCAGGGTGATCTCCAACGTAGAGTAAATGGCATTGCAATAAACGCAGTAAATCACTTTGTGCAATACGCTTCATGAGGTCTACACAAGTAGGTGAATATTCGTAGGCAAAAATAAACCGTGTTGGTGGTTTAAAGCTTGCACCTACCGTCATGACTGTGCATTTTGCACCACGGATGAAGTTTTCGACATTGCTCCCCATTGGCTTATTGCGTTCAGCAGAGCGCTCACCTACTCGACCAATGACGACAATATCGTCACTTCGGAGTTCCTGAAAGCTTTGTTCTAAAAAATCACCCTTGAGCTGAATATGTGCAGGTTGTAGGTCATGCTTTTCATGAATGAGTTCTGAAATGTGCTTAAGCAAGTTATTGCTATAATCTTGTGCCAATTCGCTTTGTTTTTGTTCTAGCTCTGCCAGCTCTTTAAGGAGCATTGCATTACTTTCAAAACCTATCACGCCACTGATTTCACCCAAGTGATAACTGGCTGGATAGTAGTCCAGCACTTGCAGTAACACCAGTTCACGCTGGGTTTGTTTGGCAATCCAAACGGCAGCTTCAGCCAATGCATTTATACACGGCGAAGAATCTATACAAGCAATAACACGCTTCATCATTAGCCTCTCTTGCTTCTTTTGGGCTATCTGTTGTTGTTATTTTTAAAGTATCACAAGTTTTTAAGACTGTGCAGGCTTTTGTGTATGATTTTCCTAGCTTGCACCCGCCTTTTTTCATGCTTAATCCCGAAAACGTATAAATTTCGCAGGATTTCCTCCCACGATCGTACGAGCTTCTATATCTTTGGTCACCATGCTATTCATACCAATCACGGCTTGTTCATGTATGGTCACACCATCTTTTATGCCCACATGCGCCCCAAGCCATACATCACGCCCTATTTCAATACCCTGCGAACGAACAGCTTGCTGATAAATAGGTTGCTCTAAATCCATACCATGGTCAAACGCATATAGATGGCTATAAGCAGCTATACGAACTTGGTCATGCAATTTAATCCCTGCTCGACCGCCATCTAAAATGCAATGGTGGTTAATGGCAACTTCGTTACCAATGTCCAATGGGCCATGCAAGGTACAGTCCGCTGCAATAAAGGTATTATCACCAATAATAATTTTACGGCCAGGTTCAGCAAAAATATGTGCCAACGGTGAAATAAAACAGTTTTTGCCAATTTCTACTGTTTCCATCTCCATCAGATAAGCTTGGTATTCTTGCTGCCATTGCTCTGCCCATACGCGGTTTTTCGGTTTTAAGCTCCAGTACAACCATGGCATATAATTTAAACGATGCTTATGCTGTTCACGATATTTCAGTAAAGGATCTTGCTCAGTCATTTTGTATGTCTTCAATCACTTTTAATTGCTCACGGCCTCGACTTACATCTTGAATTTTTAAAGTCAGTGGCTCAATTTGATGGACTTGCAACAGCGCAATGACGCTTACACCAGTTGCAGTATATTCTTCAGTATATTCAATTTGTTGCTGATTCAATTCGTATTGAAAAATTGCCCACTCATTAAACTGACAGCTGAAACTTACTTTTTTCTTTTCAATTAATTCAATTTTTTCTGCCAGTAGTAAGCACTGCCCAGCACAACCGCCATAAGCACGCACCAAGCCACCTGTGCCTAATTTGATGCCTCCATACCAACGATTGACTAAAACCAAAATATTGGTCAGCTCATTGCCTTCAATCGTGGCTAAAATTGGACGTCCTGCTGTACCCGAGGGTTCACCATCATCATTAAATCGTACATGATGACCAATTTTCCATGCCCAGCATTGATGTGTTGTACTCACATCTTTGTTTAATTCTAAAAAATCTTTAACGTCCTGTTCATTTTCAACAGGCACAGCAATCGCTTGAAAGCGACTTTTTTTAATGTCTTCTTCAAAGCTGACCTGACTGGCAATGGTAAATGGCATAACGTCTACAAAGTAAAATCCAAACGCCTAATTATAACGTGTTTTTATTTTTGGCAGAGATGAAAAAGCCCCCGCATGCGGAGGCTGTATAAAAACAAAGCTAACTTAGTTTGGATTAACGTTCACGCAATGCTTCACGTGCCTTGTTAAACGGTTTAACCAAATAATCCAATACTGTTTTTTGGCCTGTACGAATATCTACAGTCGCCACCATACCTGGTGTAATTGCAAAGCTTTTGCCAGCTTTATTCACTAATTTATCACTGTCTGTACGAATATAAACACGGTAATAGAACTGATCTTGTTTCACTTCATCACGCAGTGTATCTGGTGAAATAACAGTTACCTTACCTTTTAGTCCACCAAAAATTGAATAATCATAAGCGGTGATTTTTACCAAGGCTTCTTGACCCGGATGAATAAATGCAATGTCTCGTGGTGAAATACGTGCTTCAACCAAGAGTTGCTCATCCAACGGTACAATAGTCATCAGCTTGCCATTTTGTGGTACAACACCACCCAAGGTCATCACATCAATTTCTTTCACTACACCTCGTACAGGCGACTTAAAGGTGGTGCGACTTAAAGTATCAGACTTACCACGTACCACTTGTTGTTGTGTTTCCACATCAGTATTGGCTTTAGACAACTCTTCACGCGATTTCACATAATATTGATTTCGCACGTCATTCATTTGGTTGCGTAATTCATTGGCACGACTTTTTAAACGAATCACTTCCACTTCACTGGCTGCACCTTTGGCAACAAGTGGTGCTGTCATTGCTAATTCTTCTTCAATTAATTGTAAAGACTGCTTTAAACCCGCCAGTGATTGTTCAAGGTTGTCACGACGGCTTTGGTAAAGCGCTGTTTCTTCACGTACTAATTTTGGATCACGCTGTACTTCAGGTGGAAAGCTTAAAGGCGTACCATTTACTTCCGCACGTAAACGCGCCGAGGTTGCACGTGAAGCTATCAATAAAGACTCTGACTCGCCTACATTGGACTCTAAACGGGTTGGGTCTAACTGTGCAAGAACCTGACCTTGCTCCACAATTTGGCCTTCGCGCACATTCATTTTGGTAATAATACCGCCTTCTAAAGACTGAATAACTTGTTCTTTTGAAGATGGAATAATTTTCCCTGTGCCCGTTGACACTTCTTCCAACTTAAACAACCACGCCCAAACCAATATCACCAATAAACCAATACAGATAATCCAAATAATCAGACTGGCTTTAGGTAATGGTGGCTCTTGATACGAAACTTTGTTTGAGCGCTGTATTTCTTGATTATTTTCACTCATGTGCTTGCTCCCGTACCGCGGTTTTGCGCACCACCAGATTGGTTAAGGATTTGGTCACGTGGACCATCCATCACAATTTTTCCGTCATTGACCACAATAATTCGATCAACCAACTCCAACACAGCACGACGATGCGTTGCCACAATCATCGTTCTATTGCGTAGGTACAGCTTCAAATGATTGATCAACTGCTTTTCAGAGACATCATCAATTGCTGCTGTTGGTTCATCTAATAACAAAATATTGGGTTGACGAATTAATAACCGCGCAAGGAGTAAAGCTTGACGCTGACCGCCAGAGAAACCAACGCCACCTTCCAAAATAACGTGGTCGAGACCTTCTTTTTTCTCTTGAACGAATGCCAATGCACCTGTGAGTTGTAATGCTTGCATCACTTGCTCATCGGTTGCCAACGGCGCGCCTAAAGTTAAATTTTCACGTATAGAACCATAAAATAATTGTGAGTTTTGATTCAATAAACCCATATCACGACGCACGTCAGATGGATCAATTAAGCCCAAATCAATACCATCAAGTTTGACCTTGCCTTGAATTGGCGTTTGCATACCAGATAGTAATTGCAATAGGGTTGATTTACCCGCGCCGTTACGGCCTAAGATTGCAATTTTTTCACCTGGTTTAATTTCAAGTTTTGGAATGACCAAACTAGGACGTGGGTCATCTTCACCATATTTGAAAACTACACCATTCAGCTCATAGTTCCCCTGAATCACTGGACGATGTACCAAATGTGAATAGTCAGGTTGATCGACTGAACGTTTCATCAGTTCATCTAAGCCCGTTTTTGCAACTTTGGCTTGTTGTAGGCGACCCAATACACCTGTGAGCTGTGAAATAGGTGCCAACATACGTGAAGATAAAATTGAACAAGCAACCAATGCACCTGTGGTCATCTCGCCTTTCATTACCGCAAAACATCCCACCAAAACCACAATTGCAAAGGCCAAACCTTGTACTTTTTGTGTCCATGCACTCATCAGACCAACGATTTTACGTTGTTCCATACTGACACTGGCAGACACTTCATTCATGTGATTCCATTGGTTTTGGAAACGTGATTCTGCACGCAAAAGCTTAATATCTTCAATACCTTGTACAGCTTCTACCAGCATCGCATTACGAATAGCGGATTCACGCATACCCATTTGTGCCAAACGCGCCAATGGTTTTTGTGCAAAAATGCCTGGCAAAATCATTAAAGGTACAATGGCTACCATCACCCAAAATAGGTTACCACCTATGAGCCAGAAAATCCCCAAGAACAGGAAGAAGAATGGCAAGTCTGCAATGGCTGTAACTGTAGTTGAAGTCACCAGTTCACGTACACCTTCAAGCTCACGAATTTGTGAAATGAAAGTACCTGTAGATTTTGAGCGTTCATTATTCTTAATACGTAATGCATGACCAAATACACGGTCGGAAATACGTAAGTCGGAACGCTTACCAATAATGTCTGATAAGTGAATACGTGCAACACGTAAGGCAAACTCAAAGATAGCTGCAATGAGTACACCACCTGCCAAGACCCATAGCGTTGGAATAGATTGCGATGGCACTACACGGTCATACACATTCATGGAGAACACGACCGTAGCAAGCGCTAAAATATTTGCCATTAAAGAAGCAAACATAATATCGATATAGCGCTTCCAGTCGGTTAGTACAATTGACCAAAACCAGTTCTTTTCAAATGGCTTAATGTACTCATCGACACGCATGTCTGGCACTGAGGATTCAGGGCGCAAAATATAAATATTTCGCACACCATGACTTAAACGCTCAATTCGAAAAACTTGAGATAAGCCTTCATCTCCACTGAGTTGTACGCTGGCATTACCGTCCACATCTATGCGTTCGATAATCCCCACTTCACCACTGTTAAACTCAATCAGCAACGGCAAGCGCCACGGATTTAAAAAACTACTATCAAATTTATTTTTACGTACATTGAGGCCGATTTGCTTCGCCATAACACCAAGCATTTCATCTACATTAGCGTGCTGGTTCCAATCCAATTGTAAACGGATACGCTCTTCTGATGGTTCTATGCGGTAGTGCTTAGCGATGTTTAACACCGCTTGAAGCCACGGCTGATAATTTATTGTATTACTCATGGCTGGACTTCAAACCCCTGAATAGTCGTATTATTTAAATCGTAAGTCGCACGTGTACGCCCTGTCACTTGTATGTATTGCACAAGTGCTGCATAAACATCGTACTGAGAAGAAACGATTTCTTGAGCTGCGCTATGAATGGCCTGTTCTGCGTTTAATAGATCAACGACAGTTCGAGTGCCTAGCTTATATTGTTCTTGATAAAGTTCTTTGGTACGCACTGTAGTCTCACGACGCTGTACCAAAATAGACATTTGACGCTTTTTGTTTTCAATTTGTTCACGTATTAAACGAACTTGATCCAATACGTCCAAATAAGATGTGTTGACCTGTGCACGTGCTGCTTCCTCAGCATAACTCGCTGCACGAGTTTGTGCTGCAATCGCTCCACCTTGATAAAAATTACTGCTTGCTTCAAGCATGATGGAATTATAGAAACCATCATCCTTGTTATTATTTGGGTTACGGCCATTTACAGCTTGGCTTAAACTGCCACGCACATTAATGGTTGGATAAGCACTCAATTTGGCTTGTTGCTTTTGAAGTTTAGCGACCTCTACCCCAGATTGCGCCAACATCATATTTGGAATTTGAGTGAAATCTGGATCTTGGTACAATTCTGCTTTGCGCACCAATTCATCTGGAATATCCCACTCAACATTGGATACATCAAAACCTAGTAAGGTTCTAAGGCGTTGCTGGTACTGTTTTAACTGGGTTTCTTGTACCACTAAATTAGATTCAGCAGCTTCTAAATTTGACTGTGCTTGAATTGGATCGGCTTGACTGCTAATCCCAGCTTTTGCACGTAGATTTGCAATTTCTGCAATACGCCCAATGCCTTTAATCTGTTGTCGAGCAATGTTGGTGATTTCTTGATAGCGTTTTGCATTAACAATTGCACTTGCAACATCATAAGAAATTTCATCTAAACTGACCAATACTCGTGCTTGCTGCTGCAACATCTTGGCTTCTTCAATATTTACGCCACTTTTAACCTTACCAAAATCGTAAAGCATTTGTGACGCACTCAATGAAACGACCTGACCACCACGCTCACCTTTGGTGAGATCGGCTGTTTGCAAGCCACCCGAAAGTTGTGGATAGTATTTAGATTTTGCTAAATCGATATTTGACGCCTGCTCTGCTACAGACGAAATAGATTGAGTGATTTCTGGGCGTCGCTGTACAGCTATGTGTACCGCTTCTTTAAAACTTAATCGACGTGGCGCAATATTTCCATATTGTGTTAATGGTGCATTGTCTGCACGCCCAATCACTGGAAGTTCAGCTACACGAGATGTATCAAGTGGAAACTTACTGAGCTCAGTAATGTCTATTTTATCGGCTGAACGAGTCGGCTTTGGTGAAAAAATCTGACTAATTCCGTCTTTAAAAGAGTGTAAATAATCTTTGCTTGTCGACTCTGCATGCACCATAGATATAGAGAATGGTAAAAGCAAAATAACAAAGCTCCCTCTTTTAGTTATCATATTTTATGATGCCCCCAATCCTTTCTACTTTTATTAACGCTCTTTTGAACAATTCTATTTTTTAATCAAGTGTATACTGTATCAGCAAATATTTTTATCTTTTTACTGATTATTCTTATTATTCTAATAATTTAAAAACCCCAAAACAATGACATAAGTCACATTTTTGAGGTTTTTTATGTATCTAAACGGTAAAGTCATCTCCAAGATAAACTTTACGAACAATTTCATTCTCTAGAATTTCAGTTGGCGAGCCTTCAGCAATCACTGCACCTTCACTCACAATGTAAGCATGCTCGCAAATTGCTAAGGTTTCACGCACATTATGATCCGTGATTAGTACACCAATTCCACGGTCTTTTAAGGTCCGAATAATGTCTTTAATATCACCTACCGAAATAGGATCGACACCAGCAAATGGTTCATCTAATAGCATGAACTTTGGATCAGCTGCTAAAGCACGTGCAATTTCAGCACGACGACGCTCACCACCCGACACACTCATACCTAAAGAATCTTTAATATGCGTGATTTTGAAATCCGCCAAAAGCTCTTGTAAACGTTGCTGACGTTGTTGTTTATTCAGGTCTTTACGCGTTTCCAAAATCGCCATAATATTTTCAGAAATTGTCAATTTTCTAAAAATAGAAGCTTCTTGCGGTAAGTAACCAATTCCTTTACGAGCACGCTCATGCATGGCTAGATCAGACAGGTCTAAATCATCTAAATGAATTTCACCTTTGTCCATTCTTACTAGCCCGACCACCATGTAAAAGCTCGTGGTTTTACCTGCACCATTTGGCCCAAGCAGGCCAACAATTTGACCACTTTGCATATTGAAAGAAACGTCTTTTACCACCCAACGTTTGCTATAGTTTTTTGCTAAATGCTTAATGCATAAAGTCTGTACCTTATGAGCAGATTGATCCATTAATCACTTGCTCCTGGGAATGATTTAGCGCTTGATGGTGGAATCACAATTTTCACACGACCACCTTCAGAACCCGTTTTATTTGGGGTACCTTCGGCAACAATATCACCTTTGTTCATGCTGTATTTGAGGTTAGCACCACGAATAGATGCACCTTCTTGCTCTAATAAAGCATTACCAGACAAGGTAATAATACCTGTTTCGGCATTATAAATAATTTTTTGCGCTTGCCCTTTTGCTGGACCTTTTGCTGGATCAGTCTTTTGCTGGAAATGTGCTGGGCTACCTGTAGCCGTAATAGAGCTAATTTTGCGACCGCTATTGAGGTTAGCTACAATCGAGTTAGCCTGTAACTTCATTGTACCTTGCTCAATAATCACATTTCCTGAATAGGTGGTTACACCTGTTTTTTCATTAAAAGTTGCACGGTCAGCAACCAATGAAATTGGCTGATTACGGTCTGAAGGTAAAGCAAATGCGCCCACAGAAACGACAGCCAATGAACCTAATAACGCAACTCGCTTTAAGAATGCTGTTGATAATTTTGATTTAAGATTTAGGTTCATACTTTCCTCGAATATTAAAAAATTCGTACTGCCCATCATTTAGATTTGCTTTAAGTCCATTACTAACGAACTCAGCCTGTGGTGATTGCACCAAAACTTGTTTATTGGTTTCAATTTCACGGGTTTTAGGAAATGCCGTCAACTCATCAGTTGTAAATTGCATTTGCCCTTCAGCCATCAATTTTGTTGCCTTTACTTGATCTTTTAGCACAACTTTTTCATTGTCATTATAGCCATTGGCTGTTTTTGCAAAAAAAGTCGCGTCAACTTGACCATTGGTATAAGTAGAAGCATTTAAATTCGACAATTGCGCGGTTTTCTGTTGTACGTTTTGTTCAAGTCGATCGACTTGAGCACGGACATATAGCTTGCCGTTCTCATCGGTTTGTGTCAGATGAATATTGTCCGCAGAATAATTCATACTGCGTGAAGATTCAGCCTGAAGTTTATTGCCTTTACCACTGTAGTAGTAATAACCACCGCTTACAGCTGCAATTGCAATAGCAGTCACATATAAAAATTTTGTATCCATAAGCGGGGCATTTATCCACATTTAATGAATGTTTAGTTTATTAATTCGGGGCACTGGCATATTTTTCAAGTAGTTCTTGATAAACCCCTTTGGCTACCAACAACATATCGCAAATTTCACGTACTGCGCCACGACCGCCTGTTGCTTGTGTAACTAAATCAGCACGGCGACGAACTTCAACATGGCCATTCGGCACAGTGACTTTCATTCCAGCGATTGCAAAAGCAGACAAATCCGGCCAATCATCACCCATATACAAGCATTCTTGTGGGTCAAGATTCAGCTGTGCACATGCTTCACGTAGTGCCACGCCTTTATCTTCACGGCCTTGGTACACCAAGTCCACACCCAAATCAGACATGCGCTTTTCAACGATATTGCTTTTACGGCCTGTAATAATGATGACTTTGATTCCAGCTTGCTGAACCAATTTCATGCCCAATCCGTCACGAATATCAAATGATTTCAGCTCATCACCTGTATTGGTGAGTGTTACAAAACCATCACTTAGAATTCCGTCTACATCTAGCACCAACGCACTTACATGACGCGCTTGCTCTAATAACACATAAGATGCCATTAATTAATTTACCCCAGCTTGAATCAAATCATGCATACCAATGACACCAATGACTTTATTTTCGTCATCTACAACAACAAATTGGTTAATTTTCTTCACATTCATTTGCTCAAGTGCTTCTACAGCACGCGCTTCTTTTGAAATCGTTGAAGGATGCTGAATCATAACCTCGGATACAGGTAAATTCACATCAAAACCTTGTTGTTTATCAATTAAACGACGCAAGTCACCATCTGTAAAAATACCCAACAACTTATCATTGGCATCAACAATTGTGGTTAAGCCTAAACGCTTATTTGAAATTTCATACAACACCTTATTCATTGGTGTTTCTGGTAATACTTTTGGTAACTCATCACCTGTATGCATTAAATGCTTTACATGTAACAACAAGCGCTTACCCAAAGCACCTGCAGGATGAGATCGTGCAAAATCATCTGAAGTGAAGCCACGTGCTTCAAGTAAGGCAACTGCTAAAGCATCACCCAATGCCAAAGTGGCAGTCGTGCTAGATGTCGGTGCTAAACCAAGTGGACATGCTTCTTGAATATCACCCAAAGTTAAAGCGACATCAGCATTTTGTGGCATTGGGCCACGGTCATGGCCTGAAATAGTAATAAGTGGTACGCCCACATGCTTAATCAATGGCATCAGCATCATAATTTCATCACTCTTGCCTGAGTATGAAATTGCAATGAGCACATCGCCTTTCACCAACATGCCTAAATCGCCATGACCCGCTTCACCAGGATGCATAAAAAATGAAGGTGTGCCTGTAGAGGCAAAAGTCGCAGCCATTTTACGGCCAATATGGCCTGACTTACCCATACCACTAATGACTAATCGGCCTTTACACTGCAAAATGATTTCACAGGCTTTGCTAAAGCGATCATCTATTTCATTCGCCAATACTTCTAGTGCATGGCGCTCGATGCTCAGTGTTTCTAGAGCTGTTTTCTGGAAATCAATTTGATTTGGCATATTTTGTGGATTCAAAGTCGGTTTACCTTTTTCACCCATTCCCAATAATCAGGTCTGAGTTGTTGTCATAAACTAAGAATAATTTTGGCTATTTTAGCATATCTCATGAAATTGAACGTTTCTAAATGTTCAACTTTTAAGACTTCACACCTTGTTTTAACAATTTGACGCAAAAAAAAACCTTAGTCCGTAAGACTAAGGTTTTTTAAATTTTGGAGCGGGAAACGAGACTCGAACTCGCGACCCCAACCTTGGCAAGGTTGTGCTCTACCAACTGAGCTATTCCCGCAATATGGGAACGAATTATAGAGATTTTTTCATTACTGTCAACACTCTTTTCATTCGTTTGCTGAATTAATCAGCACGACGCCATACTGTACCTTGGCGTGTATCTTCCAATACAACCCCTTGATCTAGCAAAGATTGACGAATTTCATCTGCACGCGCAAATTCTTTTGCCTTTTTCGCATCAACACGTTGTTGAATTAAATCTGCAATTTGCTCTTCAGACAAACCTAATGCTTCTTGGCCAATATCAGACTTTAAAAACTCATCTACATTGTACTGTACTAGCCCCAACACATTGGTCAAATGACGTAAAGTTGCATAGTAGATTTCTGCTTGAGATGCATTTTCTTCTTTTACAGCAGTATTCAAGGCTTTGTTAATTTCAAACAATACCGCAATCGCTTCTGCTGTATTAAAGTCATCACGCATGGCAGCATTAAAACGCTCCACCAGTGCTTCATCTAAAGTTTCAACCAGTTTATCGCCATACAGCGCTTGATATGCTTTAAATGAATGGTAGAAACGTGTCAGCGTAGTTTTGGCTTCTTTAAGTGCAAAGTCTGAGAAATTCACAGGACTACGGTAGTGTGAAGACACAATAAAGTAGCGAATAACTTCAGGATGGAACTTATCCATCACATCACGAATAGTGAAGAAGTTACCCAATGACTTCGACATTTTCTCGCCATCGACATTAATAAAACCTACATGCATCCAGTAGTTTACATACTGTTCACCTGTAGATGCTTCTGATTGTGCAATTTCATTTTCATGATGTGGGAAAGTTAGGTCAGAACCGCCACCATGAATGTCAAAATGGTTACCTAAGCAGCAAGTCGACATTGCCGAACATTCAATATGCCAACCCGGACGACCATTGCCCCAAGGTGATGCCCAAGAAGGTTCATTTTCTTTGGCATGTTTCCAAAGTACAAAGTCAAACGGATGCTTTTTCTCAACTTCTACATCAACACGCTCAGATGCACCCGCTTGCATATCTTCAAGCTTACGACCAGATAAACGACCATATTTGGCAAATTTTTCAACTTCAAAATATACATCGCCATTTGCAGATGGATACGCTGTACCTTTATCAACCAAATTACCAATCATATTTTGCATTTGGTCAATGTAATCTGTCGCACGTGGTGCTTCATCTGGGTGTAAACAGCCTAGGTTTTCTGCATCTTCATTCATTGCTTGAATAAAGCGATCAGTTAGCGCCGTAATACTTTCGCCATTTTCATTGGCGCGCTTAATAATTTTGTCGTCAATATCGGTAATGTTACGTACGTATTTTACATTCCATCCCTGACTGCGCAAAAAGCGAATAATATAGTCAAATGCAACCATCACCCGAGCGTGACCGATATGACAATAGTCGTATACAGTCATGCCGCATACATACATATCGATGTGACCTTCTTTACGAGGTACAAATTCAACTTTTTTACGTTGCTCTGAGTTATATAGAACAAAAGGTTGCATAGCTTTTCAAAATGCTTCTACGAAATGATGGCTCATCTTAACCTAAGCACTATTTTTCATAAAGTTTTCACAGAAAAAATAGTGACTAATTCTGCGAACTTTTTTTGGTTCGTTGTATATAGCTTATAAATCAGCAACGGTTTAGCAAGATGTAAAATTGAATACTTATATCTCCACCCTAAATTTCAGCTTCAATTCAGCCATGCTGTGGATCCATTACTAAACCCTTTACGGCGCCAATGCATTCGAGCTAAAGACCATAAATCAAAATACGTGTTCAGTATTTTTAGACTTCATATCCTTAAGATTTGTATGGATTTTATGAGTGAATTTTTTATGCATTCTGTCGCTTAAAATCCGATTTCCTCCATTTTTCTCCACAGTTTTCAGCTAATCTTACGCAAAATTACATTTGGTATATCCAATAATGAAATGCATGCCAACATCATTTAAATATAGCGCACTCAGCTGTGCACTTTTTGCAGTTTCACCAGCACTTTGGGCTGTAGATGCAGAAGCAACTGCAACTCAGGCTACACCTGCACCTGTCCAGACTTTATCGACCATGACCTTTCAAGTGGCAAAAGCACCAGCCGTAGTGAAAGACCCTGATATTAGTGCTGTAGCCAAAACAGTGATTAGCCGTGAAGAAATGGAAAAATTTGGCGACCAAAGTGTGAATGATGCCTTGCGTCGTGCTGCAGGTTTTCAACTACCAAGTCCAGGTCAAGGCCCACGTGGCGGTAATGGCAGTATGCGTTTCCGTGGTGGCGGTGCACCTGTATTTTTAATTAATGGTGAGCCTGTACAAGGTGGCCCACGTGGCGGTATGTCTGTGGTCGACAGCATCACACCCGACATGATTGACCGCATTGAAATTGTGAAACAGCCAAGCGTAGCTCAAGCCTCTGTTGCTAGCTCTGCAGTGATTAATATTATTTTAAAACAGCCATTAAATGACACCCGTATCAGTGGCTCTGTTCGTGCGGGATATGGTTTAGCCAAGGCAAAAGGCAAAGAAGAAGAACGTAAAAATATTGGCATTCAAATGGATGGCCGTACAGATCCTTGGATGTATAGCTTATCTGCAAATAGTTCATGGAATGACACAACCTCTGTAAGCAAAACAACCAATGCAACAGGTACAACCACAACGCAAACACGCACGACCAACCGTAGCTCACAAATGCTTGCACCGCGTGGCGAATACCAAATTGATGATCAACAGAAACTGGTTGCTGAATTGTTCTATCGTAACAATGAAAGCGAAGGTAATGCTCAAGACCAAATTCAAAATGATAAAAACGACAGTATTCGTTTAAACACCCGCTATGAACGCAAAGATAAAGGTGATTCAGACAAAATCCGCCTATCTATAGAACAGCAAAATGAGACTGAGTCGACGCGCTCAAGCAAACGCCAAAGCTACATAGATGAGCAAATCAATGAATATGGTTTGGCTTATGATGGTGTACGTAAATTTAATGAAACCAAGCAAATTAAATTTGGTACGGACCTTCGAAGCAGTGAGCTTGACAGCAATATTGCACAAACCCTAGACGAACAGCGCTACGCACTTTATGCAGAAGGTAGTTGGAAGTTTACGGATCGCCAAACCCTTACTTTAGGCGCACGCCAAGAATGGATTAATCGTTCTGGCTTAGTAAGTTACAGCGACCAAAACCTTAGCCCCGTACTTGCACATCGCTTTGACTTCACGGAGCAATGGTCTTTACAAACCAATTTAAGCCAAGCTTTCCGTAGCCCAAGAGCTGAGCAATTAATGCCGACTGTTTCTGTCTCTACTGATGCTGATGCTGGCTCATTAAATAATCCTGACCAAGGTGGTAACCCACTCTTACGTCCAGAAAAAATCAGTGCTTACGAAACCACCCTGGGTTACAACACGCCCGCAGGTGGTGTGAATTTAACGGCCTACTATCGTCAAATTAGTGACTATATTGAAAATAGTATTCGTAGTGAAAATGCGCAAGGCGGTGTATGTACAACAGCAAATGATCCTAGTTGCCGTTTTGTACAACGCCCAACCAACCAAAACAATGCAACCACATACGGCGTTGAACTTGCAGGTCGTTACGCGCTTAAACAAACTGATAATGGGCATTCATTCATGTTAAATGCACAATTATCAACTGTTCGTGCCGAAATTGAAGAGGAAAATGGTGCCAAACGCTTAGCCAGTGATGTTGCGCCCTATACGGCAAGTACAGGTGTTTCGTATAACTATCAACCTTGGCGAGTTTCTAGTAGCTTAAACCTCAACTACACACCTGAGTACACACGCCTACTGAATAACAGCAGTAATGCAGAAAACTACAACCGTACCCGTAATGAACGGGTCAAGGTAGACTTAAGCTTTACTAAGCGTTTTGATAACAACTGGTCAGCTTCATTAAATGCACGTAATATCTTTAGCACAGATTATAAAGAACGCTTAGTGAAAGTAAGTGACGGTAGCTTATATCAAGCACGTTTAAATGAATCTATTCCAAGCTATATGCTAACTGTAGAGAAAAAATTCTAATCCTTATCATATTTAAACCTATAAAAAAACCGGCATTTGATATGCCGGTTTTTTTATAGGATAGGACAATAGTTGAAAATATATAGTGATAAATAAAAATCAGTTAAGGATCAATTTTAATATGCTTGAGTAAAGATGCAATGCGTGCTGTATGTGCTTTATTACCACGCTTTTCCATAACAACTGTTTCTAAACGCCACAAATATTCAAAAATTTCTGATTCACTCACCTCAGACTTTATGAGCATAAAAATTTTAGGTAAGAATTCGTCGTATTCATCACGCATAGCAGGTCGTGATCCAATACCAAGCGGATCCCAATCCTTTAATAAAATTTTATGAATCGCATGCAACAAGCTCGCATCGCGATTCTGCTCAACCTCTCTTCGCATACTATTTTCTCTAGGTTTTATTATACTATTCATATATTTATATTTATTAATTCACCTTAAGTCAATCTTAAGATATGAAATTATGCGTTCATATTAACAGTTGCAATTTTAATTCCAATTCGCTTGTTTGACATCAAAAGTATACTTTTTCGCCACTTCATGTATTTAAAATACATATACACTTGTGCTTAAATTTTAATATTCACAAAACCCTATAAAAATTGTGCCATTTTTCAAGCTCGTGCATATCCTACACTACATAATCCCTTCATAGCATTTAAAATAATGGATACATACATGCTTACACTTTTTATTTTTAGCTGAGCACGTTACATTATTCACCTCTCCTATTCATGTAGATAAAACCATGAGTAACGTATTTTCAGACACTATTTATGCCATCCAACACCTTGCCTTTGAAGACCTCGGTAGTTTTGAAGACGTCTGCTATCAATTAGGTTATCGCGTACGTTATTTTGAAGCAGGTGTTGATGACCTACGTAAAGCACTAGAACATGAAGGCCTAACCATTATTTTAGGTGGTCCTATTGGTGTATACGAAACTGAGAATTATCCTTTCTTACAACAAGAAATAGACTTACTCAAAGTTCGTTTGGAAAAAAATCTACCTACTTTAGGGATTTGTTTAGGTGCTCAGTTAATTGCACATGCTTTGGGTGCAAAAGTATATGCGGGAAATAGCAAAGAAATCGGCTGGTCTACACTCTCCATCCATCCTACTGAAAATCATCTCTTAGCACCCTTAGCTCATCAGCCCGTATTACATTGGCATGGAGATACGTTTGACTTACCCCCACAGGCAACTTTGCTTGCAAGTTCTGAACTTTACCCAAACCAAGCCTTTGCAGTTGGCTCACAAATTTTAGCATTACAGTTTCATTTGGAAGTACTCAGTAACAGCTTAGAAAAATGGCTGATTGGTCATACTGCCGAATTAACTCAGGCCAAAATCAATATTCCTGCACTACGCCAAGAGAATATTGCTCACGCGCCACAGTTAGAAGTTATTGCAAGTCGTATATTTAGCCAATGGCTTCAAGCACTCAATCCGAATACTTAATCGCTCTAATTCAGATATCACGCTTCAACTTAGTCTTGTTTTAAATTTAGTCTTGTCTTCACCTTTTATAGGTGGAGCAAGAATATGATGCTCGACTTCTAAAATTGCAACTTCAGCATAACGCAATTCAACAAATACTTTATTTTTCTTCTTAAAGCGCCTATAACTTCAACAACCTTAAATCATAAGACGAACAACCATGACTGCGCTCATTAGTATTGCCCTTATTCATCTATTTGCATTAATGAGTCCTGGACCTGATTTTTTCTTTGTCACGCAAAGTGCTATTCGTCAATCACGATCACATGCTCTTTGTGCTGCGCTCGGTATTGCTTTAAGTATTCTGGTTTGGTCCATTTGCGCGGTGAGTGGTTTACATTATTTATTTCAAAAAATAGGCTGGCTTCAACAAGTGCTCATGGTCTGCGGGGGCATTTATCTCTGTTACTTAGGCTATCAATTATTAAAGTCAGCATTTAAACCAGCAATAAGCACACCTGCACAACACACCGCAACAAATGCCCTAAAATCAAGTAAAAAATTACTTCTACAAGGCTTTTTAACCAACATGGCCAATCCCAAAGCTTTGGTGTACTTTAGCAGTGTATTTGCCCTTGCAATTAATACTGACGCCACACTACTTCAACAAAGCTCCGTACTGGCATTAATCTTTTTTGAAAGCTTATTGTGGTTTGCATTAGTTGCAGTCTTGTTTTCTACATCTAAAATTAATCATTACTATCAAAAAATAAGTCAGAAAATTGATGGCATTACTGGCGGAATATTTATTAGCTTTGGTTGCATGCTCATTTTAAATCGTGATTAAGCTAAACAACGCCCCCGTATTCCAATAAAAAAAGCACCTCTATAATGAGGTGCTTTTTAATGCTCAGACACTGTAATGAGACATTTACATCAAGCTTTATTTTGTGGCAGGTACAGAAGCTTCAGTTGTAATGTTTACAGTAATTTTGTCACCCACATTTGGTACGTATGCACCCACACCAAAGGCAGAGCGATTAAATGAAGTTGTTGCGTTAAATCCAATAGATTCAGCTTTTGTCATAGGATGTACGCCTTGTTTATTCAATACAGCGTCCAGCACTACAGGCTTAGTTACATCTTTAATGGTTAAGTTACCTGTAATTTTGTATTTGTTTTTACCTAAAGCCTGTACTTTCGTACTTTTAAAAGTGATGTTTGGATATTTTTCAGCATTAAAGAAATCCGCTGTTTTTAAATGTTCATCCAAAGCTTTCACGTTAGTATTTAAGCTAGACAATGGAATAGTTACATCGACAGATGAATTTGCAGGTTTTGCATTATCTACGTTAATCGTACCTTGAATATCACTAAAGTTTGCAGATGGTGTAGAAAAACCAAAGTGATTCCAATTAAATACAGTTGCCGTATGTGTTGGATCAATTTGATATGCTACAGGCTTTGCCATAGAAAAAGTTGCAACAGATGCAAGTGCTAAACCTACTGTTAATGCTTTGATGTTCATGTTTTTATCTCACTTAAGAATACAAATCAGTTTATACAGTTCTGCTAAAAATACACTGTTAAAGATAAAACGTTTTGTTGCATGTTTAGAACGATACATTTGTAAAAATTGACTATTTTCAGCATTCCGCTGGCGCTATTGTTTGACTATAGCCACATTGAACTAAAACACAGATTTACCATTTTCAAACACTTCAAATTAAAAAAAATGCAACAATCTTTATAAGTAATAAATATTTAGCATTTATTTTCCTAATTTTAGGATACTGTTGCTTGCAATCGCCCCTTTTTTGCTTATCTATAATGACTAAAATAATTTCACTACCTGAATAAATAAAGTTGATTTCCTATGTCAGAAAATTTACAAGCAATTAAAAAAGCCTTAAGCACAAAACAACCCAAAGATGTCGTTTTAGCCTTTTTACTTAACACATCAAAAGAACTGGTAGCCGATGCAACAGCACAGCTGGTCGCTGAAGATGCCGATTATGTTTCTTTAAATTTTAGTAACCCTGAACTAAAACAAATTGAACCTTGGGCTGGCTCTTACCAAGGCCGTGATGTTTATATTTATACTTTTGCAAATTTAGGGACTTATTGGCAAATTGATGATTTTCAAATTACCGACATGCTCGCTGAAGGTGAAACAGTGGCAGTATTTGGGCAGTTTACCTGCACATCCGTATATGCAAAACGCACCTTCACCTCACCATTTTCAATTAAAGCAATTGTCAAAGATGGCCTGATTACTTATTTCCAATTCATGGAAGACACTTATTCTTCTGCATCTTCCTTCCGTGTTGCTGGTGAATGGACCATCCAACAAGATGCCGATCCTGCAAAAAACTTTAAAGTTTCAGAAAAATCTAAAAGCGAATAAAATCCACATCGACATCTAAGCCACATTAAATGAATGTTTGGTGCGATTTAAAGATATTCACCCTGTAGATAAATGGTCAGACTAAAAATCATTTTTAGCTGGCCACTCAATTTAATCGATATTGAATAAACCCTGTTTTGCGTGCAATCTGATCATAAAGCTTTTGTGCAACGTCATTGTCTTGATGGGTTAACCAATACACACGATCACATTGTCTTTGCTTTGTATAAGCATGTACCTGCTCAATCAAAGCTTTAGCAATTCCCTGACCGCGTTGCTCATTCAACACAAATAGATCTTGTAAATACGCATAGGGTTGTATGGTCCAACAGCTGTCATGTTCAATCACATGCACCAAGCCCACTGCTTCATGGTCTAAATAAGCCACAAAGCCATAGATGTGTTCTTGCTTCGGATCAGTTAACTTCTGCCAAGTATTTAGGCTGAGCTCCTCAGTCAACTGTACTTGATAAAATTGTTGATAGCCTTGCCAAAGTTGCAACCAATCTGAATATTGAATGCCCGCCGACGATAATGCCTGAATATTGAATGTACTCACGATCTACTCTTTTGAATGCTCTATGTTTTTTATAAACAAAATATGCACATAAAAAAAGCTTTATTCTCCTTAAAAGAACAAAGCTTTTTTAGCACCGCATTCAAAACTTAAAGCTTTTCAATCAAGATGCGATCAATCTGTTTTAAACCTGTGGTTTTTTCATGATTTTTACGACGTACCTTAATAATTTTTTCTTCAGCCATATCCTGTAACAACAGCTCAACTGCAACCATGGCTTCTAATGGAAGGTCTTGACCAATCCATTTCTGCTCACCTGCATCCATTAAAGTGATCTCATCACTGATTTGCTCATATAAACTCATCTCTATCTCACTTCTTCGTTTTGCCTATGTATGGGTAAACTTTTGACAGCAATGTAATCAGCCCTGCTGTAAAGTTCAAAAATAAAAGACGCTCTCAATTGAGAGCGTCTTTTAAAGACTGTTTAATAACAGGTATTAAGCAGTGATTTCTTTAACTGCCGCAACAACAGCATCAGTAGTGATACCGAAGTGTTTGTACAAGTCTTTTGCAGGTGCAGATTCACCGTAAGTTGTCATACCAATTACGCGACCATCTAGACCAACAAATTTCCACCAGTAGTCAACATGTGCTGCTTCTACAGCAACACGCGCGCGAATCGCTGCTGGAAGAACTGCTTCACGGTAAGCTACATCTTGCTTCACAAATTCTTCAGCACATGGCATAGATACTACACGTACACCTTCGAGCTGTGCGTATGCTTCCATTGCCAATGATACTTCTGAACCAGTTGCAATAATAATTGCTTTAAGTTCGCCTTTTTCTTTCGCAAGGATATAACCACCTTTAGCCACGTCAGCAATTTGATCCGCTGTACGTGTTTGGAATGGTAAATTTTGACGAGAGAAAATTAACGCTGTTGGGCCTTCACTACGTAACAATGCAGATTTCCAAGAAATAGAAGCTTCTACAGTGTCACATGGGCGCCATGTGTTGAGGTTAGGCGTACCACGTAAAGATGCAATTTGCTCTACAGGTTGATGTGTAGGGCCATCTTCACCAAGACCAATTGAGTCATGTGTGTATACATGGATCACACGTTGCTTCATTAATGCAGACATACGTACTGCATTACGCGCATATTCCATAAACATTAAGAATGTAGCTACGTAAGGAACAAAGCCACCATGAAGCGCAACACCGTTCGCAATCGCAGTCATACCAAATTCACGTACGCCGTAGTGTACGTAGTTACCTGCTGGATTGTCTTGAACGCCTTGAGCGCCTTTCCAAAGTGTAAGGTTAGAGCCTGCTAAATCTGCAGAACCACCTAAAATTTCAGGAAGTAATGGTGCAAATGCTTGAATCGCATTTTGGCTTGCTTTACGTGTAGCAATCGTTTCTGCTTTAGCATTTACTTCTGCAATGTAAGCATCCGCTTGTGCAACAAAGTCAGCAGGAAGATCACCAGATAGACGGCGTTTAAGTTCTGAAGCTTCTGTTGGGTATTTCGTAGCATAAGCAGCAAATGTTTCATTCCAAGCAGACTCAGAAGCAGAACCTTTTGCTTTAGCATCCCAAGCTGCATATACGTCAGCAGGAATTTCGAATGGACCTTCTGTCCAACCTAAAGCTTCACGTGTTAACGCGATTTCGTCATTACCAAGCGGCGCACCGTGGCAATCTTCTTTACCTTGTTTGTTTGGAGAACCTAAACCAATCACTGTTTTACAAATAATGATGGTTGGTTTTTTAGTTTCAGCTTTCGCTTCCAAAGTTGCTGCACGAAGCGCATCTGCATCATGACCATCAACTTTAAGCACTTGCCAGCCGTAAGCCAAGAAGCGTTGCTCTGTATCGTCAGAGAACCAGCCTTCTACTTCGCCATCAATTGAGATGCCGTTGTCATCATAATAAGCAACAAGTTTACCTAGACCTAAAGTACCTGCCAATGAACATGCTTCGTGAGAAACACCTTCCATTAAGCAACCATCACCCAAGAAACAGTAAGTGAAGTGATCTACAACAGCGATGTCATCTTTGTTAAATTGCGCAGCTAAAGTTTTTTCAGCTAAAGCAAAACCTACAGCATTGGCAATACCTTGGCCAAGTGGACCAGTCGTTGTTTCAATACCAGGTGCATAACCAAGCTCTGGGTGACCCGGAGTTTTAGAGTGCAATTGACGGAATGCTTTTAAGTCATCAATTGAAAGATCATAGCCAGTCAAATGCAATAAAGCATACTGAAGCATAGAACCATGGCCATTAGACAATACAAAACGGTCACGGTTAGCCCATTGTGGGTTGCTAGGATTGTGATTTAAAAACTCACGCCATACAACGTCAGCAATATCTGCCATCCCCATTGGCGCGCCTGGATGGCCTGAATTCGCTTTTTGCACAGCATCCATTGCCAATACACGAATTGCGTTTGCAACTCGACGTTCATTAAGTGGGGTCGTCATAGGTCAGCGTCCAAATAAATCTAAAAGAAACTAGAAAAGTGAATAGAAATTCAAAACTGTGTATATTGTCTTAAAAAATAGCTAAGGGGTAAAGCCTCAAGCCCGAGTTTTCGCTATTAATTCGTAATGAAATCATTTTTTGCACAATTATCCAGCACATACCGCCTTAAAATTTTCTATATTTTTATAATCTTGCGATATATGTTTTGCATCTAAAACTGCAAAAATATATTTAAGATGACATGAATCTTCAGTTGCACCCTGGTAAACGCCACAAAAAAATCAAAACAAATACTTAAAATACAATATCTTAATCAAAAGATGAATTTTATTCATGTTTATAATTCAAAAATGAATTTTCATAGAAAAACTTAACAACATTACACTCATCCAATTACAAAATATGATTATATCCTCTTGTTTTGAAACAACTTAAACACATTAGCACAGCAACAAATCAGCCTCTGAAAGTCTTAAAGGCCAAAAAAACCTTGAATTATAGTCAGCACTTTACATGACTGAACGTATAAAATTTCAGCCACTTACATCTAATAAAGATAGCGTTATCACTTTTTTTAATGACCATATCAAATAAAACACCAATAAATTGAAATAAATTCATTCATTTTGGTCGACATGCGCTAGTCCTAAGACTGAAGTCGATGTAACATATTGCGTCTTTTAAATTAACTGTGATAGGACTTATGCGCGAGTACGCTGTATTTACCTCGGAATCTGTAAGCGAAGGCCATCCAGATAAAATGGCTGACCAAATCAGTGATGCTATTTTGGATGCGATCTTAAAAGAAGACCCTTATGCGCGGGTCGCTTGTGAAACGCTTGTAAAAACTGGTGCGGTCGTACTTGCTGGTGAAATCACAACGACTGCAAACGTCGACTTTGAAGCGATTGTCCGCAACACTGTAAATGGTATCGGCTACCATCATTCAGATCTTGGCTTCGATGGCTCAACTTGTGCTGTCATCAATATGATTGGTAAACAATCACCTGAAATTGCACAAGGTGTAGACCGCCAAAAACCTGAAGATCAAGGTGCTGGTGACCAAGGTTTAATGTTTGGCTATGCTAGCCGTGAAACAGATGTATTAATGCCTGCGCCAATTTCATACGCGCATCGCTTAATGGAAAAACAAGCAGAGTTACGTAAGCAAGGTACACTTTCTTGGTTACGCCCAGATGCGAAAAGCCAAGTAACTTTTGCCTATGAAAATGGCAAGCCGGTACGCTTAGATGCTGTTGTGCTTTCTACTCAGCATGACCCTTCAATTACTCAAGCACAGCTAAAAGAAGCTGTAATTGAAGAAATTGTGAAAAAAGTAATCCCAGCGGACATGTTCCATGCGGATACTAAATTCCACATCAACCCAACAGGCATGTTCGTGATTGGCGGCCCTGTAGGTGACTGTGGTTTAACTGGCCGTAAAATTATTGTAGATACTTACGGCGGTATGGCTCGTCACGGTGGTGGTGCTTTCTCTGGTAAAGATCCATCTAAAGTTGACCGCTCTGCTGCATACGCTGGTCGTTATGTTGCTAAAAACATTGTGGCTGCAGGTCTTGCAGACAAATGTGAAATCCAAGTGTCTTATGCAATTGGTGTTGCTGAGCCAACTTCTATTTCTATCAACACATTCAACACTGCAAAAGTATCTGAAGATTTGATTATTGCATTGGTACGTGAACACTTCGACTTGCGCCCATACGGTATTACACGTATGTTGAACTTGATTCAACCAATGTATCAACAAACTGCATCTTATGGCCACTTTGGTCGTGAAGGTTCTGATACTGCATTTACTTGGGAAAAAACAGATAAAGCTGAAGCGCTTAAAGCAGCTGCTGGTCTTTAATTGTAAATTTCTCGTTAAAAAAGCCTGCGCCATGCAGGCTTTTTTATTGTTCAATTTTTAATATGTCAATTTAACCCTCTCAACTATTGACTTAAATTTACGCAACTTTTATTAATAAGTATCTAAAATATATAAAGAATAATTTCAAGCCATTTCCAGTAGAATACAAATTTATAAGCACTGCCGAGGAACTATTAGGATTTAAATTTCCTGAAAAATATAAAGCAAAAATGTAAATTGAAAATGGTGGCGAATTCGCGATCAGCTTATCTGATGAAGACGAATATGAAGATGGTGACGATATTGAAGCATGGTGGCTTTTCCCCTTTCACGACACCAGTGATGTAAAACGAATTAAGCGTACTATGGAACATCTTGTCGCAGAGCATACATCCACTCTAGAAATTGAAGACTTCCCAGAAAACAGTGTTGCAATTGCGCATAATGGCGATGGTGATTACTTGTTAATGCGAGCTAATGAAGACTCACAATTGGGAGAAGAAATTTACTTATGGCGCCATGAAGACGCTGAATTTATCTACCTTCTAGCACCTTCAATTGAAGAGCTGATACCAAGTTAAGAAAATTATTTGTGCCAGCAATAATATTTCAAATATTAAAAGGCATATTGGTAAAAATTACACTTAATCAACAATTTTTGATCGATTTATAAACAGCCTTTCAGCTAATATATGTTCAGCCCATGCTACGGGTATAACAAAAAAAGGAAACTGTACAATGAATAAATTATTAGTTGCTCTAGGTTTAGCTGCCACTGTTGCACTTGTTGGCTGTAACAAAGACAAAGCTCCTGAAACTGGTGCTACAACGGGTGAACACCTTGAAAACGCCGCTGACCAAGCTGGCCATGATATCGCCAATGCAACATCAGAAGCAGCAACTGCGACTGCAACTGCTGTAGACAACGCAGCAACTGCGACAGCTGATGCTGCAAACAATGCCGCAAATCACGCTGAAGCCGCTGCACATGATGCAAAAGAAGCAGCGAAAGATGCGACTGCTGCAACAGCTGGTGCCGTTGAACAAGGTGCTGCAGACGTTAAAGAAAAAGCACAGCAATAATTTTATTGCATCCAACAAAGCCCTCTACATGAGGGCTTTGTTTTGTCTTCAAAAATATCACTACACGGCTCTTACAGCATCATTATCCCTAAGGAATCAAAGGCCTGTTGCTATTGACCATTTTACTTTGTCGATCTGCTCACACAGGCTATACTCCTTAACAGAACAATATTTAACTTAAGCGAGCATGTGTTATGCCTTCGTCTCATCATATAGAACAACATTATATGCAACGTACAGGCTGGTTACGTGCGTCTGTATTGGGCGCAAATGACGGCATTATTTCTGTGACAAGCTTAATTATGGGCATGGCAGCCAGTGGCGCTTCCACACAAACTTTGCTCATTACCTGTATTGCGGGTCTAATTTCGGGTGCGACCTCTATGGCTGCAGGCGAATATATTTCAGTGAAATCTCAAGAAGACATTGAAAAAGCTGACCTTGCTATGGAGCATCGTGAATTACAACGTAATCCAGAGCTAGAGCTCAAAGAACTTACTCACATTTATATTGCTCGTGGCTTAACACCAGAGCTGGCGCATGATGTTGCCGTGCAACTTACTGCTCAGAATGCTTTAGAAGCGCATGCGCGTGACGAAATTGGTATTAACGATAATACGGCAGCTAAACCTTTATTGGCTGCAGGCTCATCAGCTTTGGCATTTTCAATTGGGGCTTTATTTCCCATGTTGTCTATTTTGCTAAGCTCGGAGCAATATGTCGCTCAAACAGTCATGGTTGTAGGTGTAGTTTCATTGGCTTTACTGGGTGCACTTTCAAGCTATGCTGCGGGTACATCGCTACTTAAAGGCAGTATGCGCGTATGTATTTGGGGCATTATTGCCATGCTTTTCTCCAGCTGGATTGGTTCTCTCTTTAATGTCACACCGCTATAGCATTTCTTACATATAATTTTTACTAATATAATAATTCAAATATACACATAGTATATTTATATATATTGTCCCTTGAGGGCTGTTAACTTTTATACAATAGCCCTGATTTTTTATTTTTAATTTAATCTCCTATGTCTGTTATTGCTGCACCTGCAAATCGATCAAATGTATCGGTTTGGGTGTCTTTTATTCTTTTAATTTTAGGTACGATCGGTGCCTATCAAGTGGTTGGCGTTAAACAAGCCCTCCTTTTCCTTATTGGTGGCGCGCTTGGTATGACGCTTTACCATGCTTCATTTGGCTTTACTTCGAGCTGGCGTGTATTTATTAAAGAACGTCGTGGCCGTGGTTTACGTGCACAAATGATCATGTTGTCTTTAGCCGTGTTGCTCTTTTTCCCTGCTTTAGGTGCGGGTGAGTTATTTGGCACGCCAGTCAAAGGTAATGTAAACCCTGTTTCTATGTCTGTCATGATTGGTGCTTTTATCTTTGGTATTGGCATGCAATTGGGTGGTGGCTGTGCATCAGGTACGCTTTATACTGTCGGCTCAGGCAGTATGCGCATGATTGTGACGCTGATCTTCTTCTGCACAGGCTCACTGATTGCAACCTCGCATATTGATTGGTGGTTTAACCTGCCGCATTTAGCTCCAATTTCTATTGTGACCAGCTTAGGTGTTGCCCCTGCTCTCTTCATCAACTTTGTATTATTTGCACTCATTGCTGTTGCAACAGTGTATTTTGAAAAGAAACGTCACGGTAGTTTAGAGCTTGAACCTGTAAGCCAAAACCATGGCTGGAAGCGTTTTATTCGTGGCCCATGGCCATTAATTTGGGGCGGTATTATTTTAACCCTCCTCAACTTTGCAACCTTGGCGCTTGCAGGTCGTCCTTGGGGTGTGACCTCTGCACTTGCAGTGTGGGCTGCCAAATCTGTAAGTGTTATGGGCATTGATGTTGCGTCATGGAACTACTGGCAACAACCTGGCAATGCAAAAGCCTTAGCCGAATCATTGTGGTTTGATATTACCTCTATGATGAACTTTGGCATTATGATTGGTGCATTATTGGCAGCTAGCCTTGCGGGTAAATTCGCCCCTAACTTTAATATTCCAAAGCGCTCACTTGCTGCTGCAGTAATTGGTGGTTTAATGTTGGGCTATGGTGCACGCTTAGCATACGGCTGTAACATTGGTGCGTACTTCAGTGGTATTGCATCGGGCAGTTTACATGGTTGGTTATGGCTCATCTTTGCTTTTATTGGTAATGGTATTGGTGTAAAACTACGTCCAATCTTTTTCCCTGGTGAACGTCCGCAACCTGAAAAACTCACAGGCTGTTAATACGCTTCATAAAAAAAGACCATCAATATGGTCTTTTTTTTATTGCGCTTTGTCATTATGCCTTTGGACTTAAAGCAGCTCTTAAATTGCAACCAAAGCCCATAATTTGCTGTGCTTGCTTATAGCTACTGTAGTCAGTTAAAGCAAATGCATAAAAAGCATCTGCATTGGCAAAGTGTGGTGCTAATGCTGTCTGAGATTGATGCTTTAATTGTATTTGATCTAACCACTGTAAATTAAAATGCCCAACGCGATAAAGCTCATTAAAATAAGTATTCATGAGCTGACAGTATTCTTCTTTCACAGGTTTAAGCGAGGTTGCACTCACCGCATGCAAATGCAAGGTACTCAAATTCGTGACATCTAAAGGTGATTGATCTGAAAATGCGATATTTTGCTGTTGCTTCAATTGCTGATAATCAGATGCCAATTGAGTATTTAAGGCATCAATCTTTTGTTGCAAACTTGCCTCATCAGTCACAGCATAATCAGTGGCTTTGACTTCTACAGATGACTTTTGATCGGCAGTGCAAGCACTGAGCATTAAGCTGGACATAATGCTCAAAGCAAGGACAAACTTCATAAATGCACTCTTTGGTCTAAAACTTTAAAACAGCCCATATTATGCATAAAATCCGAATTAAAGCGATTTCTCATTCATGTATCGCCAATAGCGTTTTGGTACATACTGCACATGCAGTCGCATATTTTTACGCGCTTCAATATTTACACTTCTAAAATAATCTTTCCAGAGCTGGTCGTATAACAGCTCATCATCGTCGAGTTGCACACTAAAAGCCTGACTATGGCCCAGCTGTAGATTTGTGTCTACCTCATACACATTCATCTGTATCTGATGCACATCTTTTAAATCATAATAAATGCCGTACTTACGCTTTTCATCATAAATGAGCCATTGCTGATCTTGGTAACGACGGCAAAAATGTCGTTCAATTAAAGGTAAAACATTAAAATCTGGCGAAATCAGACTCAAATACAAGCCATCTTGACATTTTTTAAAGCGTACAAATGCCTCCATGCGATGCTTTTCACGACCAACTTGCTTGGCCCATTGTGAAATACCCAACACATCGGCATGGCCATAATCCTGATCTACTGGACGCTGTGACTGAAAGACATAAACTGCAAAATTAAAACAATGCTGAAATGCTTCATCTTGCTCTGAGAGAAAGCTGTAATAAAAATTCCGCAGTGCTTGTGCTGAAAGCTTTTGTTTTAAACCCTGCCAGACCCGTTGCCCATGTTCCTCATTGGATGGAACCTCAACAAACTCATCAAATAAGCATGACTGAGGCAGCTGTCCAGCGGTCAGTTGTACACTAAATTCCTTAAACTCAAACGCGCGAAATATGCAGCTCAATAGCCCAGTCATCGTTCCATCAAATTGATAGACCGCCATGTTTAGAACCCAAAACCAAGCTGAGGTGACAATTGCTGCGTATATTTAGAATTGCCCATCTGCAAAATCTGATTGCGAATTTGGCTGGGTGTTTGGTCACGTTGAAACTTTGGCGTATCTACACAGCGGATAAAATGTTGCGCACGATTGTAAGACACACCCATACGCTTTAACTGGTCAATATGAATTTGCCCAAAGCGTCTTGCCTGTACTATTTTTTTAGCTGAACGTACGCCAATTCCCGGTACACGCATTATCATGCGGTAATCCGCACGGTTAATATCAATAGGAAATTGCTCTGGATGACGAAGCGCCCAGCTCAATTTCGGATCTACATCTAAATCCAAATTTGGATGAGCATCATCTACTATTTCAGATGCATCAAAGCCGTAAAATCGCATGAGCCAATCACTTTGATACAAGCGGTTTTCACGGAGCAATGGCGGTGCAGAACCTACCATTGGTAGCGCCTTTTCTTGTTCATTAATTGGAATATAGCCCGAAAAATACACGCGTTTTAGCTTAAATTCTTTATAGTGCCGATCCGCCATCATAATAATATCTTGATCCGTTTCTTGCGCAGCACCTACCACCATTTGCGTGGTCTGACCTGCAGGAACAAACTGTGGCACAGTCCGAATAATTTTCCGTTCATCTTTCAGTTCGATTAAACGGTCACGCACAATTCCTAAATCTTTTTGTACTTCTGCATGGCTTTTTTCGGGTGCAAATTGCTGTAAGCCTGCTTCGGTCGGCATTTCCAAATTAATACTCATGCGGTCCACATATAAACCAGCCTCTGTAATAATTTCTTTAGACGCACCCGGAATCGTTTTCAGATGAATATAGCCGTTGAAGTTTTCTTCTAAGCGCAATTTCTTGACCACTTGTAGCATACGCTCCATAGTATGGTCGGCTGACTTAAAAATACCCGAACTTAAAAATAGCCCTTCAATATAATTACGACGATAAAAGTTGATGGTTAAATCCACAACTTCTTGCACGGTAAAGGCTGCCCGTTGCACATCATTGGAACGACGCGACACACAGTAGGCACAGTCAAAAATACACACATTGGTAAATAAGATTTTGAGTAATGACACACAGCGACCATCTTCGGTATAACTATGGCAAATACCATTACCTGTATTACCAAGACCGCGGTCTTTATTTTGGCGTTTGCTTCCACTGGATGAACACGACACATCATATTTAGCCGCATCTGCCAATATTTGCAATTTTTCACGAATACGTTCAGACATAGGAGAAATTCAGCGTAAATTATCAAGTACAACTAAATTATAAGCTGCCCATCATTAGGAAAAGTATGATTGAGATGCCTACACGTCACAGCATGTCGTTTAAAATCCTCTGCACATTTTTTCTTTTTATCTACTGCTATTTATAAACAAAATGCCGAATATGATTTGCATAAAACCTAGGCCTTCGGCAAAGTAAAAATATAATGAGGAGAAAACTTAAATGAATGTATTAGAAAATTTAGCCATTAAACACCCCATTTTTTTATCTCCAATGGCAGGTGTTTCCACACCCACTTTGGTTGCTGAGGTATCTAATCAAGGGGGCTTAGGTGCACTTGGTCTAGGGGCAAGCAGTGTTGATGTAGCCAAGCAACAAATCTTAGCGACTCAAGCCTTAACTGATCATTCTTTTCAGGTCAATTTCTTTTGCCATCAATCGCAAGCATTTAATCTGCAACGCTCCCAAGCGTGGATTGACTATATACGCCCACAATTCGAACAATACGGCGCAGTCGCACCCACACAGCTCGATTGTATTTATCCCAGTTTTTTAGATCACGATGATTTTTTACAGCTTGTACTCGAAACACGTCCCAAAGCCGTCAGTTTTCACTTTGGCATTCCGCATCCCCATCAGATTCAAGCCTTAAAAGAAGCAGGCATTATCACGATGGTAACTGCAACCAACTTAATTGAAGCACGCGCAATTGAAGCGGCAGGCATTGATATCATTATTGCTCAGGGTATTGAAGCGGGTGGGCATCGTGGCATATTCAACCCAAGTTTTGACAGTAGCATTCAAACCAGTGACTTAGTACAATTACTGAAAAAACACTGCAATCTTCCAATTGTTGCAACAGGTGGCATTATGACAGGCCAAGATGCTAAATATATGCTGAAATTAGGTGCAGATGCCGTGCAACTCGGGACCGCATTTGTACAATGCAAAAGCTCGAATGCCAATGAAGCCTATCGTAAAGCATTATTTGATCAGCCTATTACGCAAATAACAACAAGCATATCGGGTCGACCTGCACGTGGATTAATTAATCATTGGCATAGTCAAATTGATACGCCTGAGCGCCCAATAGTTGCCGACTACCCTTATGCTTATGATTTAGCGAAACAGCTCCATCAACTTGCGTCACAACATGGTGATCATGGTTTTGGAGCATTTTGGGCGGGAAGCCAAGTTGCGAAAATTCGTGCCCTAGAAGTACCAGACTTAATAAATCAATTGGTTTTAGAAATGAATTTTAACGCAGACTAAATGCTCGTTTTTTTGAATAAGCCACTCCTCTTTGTTATCCAAAAGTAATATTATGTTGCTATATGTAAATCATATAAATAAACAACAACAGGATAACAATTAGGATATATATGGCAGCTGTTCTCCTTATTTTAGTGCTCATAGGGGTGTCCGTAGACACAACCCATCACTTTAAATCAGAAAAATCAACTCAAGTTACCCCAGCACAAGCGGATACTAAAGCTGATGTAACGCCTGCTTCTGAAGCACACGCCTCTTAAGCTCTACAGCAACCAAAAGATAAAAAACCAGCCACTTTGGCTGGTTTTTTCTTTAATGAGCAAAACGTATGTGTCACGTTACGCGCGTTAATACTATACAGATTTAGGTTTCTAGCAAGTTTACTTGTTCAACCTGCACATCACTCATAATGTCGCCATGATCAAGTAAATGATCAAAATACGCTTCTACCACTTTAAATTGTGCGGCGGTTGAATCTTCTTTATACATGTTTTGACGGAATTCATTACTTGAGCGTAAACCCTTGGTATACCAAGCAATGTGTTTACGTGAAATACGGCAGCCTGAGTATTCACCATAAAATTCATAGAGTTCTGCCAAATGCCCTAACAGCACTTTTTTAACTTCTTCAATATTAGGCGCGGCCAAGTGTTCACCAGTTTCCAAATAGTGCGCAATTTCCCTAAAGATCCAAGGGCGACCTTGTGCTGCACGGCCAATCATCACCGCATCCGCACCTGTATAATCCAATACATATTTGGCTTTTTCTGGTGTATCGATGTCGCCATTGGCAATCACTGGAATACTCAGTAAAGCTTTAACTTCTTTAATGAGAGCATAACGAGCAGTGTTTAAGTACATATCTTCACGGGTACGACCATGTAGAGCCAAAGCGGCAATCCCCGCTTCTTCAGCACGTTTCGCCACACGTAAAATATTTTCATGCCCATTTAAAAAGCCTAAACGGGTTTTAAGAGTCACTGGAACATCGACTGCCGCCACAACACTGTCTAAGATACGTGCAACAAGGTCTTCATCTTTCAGCAATGCTGAGCCTGCTAATTTATTACAAACTTTTTTGGCTGGACAACCCATATTGATGTCAACAATTTGCGCCCCATTCGCCACTTGAAAGCGTGCAGCTTCTGCAAGTTCTTGTGGATCTGAACCCGCAATTTGCGCTGAAATAGGCGCAATTTCACCATCAAAATTAGCACGATATAAACTCTTTTTACTCATGCGCAAGGTTTTGTCTGCCGTCATCATTTCACTGACCGCATGCCCTGCACCAAAGTATTTACATAACGTACGAAATGGCCGATCAGTAACCCCTGCCATCGGGGCAACCCACAATTTTTTGCTGATGGGCTTATCAAATAACTCTTGAATTACTGCATGCTGCGCCATTAATTTTTTCCACTTCGTACAGGTTAAACCTAGAAAATATTTTGCTACCACAAATCCTAACTATAGGATGAATAAGTTATCCATCACGGCAATATTTATTGAATCTATTGCAGATACTAAGATGAGACATACAAAATTCTGCATCTTCTGCCAGACAAATGCGAGATGCTGACGCTCAAAAGCGATTTTCTATGGGAGAGGCATAGTCTAAATCTTTCTCACAAAAATCTCTAGCTTCGCCAATATGCTTAAATCCCACCTAAGTCTACTTTGCTCAACCTCTAGTACAGCTTTAAAGGGCTAAGTACTTATGAAAAAAAACACCCAAGTGAAATTGAGTGTTTTCAGATTCAATCGTATACGGCACTTTATTCAATATGAATAATTTTGCCATGTTCGTCGTGATAGACCGTGCTAATTTTTTGCTGACGGCTATTTTCAATTTCCTGTACTGGCAAATCAAAATGGTGCACATAGTCTGTTAATGTTTTTGGCGTTTGCTTTTTCACTGTTTTTGCAGGGACATAATTCGACCATAGCAACAGTGAAATGGCACATGCCACCAATGCTGTAAATCCATGTTCTAAACCCGTACCAAAAGAGCCAAACAAATGCTCAAGTACATGGTGTTTTTGCAAGCTTAGGAATCCCATCACCAGCAAGGCTGGGCGCCATAACAACAACCAAATACCCCACATTACAGCGGTAGATGTATTTGATGCGTATCGTTTATGCCATGGTAACTGGCGGCGTAAATCGATAATTAAGCTATTATTTTTCATCTTATATTTACTCAGCTTTCTGATTTTATACGAATACCACGGTCAGGACTCACCCAACGTGCACGCTGGCCCGTGCCGCGTCGTAATACTTTAGGGAAGGCAACAATACTGGCGGTGATGGTAATCAACCAAAATACGAATGGATACCAAATCATCCAGAAATAGTTTTTACCCAATGATGGCTCATAACGACTGTCCATCCATTTACTTAGGGCAAATTGCAATAAGCAGGTCGCACCCAATAACATGCCCGTACCGTAAGGTAAGAATGGCGAACTGACTAAATCACCAATTCCACCCATAGGAATCACAAAATGTAGCACCCAAATAACCGCCATAATGAGCATCATATATGACCAAACTAGAGTCAAAATCAGCTCCATCATTAATGGCCATAAAAAGTTTAGTTTGGGTTTAAACAACACATCGATATTTTTAAGTAAGACTTGTGCCCCACCCATTGCCCAACGTAGACGTTGCTTCCATAAGCCGCTAAATGTTTCTGGCATTAAGATCCAAACCAAAGCATTTGGCTCAAAGCGAATGTCCCAGCCTTCACGTTGTAGCTTCCAAGTAATATCAATGTCTTCGGTTAACATGTCTGGTGACCAATAACCAACTGAATGCACCGCACTTTTACGAAAACCTGTAATCACCCCAGAGACCGTAAATAATCGACCAAAGCTACGTTGTGCGCGTTTAATCATACCGACAATCGAAGAAAACTCACCGACTTGAATACGACCAATTAAAGTTGAACGGGTCCGAATACGTGGATTACCCGTAACCGCAGCCACACCATCATTTTCTAAAAAGTGGCGAACCATCCATGTTGCAGCATGCGGGTCTAAAAGCGCATCACCATCAATCCCAATCAGGTACTCCGCATCTGTCAGCAAACTGCCCGCTTGCAGTGCCATAGCCTTACCTTGGTTTTGGGCTAAATGTACTACACGTAACTTTTCATATTTTCCAGCAAGGCGATCCAACACTTCAGCTGTATTGTCTTTACTACCATCATTAATGGCGATCACTTCAAAGTTTGGATATTGCAGACCTAAAGCATGGCTAATGGTTTCATCTGCATTATCGCCTTCGTTAAAGCATGGTACCAGTACTGCCACTTTAGGATATTCCGCTAAAGCGAGTGGCTCTGAAAATGGCGGATCTTTGCGTTCTTTCCAATAAAAAATCAGTGCACCGACCATCCATAAGTACGACATAAACAATGGATAGTAAAATACAAAGTGCAATGCTGAATGCCAAAATTGCTGAAGCGTTGACATAATTCAATTCCCCTAAGGAATAAGTTTGCTTGATTTCAAATCAAAGGCTTTACGCATTACATGTACATCGGGATGATCTTTAATTGGGTCATCAGGATAATAAGCCACGTGCATCACACCTTGCTCATATAAAGACTGGATGGTTGAAGCCATTTCGTCTGACGGTACTTTTTGATTGGTACGCCAATCCACAGCTTGTAGTTCAAATACGGTTTTCTTTATTCCATTTGGGAATTGTTTGACGCGTTTGACAATGTCTTGATAGAACTTGGCACTGTTCGGTGCTTGCTCCATATAAGGCATGGCCATAATCGCGGTAAAGTCATAACGATTTAGCGATTGTTCAAGTGATTGTGAGTACCAATTTTCTGCATAAGGTTTTAATGCCACTTGAGCATATAAATTCCGTGCAGTTAATAAAAACGGTTGATACTGACGAACCTCTGAAGCCAATTGCATCGCAAAGTTATCAATATATTCGGTTTTAAATGCTGTCCATTTTTGGAGCTGCGCATCATTATTACGAATTGCATTTAAATCTTGTGGCAAACCAATAGACGCATAGGCTTTCATGGCATCTGGGCTAGCATCTTCATAATCCGACAAAGTGGTATCATCATGGAATAACACCCCATTAAATGACGCTGATTTTGCAAGGTCGGTATAGATGCCTGCAATGGTTGCACGGGCATCGGCTGAAAATGGGCTCAAACGGTGATAGCCCATATTTAAATGCTCACCCTCTTTGCTTTGCTGTGTTTCCACCAAATCCTCAGAAACAGGATTCTTTTTTGGTAAATCCCATGCAAGCAGTGGCATCCACGCATAGATACGGCTGACATTGGTACGCGTTTGAATTTGCCACGCAACACGGTTAAATAAATCAGCACGCATTGGTAGATAATGGTTTGGGAAATACACCATATCTGCAGAGCCATTGGCATCTGGGTCAGAGAAGGCTTGTAAATAGACGGTATTGACTTTCATCGCCGAAATTCGATCAAGCAAATTCCCTAAATTACGCTCTTGCTGTGCGGGATCTGGATCATAAATATAATCCAAATCAATATGCATAATTTTTTGTGGACGGTTGTTATCGCCTAAGTTCTTCTGACGGTTTTCAATCTCTTGTGCCAATTCAGTCGTCGACATATTACCTTCGACCAAAATACGATTGAGTTGCCCTAAAGACGTTTTCGCAGAATCCGCACCATCATCTAAACTAATCGCAACGGGCATTCCCAATTGTTTTGCAATACTGACCGTCTCCATGTTGTAGCGACCATAAGGCCATACCATCACACGCGGTGACTTGAGTCCATGTGCAACCAAAAGCTGATTATTGTGTTTTAAATCTTGGGTAATACGCTGCGTATATTGTGCATCAGCTTCATAACTTGATGTTTTAGGATCATATAAACGTGTTACTGCAGCAGGTTCTGAGTTGCCTTGTGGATTGCCTAAAATCCCGCGATGCAGGTTATAACTGTGACTGGCAATTTCAACCAAACCGCTATTTTGCATTTCTTTAAGCTGATCCCACGACAACATATCACTGCGTGGAATTTTTTCATCTGAAAAATCGACTTGAGCGCCCGCTTTTGGCTCCAACCAAGAACCAACCACAGCTAAAACCACTGGAATTTTATGGGCTTTAATTACAGGATAAGCATTTTGATAGAAGGATTCATAGCCATCATCGACAGTCAATAATACAGACTTAGCTGGCAAAGTTGATTTGCCTTTGTTGGCACTGATCAACTGATCAACGGTAATAAAGTGAAAGCCTTGTTTTTCCAACCACTCAATATGTTGTTGGAACTGTGCTGTGCTAACTGCATATTCTGGAATTAATGCATTTTTGTTGTTGGTGATTTCGTGATAACCAATAACAGTAAGTGTTTTTGTTGTCGCACTATGATTTGGTGTTGCAGCCATTGTGGCTTGATTTGCCAAGCTTGCCACAAGAGAGACAGCGATTAGCGTTTTAAGAAAACGAATTTTCATGGATTATGGCTCAAATATGATTGCGAGAATTGCAGCACACCTTCCAATCATCCATTATTGTAGTTGCTCTACCTAAGCACGGGTGTACTGAATTCCCATGCTTACTTTTTAACAAGACAAGCTGAAAAGAAACTTAAAAAATAAAGGTTTTTAATTATTTTCTTCTGCGTAAATACAGCTCCTGTTCACAAGTTATGCCACACATTTAAGCTCAATCGTGTAAGCCCTTATTTACTCAATATTGACGACAATCTATAAATGTCTGACTAGCCCGTAGTAGATGGCAAAATTATTTTTATACCCCACTGATTTTGGAGGGCTAGGCAATATAAATGCATTATGATATTTTTTAAGCGTAGCTCATTGAAAAATATCTATTCTGCACTCACTTAGCTTTAAGTTTAAGGCTCATTTAATTTGTGTCGTTTTTACTACTTTAGGTATGCCGTTTAAGCGCTTCAGTTGAGCACTTATAGCGTTATATATGTGACGTTTAAAGATATGACGTGAAGATAATTGTCATGTTTTTTTATGCCGACATAGTATACTGCTAGCGTCAGATAGACCTCCCTTTTCGGAATGTGTTTTCTTCAATATGAAAAAATCTTTTGCTCCAACCTATGGTGTTAAAACGCTTTCTGTTTTAGCACTTTCAATTGGCTTGACCGCATGTGGCAATGGCTCTTGGTGGTCAAACGACAAAGAACCAACGCTTAATGCCGAACAAATTCGTAAAGCCATTCCAGGTCGTGTGCAAGAACGTACATCATGGGCAAAAGACATCTACGACATTACAGAGCAATTGGGCATTCCACAAACCAAAGAGAATGTTTGCACCATTGTAGCTGTGGTAGACCAAGAATCGAATTTTCATGCTGACCCGGAAGTCCCTGGGCTTGGTCAAAAAGCGGTGAAAGAAGTACAAGACCGTTTAGATGAAAAATTTAAAGACAAGTTAGGCGATAAAATTGGTGGCACGATCGCGGGCTATTTCCAAGAAGTACTCAAAACCCAGCCTAGCCCTGAAGATAATTATTTAAGTCAAATGAGCCGTGTTCGTACTGAGCGCCAATTAGATGAGCTATATCGTGAAATATTCGCTTATATGGCAAAACACTATCACGTGAGTGCCCTCACTGGTACAGCAAAACTTTTAGGGCAAGACATCAGTGAAAAAATGAATCCCATCACCACATTAGGTTCAATGCAGGTGTTGGTGACTTATGCCAAAGACAATAAACGTCAAAGTGGCAATATGGCTGACTTACGTACCGACATGTATTCACAATACGGCGGTTTGTACTACGGTATTCACCGTCTCATGATGTACGAAGCAGATTATGACAAACCCATCTATCGCTTCGCAGATTACAACTCGGGCCGATACTCTAGCCGTAATGCCGCTTTCCAAAGTATATTAAATAAAGTGAGTGGCTCAGATTTAGCATTAGATGGTGATTTACTCCTCTACACTAAAGATGGATCACCTTTGGCAACCAAAAGTTCATCTGAACGTGAATTATTAAAAGCTTTTTCTACAAATGATGTGATCTTAACGCCAAATCAAATTCGTGCTGATTTGAAAAAGGAAAAAGATATTGATTTTGAAAGAACAGCCACTTACCGTGCAGTGACAAAACTTTATCAAGAAAAAACGGGCAAAGAACCGTTTTATGCCATAATGCCTGAAGTTGTTATTTCTGGTCCAAAATTAAGTAGAGACTACAATACTAACTGGTTCGCTTCTCGCGTAAACGGACGCTATCAAACATGTATGAGCCGAATAAAACATTTAAAAATTTAGCCCTTTTTGATTTTGATGGAACCCTGTGTAACAAAGACAGTTTTACAGGGTTTATTTTCTATACGCTATCGAAGCGGCATATTGTACGGCAAGGTTTAAAAATACTGCCTTGGATTCAGGGCTACTATCTTAATATTTACCCTGCACATGCCATGCGTCCAAAGCTCTATCATGCCATGTTTCGTAATACCCATGCAGAGTCGCTCTACCAGCTGGCCAATGACTATGCAAAAGAATTGATTCAACATTTAGATCCTGCTCTTCTACATCAATTAAAATGTCATCAGCAATTGGGTCATCAGGTGGTTTTGGTTTCAGCATCTATCGACATTTACTTAAAGCCAATTTGTGAATTACTGGGCATTGAGCTGATTTGTAGCGAAGTTGAAATCCACAATCAGAAGATGACTGGGCGATACCAAACTCAAGATTGTAGCAATGAACAGAAAAAAATCCGCATTTTAGAAAAATACAACCTGCATGACTATGACAGCATCTATGCTTACGGCAATAGCGATGAAGACCTTGCAATGCTCAGCCTTGCAGACTTTCCATTTATGGTTGGTCAAGCACAAAGCTTGCCTGAATTAAATCTGGCACGATCTGCTTAACTCTCTTACCTGAATAAAATAGTTTCTACTCAGCACAAAATCCGACCATAAAAAAACCTGCATCAGCAGGTTTTTTTATCACTCATCAAGCAATTACTTTTTAAATGGGAACGCATATTTCACAATACGTTTGAGCACGCTTCCATACTGTTTTACTAAGCTTGCATTGTTATAGTTCAAACCATATTTTTCACATACAGCCTGTACTTTAGGTGCCATTTTACGGTAACGACGCGCAGGTACATCTGGGTACAAATGATGCTCAATTTGATGGCTGAGGTGCCCTGTCAAAATGTGAAATGCTTCTGAACCTGTCAGGTTTGAAGAACCACGAATTTGACGCATGTACCAATGGCCACGGCTTTCATTTTCCAGTACTTTTTTCGGGAAAACTTCAACATCTTTGGTAAAGTGACCACAGAAAATAATACTAAAGGTCCAAATATTACGAATACCATTGGCCACCAAGTTACCTGTAAATACAGGTAAAGCTGCAGGGCCTGCAATCAATGGGAAAAACACGTAATCTTTAAACAATTGCTTGCCAATTTTGGCTTGCATTGGCTTCCATTCTTCTTGGGTCTGTTCTTTGCTCTTACGCCCCTTGAAGTATTTGCCCAATTCAAGGTTTTGAATGGCTACGCCCCATTGGAATAACAAGCAAAATGGAATGCTATAAATCGGTTGCAATAGATAACCAGGCTTCCAACGTTGCTCTGGGAACAAACGAACTAGGCCATAACCAATGTCATCATCCATACCCTTAATATTGGTATAGGTATGATGTTTAAAGTTATGTGTTTGACGCCAGTTATCTGCTGTACCTACGATGTCCCATTCATAAGTTTGGCCATTAAACTTCGGATCGTTCATCCAGTCATATTGACCATGCATGACATTGTGGCCCAATTCCATGTTTTCCATGATTTTGGCAAAACCCAATAAACCTGTACCAAGTACCCATGCTGGCGGAAACCATCCCGCAAACAATAACGCACGGCCCGCAAATGATGCGTAGCGGATTGTTGCATACACACGGCGGATATATTGGGCATCTTTTTCGCCAAGATCATCCAAAACTTCTTGCTTAATCGCATCAAGCTCACGTGCAAGTTCATCTAACTGACTTTGCGTCAATTCGCTATTTTTTGGGTTTTTAAAATATTCAAATTTTACAGGCATATTCATCGCAATGGTCCTACCTTATAAATCAATGACAAGATCAGACTGAGCTGAGTTCACACAAATTTTGAGCAAGTTGCCAGGTTCAGTGTTTTGCGCACCATTCACCATATTTTTGGTTGAACCTTCGGCTTTGTTACAGGCACATTTATTACAAATACCCATACGGCAACCATGTTTTGGTTTGATGTTTTGTTGCTCTAAAGCCACTAAAATAGATTGGCCTTTTGGAATGCTCAGCACTTTATTTGATTGTGTAAGTGTTACATTCACAAAGCCAATATCATCATTCGCCATTAAGCTCATGCTAAATGCTTCACTTTTGAAGGACTGCGCATGTGAAAAAAGCTGTTCTGCGATAAAGACAAAACCTGATGGTCCACAAGCATATACGGTGCTCTTTTCTACATCAGTCAACTGCTCTACATGGCTTGCATTTAAACGCGAATCAGCAACATCTTCTTGGGTATAAAAAATTTGATAACTAAAGGCCGGATGCTTAGACGCTAACTTTTCAAAGCGTTCAACAAAAGCAGCATCACTTTGTTTTTTCACCCAATACATTAAGTGAACTGGTTGATCTTTCAGTTGATTGTGCTTGGCCATATCTTTAAGCAGACTCAGCATAGGTGTTATACCACTTCCTGCTGCCAGCAATACTAAAGGTTGGTTCATCGCATGAATAACCATGTCACCAAAAGGTGCTCCAAACTCAACCAAGTCACCTGCCTGAGCGCGCTCAGCCAACCATGTGCTGACTTTACCACCTTGTAGGGTTTTTACCGTGAGCAATACATGTTGCGCATCGAGCTTGGTTAAACTATATGTACGTTCATAGCGAATACCATCAACCACAGCAAACACTGGATGATGATGTCCAGCCTGCCCAAACTTAAAATGACGATTCACCTGAATAGTTAGACTAACCATTCCTTCAGCGGCAGTATCCTTCTGTACAACTTTACCTAAAGCTTTGTTGCTCGACCAAAGTGGGTTCACTTTTTGAAGCCAAAAATTAATGGCATTTAGATCTAACACACTATCTGTAATGAAGCTTAAAGGAGATTTTGCTTTAGCAAGAACATGCATAGTCATCTACATCTCATGGATTTTGTAATTATTATACACATGTATATATATCTGTATATATATTTGTGCATAAATTATTCACATCCAAAATACTATTAAGCTCAAGTCAATCTATGTTAATGTTTCTTATCCTTTGAAAGACATGGCATCTGTCTGCCTTGAATACGAATATAGACACTATGCTCCAAGAACAAACGCAACCTGAAATTACCCATACCGTTCGCAATGTAGGACGCAAAGCGACCATTACAAAAGACGAACTCTTTCAAGCGGCACTTAATTTAATTGGGCCTCAGAAAAGTATCGCCTCTTTAAGTTTGCGTGAAGTCGCACGTGAGGCAGGTATTGCCCCAAATAGTTTTTATCGTCATTTTAAAGATATTGATGAACTGGCAATTGAATTGATTGATCGCGCGGGTGTGGTACTTCGTCAAATTTTGCATGAAGCACGCCTAAAAGCCTCTAAGCAAAACAGTATTATTCGCAGTTCTGTTGAAGTGTTTATACAGCAGCTTGATGCAGACACAGGCAATTTAAGTTTGCTCCTGCGTGAAGGTTATACAGGTTCATTTTCATATAAAAAAGCAGTTGAACGTCAATTGAACTTTTTTCAACAAGAGTTGAGAGAAGATTTAATCGTGCTGGAAAAACTAAATAACAGCAAGCTGTCCCACCCAGATATTGCAGCCAAAGCCATTACACAGCTGGTGTTTAATATGGGGGCTAAAGTTATTGATATGCCTACAAATGAACGAACTGAAGTGGCCGAGCAAACAATGATTATGATTCGAATGATCTTAGAAGGTGCTCGTCAATTAGATGAGGCAAAAATACGTTAAAAGATCGATCATGTAGCCTAATGGATTAACCCAATCTGTTTGGCTGCATGAATTGCTTTTGTTCGAGAATTTACCGCTAATTTTTGATAAATATTTCTCACATGTACATCCACCGTATATTTTGAAATATTTAGTTCCACGCCAATTTCACGATTGCTTAGTCCTGTAGCAACACAGTCTAGTATTTCTTTTTCTCTTGCTGATAAATTTATATCATTGTGCTCATCGTGTTCTAATTCAGGCACTAAACTTTGAGTTAAATGGTTTAAAATTTTCTTTGCAATCACAGGATCAATAATTGCGCCACCTTTGAGCATGGTTCTTATAGAAAACATGAGTTCAAAGTCATCTTTTTCTTTTAATACATAGCCTGAGGCTCCTACGCGTAAAGCTTTATAAATCACCTCAAACGTATTCCATGAAGAGAGCACCATAATTGGAACACTACTGGCTATTTTCCCTCGTATACTTTTTATAAAATCTATGCCATTGCCATCGGGCAGTTTTAAATCTACCAACATAAATTTTATCGCATTTGCACGACAAATTTGTTTTGCAAAATCAATGGTCTGAGCATAAAAAACATCATCATCTCTATAACCAAAAGTTTTTAATATTTTAGAAACTCTCAATTGATGGACTGGGTCATCCTCTAAAACCAGCAACGGTTTTAATAAGCTAAAATTCAAATCAATCATTGTTAACATTCAATCATTTTTTTTAATTTTTTATTATTTTTAGATCAAACACCATCCCTATAAATAGTTATTTTTAAACAATATATTCTACAAATCACTCATCATATCAGCTGTATATTGTGATAAAATTCATGTTTTTTAATAATAAGATACATTTAAACTGAATAAGATGAAGCAAGACCCCGTATAACTGGCATGATTTAAGCCAGTTATACTTGATGATAAATTGATTATAAAATCTCAATTTAAAATTATTCTTCTATATTTTTTATGCTACATTTTTTAGAACTTCCAATAAAATCTACGCCACTATTCACAATAGCTTTAGGTCGCGCACACTGAATCCACTGTAAATCATTGACACGAGGTACAGCTGTTTCAAATTTTTGATGTGCAAAAAAATCATCAAAACTTGAATACTTTGGATCTAAATTTTGAGCACTTGGCGTATATTTTTTATTTAACTCTCGAATATCGACCAGTTGAGAAGCTTTGAGACCAAACCATTCATTATTAGGTGTTGGATGGGCATTATTCACCACATGATTTTTATCTGCACCAGCAAAGCCCATACTATGTGTACCAAGATTAGAGATATATTTCACAGCAAAAACATTGGATTGATCTTTTAAGTGTGGTGCTTTCTCAATCTTTTTATAGCGTGTCTCATCATGACGGCTAATACTTAAATAAATAGGCTTATCATTTTCCATCCATAAAACAGCATGTTCCCAATCATGAATATGACCAAATGCACCCACATCATGTACAGTATATAAACCAAATACACGTGCTTTATATTTGGGATTATTCGTAGATTGCACTTCATTATAAAGAATATATGAATAATCTAATTGATTATTAAATTGGCATACATCCTTATAACCTTTAAAAAAATTTGTTGTACCACTAATACCCGAATTTTTTTGAATATATTGATCCGTTTTATTTTGATAAAATGGCGATGACGCTAAACAACCAGAATCACTAAATGAAAATGCAACGCGCCCCTGATCAATATTTTCAGGCGCTTTTAATACTTCAGGAAGACTATAACAAGCGCGATCATCATTTTTACATTTTTTTGTTGACCAATCTGGCTTTGCATAGATGTGTGCAGATAATGAAAATAAGGTACAACCCAATAGAATTGAAATACTGTTGATATTTTTCATAACATGAAACTCTCTTAAATAATCTCATGTTTAAAAATATGACTTAGCCTAAAAGAGCACAATACTTAAAAATTGGTATTATATTTATATTAATAAAAAATTAAGATTCATAAAATGATAAATAATACAAAAAATTAACCATAAACCAAAAAATCATCACAAATTAAAATAAACAACTTCATTATAATTAATTTGATCACAGCAGATGAAATAAAACATTTAGCTACTATACAAAATTACCATCTATAACGTTCTTTCTAAAAATCAAAAAAATGGTCATTAATTGACACCTAAAATATCAATAAAATTTCAAAGATGTTCTAATATAGATTAAAAATTCCCAAGCCTGAATTTAAAAGTCAAAAAGAGCGATCAATCCACTCTATTTGAACTAATAAACGCATGCTTGTATTCATTCAATCTCAGTATAAAAATGCCGTGGTATCTCACTTAGATAAACTTGTCACATTAACTAAAATACCATCACAATGAATATTTTTCAGACTAAATCCTAATGACTAACAATCACCTAAAAATGATGAACTGTAATCTATTTTGAGCGATTTACTTAGCCGAAACCACCATTGCTTGTTGGGGTAAAAAACTTGCTCCACATGTGGTTTTATCTCCTGCAACAACAACTGCTCGACCTTTCACCGTGGTAGATTGATCTGCTGCGGTCGCTGCCACTACAGATTTACATTTCGGACAAAAATGCTTCATCCCTGCAAGATGTACAGCAATGCCATTAATGGTAAAAGAGCTTTCAACTTCAGTGACTACACCACCATGTGAAGTTTTGGCGCCAAGAGTAATGAGTGCTTTAGACATTGTTATTATTTTTCATGTTATTTTCGGTAGGCTAATTTTAGCGCAAGACTATAAAAATCGCCACTGCTTCCTTTCGACATGAACATTGTCCAAAAACTGGGTACATCTGCAAAATTTCATGTCTTGCACAGAGATAAGTTTACCTTATAGCCTCAAATCGATTACATTAAATGCAGTATCTCAAAATATGAGTATTGACTGATGAATGAATGTAACACACAAGAAATACAAGAGTTTTTTCAATTATTTCAAAACACTTTAAAAGACATTCAAATTCATCATAACGAAACAATAGCTAGCCTACATTTCGGTCCTATTTTTGCCTTGCAATCTCAAGGCAATGAACAGCACTCTTGGCAGATATGCGCTTTTTATCAATCCATATCCGCAACCAACCCGCTTACTGAAATTGAATATTTTTTAAATCGTCTACTCTCAGCTAGACATATTATGCAACAGAACATTCATGACTTATTTGCACTGATTGCACACTATTGCCAAGCACAATATAAAGATCAGCCACAAAAGAAACTGTTTGCGCTCTACCGTCAAGTGTATTCATATTTTTTTGATGCCACCGCCATAAGCCCATCCCCAAAACAGCCAGTAGTTGCAATTGAACAAACACAGATTGAGCGTTGTAAACAGCAACTACAGACGCTGGCAGCACAATTAAAAGTGATGATCCTAGATAAACTCTTAGATCCAACCACTGCTACATGGTTTCAACACGTTGAGAGCCATTTTAATTTGCAGGCCTATGGTCATTTTAATCATAAGCTCAGCCCTCATTTAGATCACTTAAAACGCTGGGAACAAGAGAATCCGAACCGACTCTATTGGTTTCTTTTACGGCAAGACTTTAACCATGTCGACGACCCGAGTTATTTTAGTTATGCACATTTAATTCAGCTCTGTTATTTAAATGCCCCTTTATTTCGCCATAAAGGTCAAATTAAACAGCTATTTGCCCAGCCTTCTGAACAATTCATAGCCATCTTAAAACTGGTCTTTTCTCCACACACAAAAAAAGCGTATGCCTCGCAGATTATTTTTTACTTGATTCCACACTTAGATACTCCAGAGCAACTGTTGAATCTGAGCGTAATATTACTCAATAGTGATGAACCGCTGTACGAGCAATATATCGCACAATATAGTCATGCACTGGCTTTGAACTTATACATTCTAAACAATAGCCATCTCTTTTTTCATGAAGTTGATTTATCCCTGAATGATTTTATTTATGGCAAGCAGATTCAAGGAACGGAATATACACAATTGCCAAATATTGCTTTGATTCACCCTGCAACAACTGCACAAAGCTTGATTCGTCATAGTGCAATTTGGCACAAAAAAAGCCAACACATACACGTATCCAACACACCTTTTGACTTTAAAGCCAGTACATTTGTACTGCATGAATGTACCTTTGAGTTAATTTGTAATAGCAAAGAATTAATGGCTGAAGCTGCTGAAATGGAGCATTGCATACTCAGCTTTGTACAAGCCATACATGATGAAAAATATTATTGCTTTCGAGTGCGCTGGCATGAATTCAGAGGCACTTTAGGTTTACGTTATAACAAGGAATATTTTAAATATGAATTCCATCAACTTACAGGAAAATCCAATGCTTTAGCACCCGAATATGTCATTCGAGTTGCACAGGCTTTTAGTCAGTATCTTACGGTAGAAGATATCTATTTTGACAATTCATTGATTGCAGCATAAATTCTTTATGATGTGATTCAGGCGTCAATATACGACGCTAAATAGTCGCTAAATTGTGAACACACTTTATAATACAGTGATAAATAAAAACATAACACCGCAAGGGAATAAACCATGACACAACCAGATCCAGCAGAGCAATTTATTCTCAATATTCGCCAAACTCTCAATTACGATTGGAACCCTATTGGTGTTGGAGATTCACCTGAATTACAAGATGAATATGACAGCTATATCGATGGACTTCTTGATATTTTAGATGATGAACATGCATCTGTAGATGCCTTAAAAGATTACCTTATACTGATAGAAAATGAACAAATGGGATTAAAACCTGATTCAAATAAGGCACAAAAAGTAGCTGAAAAACTCTGGCAACATTTTGAAAGTTTTATTGCATAACACCTAAACACCCGCCTCTTAACTCATTTAAGGGGCGTTTAATACAGCAATATGTAACACGCGTAGTGACTAGGTTATGCTTCATTTCTCTTAATATTTTACAATTTTAGGGTTTAGCCATGCGCTTTTTAGATGATTTCAACACTGAACAAAAAGATCACCAAATTCACTTAGACCTAAGTTTGTCTGACACAGATCTACACAAAACCTTATTCAATGATTGTGTTGAGCGACAACCTGAAGTCCTTGTTGCTCATGGTATAGAAGCCGATCATGTTCTTCGTTTATTAGCCCCCCTCAGCATTCATTGTGGCGCTATTGCACTGCAACATCCAACTTTTAAGCACGTGAATATAGAGCAGCTTAACTCACAGTATGGCGTGATCATTCAATTAGATCCTGAGCATCCACATTATGAGTCGTTAAATCAGCGCTTTACCATTATTCCTCCGGCTGAGGACTTTGAGCAAGCAGTTCAGTTTCTTAAAAATACCTACATGCTCTCTCCTATTGATCCTAAAGACTTTATTGATTAAAAAAAAGCACCCGAAGGTGCTTTTAATTTTTTTGCATTATTGCTTCTTATGGTTTAACCACGACCATCACTTGAATCGCTTCTGGCGTTACAGATAAACCATCTAATAACGTTAAACCTTCTTTCTGCAATTTTTGCAAACGTGCAATTTCATCTTCACGGATGCTTGGGTTAAATTGCTTTAAGTAAGTCAAACGATCAATTTCATACTGCCATTTATTACCATACACTTCTTTGGCTTGTTGCTTGAAGTTTGGTAATGCTGCTTTGGCAATATCCAAAGCTTGGTTATAACGCGCTTCAATCACATCGCGACGTGCTTTAACAACTTGGCGACAGCTGTTGCCATCCAAATGATGTAAATATGGCTTCAAGATTTCAGGCGCAATTTTCTGCGATAGGTCTTGACCTTTTTCACTCAGCAATACACGCACTAGCTGTTGTGGCAAGCTTGATGGTAAATTCAATGCTTTAGGTGCAATCACATCAACCTTAAACCAAACTTCAATCAATACTGAACCTTGCGGTAAAGCAGCTGACTTTAATACCGCGACATTGGTGCTACCAAAGCCTTGAGTATTAATCATCTCCATTACGCTTTCAGTAAATGGATGCTCTAGGGTTAAATACTGTGCATCTTCACGCAATTGTGCTTGATCACGATAGAACGTTGCAGTCATGCCTTCTTCATCTAAAGTCAGACCTTGAACTTGCATTTGATCAGTCGGCTTAATAATGACTGTGCCATTGCTTTGCTCATCAAAATCGATGTTTGTAGACGCCATAAAACGCTTCATAAACATTGGCAAAGTAGTGTTGTCATCATAGTCTTCAAGCGCAGTCACAATTTCTTGTGCCACAATCGGACGGCAAGAGTTGTACTCTAGCAAACGGTCACGACCTGCCTGAAGCTCTGCTTCTAATGCTTCACGCTGTACAGATACTTCTTCAAGTAAATCTTCAAATTGCTGACCTAAATCTGCCAATAGGCAATCTTTAAGTTGCACAATAAAGTTTTCTTGTAAAGTTTGTGCGGTTGGCGAGATATTGCTGAAAATATTCAAGCCTTCGTTATACCAACGGAACATACGTTCTTGCGCTGTGCCAATCAAGTATGGCACATGAATCTGAATACGGTTTTCTTGACCGATACGATCTAAACGACCGATACGCTGTTCTAATACGTCTGGGTTAGCTGGTAAATCGAATAACACTAAATCAGAGGCAAACTGGAAGTTACGACCTTCTGAACCAATTTCTGAACACAGTAAAATTTGTGCACCGTATGACTCTTCTGCAAAGTAAGCCGCCGCTTGGTCACGCTCAAGCAAGCTCATGCCTTCATGGAACATGGCTGTACGTACACCCGCGTGTAGACGAAGTACATTCTCTAGCGCTTCAACCACTGGACCACTACGTGCGATTAATAACACTTTATTGTGTTTTAAATCTGTGCGCAGTTTTTCCATTAACCACATCACACGTGGGTCATGTTCCATCCAAGCACCATCAAGCTGTGCTTCTTCAGGCCACATTTGCTCACGCAATTTACCATCTTTAGACCAGTTTTCTGGTGCTGTTAATGGCGCTGGCTGACAATCACGGCCTGGGAAACCTTGAATCGCTTCACGTGTATTACGGAATAAAATACGACCTGTACCGTGGCGATCTAAAATTTCGTGAATCGCACGGAAACGTTGCTCTGGTGTATCGTCAATACGTTGGCCAAGTAAAACTTCAACCGCGTCTAAATGTACCGCTTCTAATGGAAAATCAGACATCAACACTTCTGCAATTTTTGCAGTTTGTTGATATTGCTCTTCTTCATCTAAGAAACGATCAAGCGAATTAAAACGTGATGGATCAAGCAAACGCAGACGTGCAAAATGGCTTTCTACACCTAATTGCTCTGGTGTTGCTGTTAATAGCAATACACCCGCCGTTTGCTGTGCCAATTCTTCAATTAAGTCGTAACGGTCGTTACCACCCTCTTCCTCATTCCACATCAAATGATGTGCTTCATCGACCACCAACAAATCAAAACCAGCTTCAAGTGCTTGTTCACGTAAGTCATCGTGGTCAATCATCAAGTCAACAGAAGCGATAATACGTTGCTCTGTTAAGAATGGATTTAAATCTGGATCATGTTCTTTAATTGACGCTGTACGGGTCAAGTCAAATAACGAAAACTCAAGATTGAAACGACGACGCATTTCAATCATCCACTGGTACTGAAGTGAATCTGGCACCAACACCAAAATACGCTCAGAACGACCCGTTTTAAGTTGCTGATGAATAATCAGACCCGCTTCAATCGTTTTACCTAAACCAACTTCATCGGCAAGTAAAACACGCGGCGCAAAACGCTTACCTACCTCGTGCGCAATGTACAACTGATGCGGAATCAAACCGACACGTGAACCCACCAAACCGCGTAATGGGCTCGCTTTCATATTGGCTTGCATCAGCAATGCTTCAATACGTAAGTCATACCATTCTTTATAATCGACTTGGCTGGCCAATAAACGATCAAGCGGTTTAGACAACTGAATATTCGCACCAATACGCGTTTCATTCAGTGCTTTACGTTCTTCTGTACCATCCTGAAGCTGGCGAATTACGTTATAACGGAGCACCCCATGACGGTCTTCTACAGATTCAACGGTCCAAGTCGAGCCTTCTTGATCTTGTAATTCATCGCCTGAGTTAAAAACAATACGAGATAAAGGCGCATTGTGGCGTGCATAGACGCGAGTCTCGTCGCTTTTGGGGAATAAAATGCTGATAGATCGCTCATCTACATCAATGAGAACTCCTAAACCAAGTTCTGTTTCTGTGTCCGATAACCAACGCTGACCAATAGCAAACTGCTGCAATTTTTCCACCTTTATCTTGAATTGAGGCTATATATTTTAAAACTCAAACACTGTTTGATATTTGAGCAAAAAATAGCACCTTTTAGCAATATATTTTGACATAAAGCTCACCAAAATGTGAGCCTAATAACCGAAGTTGTTTAAACCTTAAAACGGCACAGGACAAATAAATTCTACGTCTTGTTCAGTTTTAGGATGCTTAAAGCTTAATTGCGCCGCATGCAGACATAAACGTGATGACAGCGCCTGTTGTTCTGGGCTTGCATATAAGGTATCCCCAATAATTGGATGACCCAAATACTGCATGTGTACACGTAATTGATGCGAACGCCCTGTAATTGGCGTCAAAATTACCCGCGTCACAGGAGAGCCGTTAATTTCAAACTGTTCAGCAACTTTCCAATACGTTAAAGCTGGCTTATTGTGTTCTGGCGCAGCAATATGTAAAGGTGGATGTTCTGGATCATAAATCACAGGGACATCTACAGTACCTTCACCATGCAAATGGCCTGCCACAATCGCTTGATAGGTTTTGGAGGTTTGACGTTCTTGAAACTGACGGGAGATGCGGTTTTGACCCAACTTAGAGAGCGCAAAAACCAAAATACCTGAGGTATCGCGGTCTAAGCGATGAATCAGTAATGTTTTGGGTTCTGCTTGAACTAAGCGATTGATTAAGCAGTCCTGTAGATCTGCGGTTTTTCCTGGTACGGTGAGCAAGCCTGCTGGCTTATGAATCACCATAAAATCTTCATCACGATGAATTAAATGTTCTGTTAGAAAATTATTCAATGTTCAATCCAGGCCAATCGTGAAAACAAGGGCGCAATAATAAAAAGCTTAGCCAAGAAATACAATGCGAAAAGTCTTATTTCCCGATGATTTTTCCGATTTTATAAAAAATAAATTTCAATTCATCAAAAATTAAATTTTAGTTTGCAAAATTTTGAGTAATTCAACCACAGTTGCATGTTGCCAAAAACTTTCATAGCTAATATTTGCACCATTAGCACGCCATAAGCCCACTAGGCTAACCATCGCAACAGAGTCTAGGCCATAGCTACGTAAATCGGTTAATGGATCTATCTCCAACGCATCCATATCCAGCTGTTCTGCAATTGCCAGTAATATGCCTTTTGCCGATAAAACCCATTCTGCTGGTGCAGATAAATTCCAAAGTCGCATTAAGCTGTAGCTATTCATGTGGTGAATACCTTGCTCTGACATAGAATCTACCCATTGAATATGCTGTTCTTGACTATTGAGCATCAGCGCATCATCCACTACACAGATTTGCTCTGTTACGCTATATAGATGCGGTAAAATCTGTTTCAGCATAGGCGTTATTTCGCCAGCAAAAATCAGTTGCGGATGTGTTGTTGCATATTCACCAAGCTGTTGCATGCCTTGAAGTAAATCATCCCCATATAAATCAACAATTGGAATTTCTAAGGCTTTGGCTTTATTAGTCAACTGGATAAGATTTTCCATCAACGGTGTGTCTTGTATGCCCTGCTGCATACGTAAGTTTTGCAGTCCTACTAATACCAATACAGACTGTGTTGATGACAGTTGCCATTTTGCTTGAGATGGTGCAAATTGGATTTTTTTAGGCATTGGGTAAAGCATACAGGCTCGGTAAAAACTCATGTTGGAACAACTATATGCTAACGCAGAATGCCAAGGTGTAGATATTTTGCTGATGTGATTGCTTGATTTTTCGGCTTGGCTTCTCTAAACCGAGAGCATATAATTTAGTAGTGTTTTATTATTTAGCACTTCGTATAAGAGATTTGATGTTAAATAAAAAATAATCCCCTAAAAATAGGGGATATTATTAGTAATGGAATCGACACTGAATAATAGATATTCTTTCGTCCGTAACTTCATAAACTAATCTATGTTTTTCATCAATTCTACGGCTCCAAAACCCTGAAAGATTTGCTTTTAATGGTTCTGGTTTTCCTGTGCCCTCAAATGGAGTTCTTTGGCACTCTTTGATTAAAGCATTGATACGTTTGAGTATCTTTTTGTCCTGTGTTTGCCAGTAAATATAATCATCCCAAGCATTATCAGTCCATTCGATGTTACGATTCGTCATCCTCGATCAACTCTCTTTGTTTAGCTTGACCAGCACGTAATTGAGCAATTGATTCATTTAAACGGCTAGCATTATTAGGAGATGACAGGAGATAAAGTGTTTCCATTAAGCTATCGTAATGATCTTGTCCCATTACAACAGCATGACCACCTTCTTTTCTCGTAATAAAAGCTACATCAACATCGTCAATTACTTTATCTAAAACAGATTTTAAATTGTTACGTGCATCGGTATATGTAAATACATGCATATATCTATCCCTCATAGGATAAGCTGCGTCAAAACGCTGCTAGCTAGACTACCTAAGCGGTAGTGATTGAAACTCTATAATGAAAATGTACAGGATTCTGTACATGTTGTCAATTTCGTATAACAGCCATTATGTTAAATGGAATTATATTTACCTAAAAGTGTCTACAGAATTGGGAGTTATTCAGCTATTTTTTTACAGAGACCTTAATGTGATAGACCTAAATTTCTTATTTTATTCTCCTAATAATTCTTGTGGATATTCTTCAAAACGCCCTGAAACAAAATGTACGTAGCCTTCTTCTATATTTTTTAATGTTGTTTTATGTTTAATATTTTTCACAATTTTTTCAATTAATTTTTTGACTATTTCTAAATCACCAGGTTCCAAGCCTTCAACTAACTCTATTTTAAAAATCATCCAATGTGCTTTTTTAGGATCTGAGAATTTTGCGATTTGTGGTGTTTTAAAAATATTAGAATAAAATCTAAAAACTCGCCCCTCCCAATTTACTTGAGCCACAAAAACGGGAACATAGAATCCAAATTCTGCCCCCCCCCAACAACATCCAACCATTAAAATATAATGTTATTTTGTTAGCATTATCTTTCCACCATTTCGCAGGATCATAAGCATGTTGCCACTTATTAAGATCATATGTTCCATCATAGCAACCATCAATATTCACTCGATAGAAATCTTTCCATTGCTCACCAACTCGCTCCTCCTTTAAATTTAAAGGATGCATATTTTTAAAAGATTCACTTGCCTTTTTCATTGGATATTCTCAAATTTTATTAATAAAAATTAAATTCCGTAGGACTAATTTGTTAATTGATTGACTATATAGATCTTAGCTAAGCTTCTTAATTTGGAGTCTTTAAGGCAACAGAATCAATTATTTAAGATTAAGCTTTGCTACAATTAACATAATACACGCTATACACAATTCTCTTCTTTATTATTTTTTAAATCAATGATTTATACTAATCAGCTCCAGTGTATAGCACACTAGAACGGCTTTTTTGTGAATATTCACGTTCCACGTATCATTGGCTATAAAACTGACGTATATTTCTAAAGTTATGCTTACAAAACTCTGATGAATTTTTATACCTGAAATAAAAACTTCTCAATCGCCTGCTGTGCAATTTCTGCATCCTGAAAAGACTTCACGCCAGACACGCCCATTGCACCCACTAACTGACTTTCGTACATAATCGGCTCACCGCCTTCCAGCATGCCTGAAAAAGTATCCATGGTCAGAAAACCCATCTGCCCGCCTTTTATCAAGTCTTCAAACAATTTAGATGGGCGCTTACTGATTGCTGAACATTTGGCTTTTTCTAAACATAAATTTGCTGTCATTGGCGATGCGCCATCCATGCGTTTCATCGCCAATAAATTACCTGTTTCATCAACCACTGCAATACTGACATTGAAACCTTGTTCGGCAGCATAAGCATGCGCTGTATTTAGTAAAAATTCTGCGTCTGCCAAAGTTAAATAGTGCTTGGTTTTCATTTAAAATCCTTTTCTAAAAAGGCTGAACTTATAACAACAAAAAAGCCCACAGCAGGCTGCGGGCTTTATTCTAAAGCAGAATTTACCTATTTAAATGAAAATTACTTCATTTCAGCAAAAACTTCTTTTGCCATTTCAATGGTAAATGCAATATCTTCATCACTATGCGCGCTTGAGAAGAAGCCTGCTTCAAAAGCTGAAGGCGCTAAGTTTACACCGCGCTGTAACATGCCGTGGAAGAATGTACGGAAAGCATCTACATCACATTTCAAAATTGAATCAAAACCAGTGATTTCAGTTTGATCTGTAAAGTAAATACCAAACATGCCACCCACTTGCTGAGTAAAGAACGGAATGCCCGCTTCATCGGCAGCAGCTTGTAAACCAGCAAGCAAACCAGCCAATTTTTCAGTTAAGGTTTCATAGAAACCTTCTGCACGAAGATGCTTAAACATCTCAATACCTGCACGCATTGCAAGTGGATTGCCTGATAATGTGCCTGCTTGATACACCTTGCCTAGTGGCGCGATGCATTCCATCACTTCACGTTTACCGCCAAATGCACCAACTGGCAGGCCAGCGCCAATAATCTTGCCTAAAGTGGTTAGGTCAGGCGTTACGCCATAATGCGCTTGCGCACCGCCAAGACCGACACGGAAACCTGTCATCACTTCATCAATGATAAACACAGAACCATGTTCATCACAGACTTCGCGAATGGCTTGTAAGAAACCGTCAATTGGTTTCACCAAATTCATGTTGCCTGCAACTGGCTCGACAATTACACCTGCAATTTCTGAACCGAATTTTGCAAAGCATTCTTTCAGCATGGCAATGTCATTGTATGGCAGTGTTAAGGTGTGTTTGGCAAAATCAGCCGGAACACCTGCAGAAGTCGCTTCGCCTTCACCCTTGGTCAATAAGCCAGAACCTGCTTTTACTAAAAGTGAGTCTGAGTGACCATGGTAGCAGCCTTCGAATTTTACAATCTTGTCACGGCCGGTGTAGCCACGAGCAAGACGAATGGCAGTCATGGTTGCTTCAGTTCCTGAGTTGGTCATACGAACCAGCTCAATTGACGGCATAATTTCACAGATGATGTCAGCTAAAGTCGTTTCATGCACTGTTGGCGCACCAAAACTCAAACCATCAACTGCAGCTTCTTGCACTGCTTTAATAATGTCTGGCTGTGCATGACCTAAAATCATTGGCCCCCAGGAGCCGACATAGTCTACATAGCGCTTACCGTCGACGTCATACAAATATGCGCCTTGTGCTTTTTCGATAAATACCGGTGTACCGCCTACACCATTGAATGCGCGTACAGGAGAATTTACGCCACCAGGAATATGCTTGCTGGCTTGTTTAAATAATTGTTCTTGCTTAGCAGATAAAGTCATGAAAATACTCAACTCAAAAAATTTAAAATGCGATTCAATACTTAAGCTTTTTCAGCAAAAAGTTCAGACCAGTCATATACACGCTGTCCAACCACCGACATTGAACGGCCTAACACATCACTGATCACAGCACAAAGATCTGCACCCGCTTCAATTACTTCAGCGGAATTCTCTACAGTTAAACCGCCAATTGCGCAAATTGGCACGTTCAATTTAGCTTTGGCTTGTTTTAAAGTTTCTAAACCAATGTTACCTGCTTCAGGCTTGGTTTCAGTCGCAAAAATAGCGCCAAAAGCAACATAGTTTGCGCCGTCAGCAATCGCTTGTTCAGCCAGTTCTAAAGAGTTATTGCAACTGCGTCCAATCAACACACCTTTAGGCAAACGTTCTACTGCTTCTTGAATAGAACCATCATCTTGTCCCAAATGCACACCTACACCGTACTGTACAGCTGCGTCTAAGTCATCATTAATGACAAAAGGCACTTTATACTGTTCGCATAAATGCTTCATATAACCAATTTCATAGTCCTGATTCTCTTTTGCAACATGCTTACGGCGATATTGCAAAACAGCCACTTCATACGTTGCCATTGCGCCTTCAAGCTTAGCTAAAAGTAGCTCAATCGGGTCATCATTGGTAATTAAATATAAACCGCGCATAATACAATCACTTATCAAAACTTAGCAGTATTATAGGCTGAACTATGGCTCTAAGCGCATAGATATTTGCTTGTGCACAGCAAGATTGACTGAGAAATTAAAAAAAAGATCTGTTTTTTACAAATAAGTGCTTTTAGGCACAAAAAATACCCAATTATAGGGATAGCGCCATGCCAATATTCACGCTTTAATAGCTTACACAACAACAGCAATAATATAAAAAAATCAGTACACTTTAAAAGAGAAAAATACAGCGCAAATTGGATCTATAAGTGTTTCACCAAAAAACGTTTTGGGGAGCGTTGAAACACTTATAGATCCAACCTATTTTCATCTCATACCGCAGTTTTATAGTCCAAATCTAGTTAATCAATTCGGTTATATTTTATCTTTTGTTAAAATATTTTTATGCATAAAAAAAGCCTAGAGAAGGTCACTCTAGGCTTGGAAAACTTGTCATAGATTTAATGACTGACAATTATTAGAAGAATAACAGTAAAAATGCAATATGTGTATAACCCATTTTCGTATTACTGTTTTTTATTAGAGTTTTTTATCTAATTGATCTTTATTCCTCACCAAATTTGACAACACAAGCTCAAATAACTTTCTTCACTTGTGTCATTTTAGCTTTCAATACGGTCATGGCGACGATCAATCAAGCTTAAATTACCTCGAATAATATCGCTTAGCATGCGCCAATCCGAAATAAAGCTGTACATAGGTTGCTTGAAACTGGCAGGCTTGTTGCGCTCAAATACAAAATGCCCTACCCATGCACATGCATAACCAGAAACCAGCCCATAAAGTACATACTTTGGACGTCTTTTAAGAATCGCTTTGGAGAAAAAATACAGTCCTATTGTACTGCCAGTGGCATGTAAACGACGACTGGTAATATTACGATGCTCAGTCAAATAAAAACGATAAAAATCTGAATATTTTCGAATGGGTAATTGAAATTCGGGCTCTTGCTCAAACTTGGGTTGTACCTGCGCATTCATTGCAACGTCCTAATTGTTTTCCTCCACCTGAGCTTAAATTTCAATCAATGAAAAGCCATTTCATGCTCGGCCTTCACTCTGAAATATTGCCTTTAGTTTTGATACAGGACATGAGGTTTTGTCCATACAAATTCAAAACAAATACGAAGTGATTTCGTGATCAAACAAAAAGGTCAAGTCTTACTTTGCACTGATTTTTAGTTACAATCGAGCCTGAAAAATTGAAAACACATTCAATTTCAGGTGCTTTTTCAGGCAATCTGACATTGTAAACAGCCCTTTCCAAATCGGTTGTTTTTATTTAGGACATAATCATGGTTGAAGTTGAATTAAAATTTCAGATTCCAGAAGCACGACGCGCAGCATTACTTAAAGCAATCGACCCAAAAAAATCAGAACAGATTCAACTTAAAGCCAAATATTTTGATACTGCCGATAAATTAATGGCACAACAACACGCAGCGATTCGCCAACGCTTAGAAGGAGATCGTTGGATACAAACGCTTAAAGCAGCTGGCAAAACCCATATTGAGCGCTTTGAACATAATCTTGATTTAGGTATACACGAAAATGCACCTGAGCTTGACTTGTCTGTTTATCAGCAACATACCGATGCCTTACAGGTACTAAAAAATGCGCTAGGCGATCAAGTTGATCAACTACAACTACAGTTTGAAACTGATATTCTGCGTACATGCCGTGTGATTCAATACGAAGATGCTGAAATAGAAGTTAGTCTAGATGTGGGCTGTATTCGTACTCAACATGCAGAAGAAATTGTGCATGAAGTCGAGTTTGAGTTAAAACAGGGTTCAATTCAGTCTTTACTGGCATTTTGCTTTGAATGGGTTAAAAAATATCAACTTTGGCTGGATGTTCGCAGTAAAGCTGAAATTGGAAATTTATTGGTTGCCTCGCAAGTGGTTAGCCCTGCGGTCGTTGCCAAAGACTTTGTACTAAGTAAAAAAGAACCTGCAAGCCAAAACTTAAAGACTTTGGTTGCACAGCAAATGCAACATTTACTGCCGAATATTGCGGCCATTTCTGCATCTGTTGCCACCCCTGAGCACATGCAAGAAGCTCGCACTGCCCTCAAACATTTACAATTAACCATTAGCTTATTTAAAGATTGGAACCCAGATGTTTCTGACAAATGGGGCTATCAATTAGAGGCTTTTAAGCAACAGTTTGACCAATTACAACACTTCGAACACATGCGCGATACGCTGGGTGCTTTTTTACAAAATCCAACGACTGCAGAGAATTTGGCCAAAGACATATTATATGCCAAAGAAAAACTCGGAAATTTGGTTAAATCGACCCTCAATGTGCATCATTATTTAGAACTGATGATGTTCAGCCTCAATGAAACCCAGCATGTACAAAGCCATGACTTAAAATGGTTTGCACACAACACATTGCAACAGCAATACAAGTTACTACAAGACAGTTTAAACCTTGCCGACATCACTGATTTTGAAAGCTTAGATGTGCTGGCTCGACATATTCAAGAGCTCAAATTTAGCTTCCCAATTTTAACCTCTATTTACGATGTAAAAAATCTACAGAAGTATGGTAAAGCACTGAATGATGCACAATTAGCAGCCCATGAATATCAGGTTTTATCTACATCTGCTCAATACATTCAACAAACTGAGCTAGAAGCCAGTGACTGGTTTGTACTCGGCTGGTTAACGGCGAAACAAGAAGTGTATGCACAGCGCCTACTGGAAGCGACTGAACAATTTTTAGTGAGTCGAAAATTAATTAAGTAAGTATTAAAGCAAAACATCTTTTGACCTTTCATAAAATAAGCAGGCGAATACCTGCCTATTTTATGAGCTAGATCGATAGTTATATCGCCCACTTGTATGGCGATTTTTTTAGGTCACTTAAGTGCTTAGCGATTCTTTCCAAATACCTTCCATGTGTTGTTATCTGCCAATGCATCTGAATAACTATCACTACGCTGCTTACGGGGTTTATCGCGTGCATCCACCAACTTAAAATCAGGCTCTACACTCAGCACAATACCATTCACATAGAAACGTGTTCGTGTGTAATCACTTTGCCCATGCTGAAAAACATAAGTTCTTAAATCAATAAATTCGCGATGCGCAACTAGTACTGCCGTATCATCACTGTCTAACCAACGACGCATCGCCAAGACCTGCTCTGCCTCATATTGGCCACATTTTTCAATCAAACTCGCAATACCACGAAAGCTTTTAGATTCTTTGGCTCTGGTTTTATTAATTCGTATACGGTCTACATGAAAATAAAACAGCGGTAGATTTAAATGACTGGGTAAATGAATGGCATCAATCAACTCATCCTCCATAAAAGGTTGAAACAGGTCTTGTGCTCTTTCAATGAGACCTGTCCATTGTTGATAGTATTCATCCACCTCTGCCTGAGTTCCATAATAAATCGGTAAGCCTTCTACATTGGCTAAATTTGCAGGTGGCCAAATGTTTTGACGTAATAAGGCAATATCACTTTTTAGACTTTGTACCGCTATGGCATCTTGCATAAAGCATCCATTTTATTGCTTAGGCTATTTTTAGATTAAGTCAAAGGTTTAGTTTCTGCAAGGCTTTGCCTATAATTAAGCTTTAAGATTTTAGATGTCAGGAAAAATTCATGGTTCAAAAGATTGATGCAACCGATGTAACCGAAGAAGAAGCGTTAAATGCGGCATTCTTTGAACGTGCAGATGAATTTATTAAACTCGCAAATGAATTTAGCCGTGTAGAAAAAGGCAGTGAAGAAAAACCTGCTGAAAAACGTGGCCAAATTAGTGCTGCTATGCTGTTTGGTACAGCGCGTTTTAATACGTGGGTGGCTGCCAACAACTTCAAAGATGGCAATGAAATGCGTGATGCCAAAGAGCAAGTGATGTCTTATGTGTTACAGCAATTCCAAATGATGCTTGAAGACAACTACGACGAATATTGCGACCAGTTTGAAAACTACCTACGCTTCCGTCATAACGAAGAATTCCATGCTAATAAGCATAACCACGATCATAATCACTAAGTGATCGAATAAAGCTCCCTCTTGGGAGCTTTATTGTTTTTGTCAGCGCCTCAAAGCTTTAAAAACACCCATTTGTCACTTTTTTATGATGTTTTGCTGTTTTATCGGCCCAGACCTTTTATATTAAAAATAGATTGCTGCAAACAAAGGACAGTCATGCATCAGCTCGGTTTTTCAATAATTGATGCCCACATTCATCAATGGGACCCGTATCACACGCCCCATGCAGCCAAAATGGCTGTTAAGCTTTTGGGTAAGCATCCCTATTTACTCGACAAAATGATCCGTCTTGTACAACCCGATGACCTGATTGAAACTGTTGGCTTAACCCAACACGTGACAGCACCTTATTTACCCAAAAACTTAAAAGCTGATCTTGGCCACTATGATGTAGATAAAGTTGTGCATGTTGAAGCCAATTGGCATCATCAAAAAGGCAAAGCGGTTGTGGCTGAAACGGAATTTGTTTCAGCATTGGACTTTCAAGCCCAGCATTTGACCTTGGCTGGCATTGTAGGTACTGCAGATCCACGTGATGCTAACTTTAAAAAAATTTTAAAACTGCACCAAGCAGCATCACCGCTATTTCGTGGTATTCGTAAAATGGCGGCCTACCATGAAGACCCTAAAATTCATGCATGGACAGATGATCCGCATTTATATACCAATAAAAAATTTATGAAGGGTTTTGAAGCCTTAGCTTCAATGAATTTAAGCTTTGATGCATGGGCATATTCCAGCCAACTACCTGACATTGTTCAATTGGCCAAAAACTTTCCAGAAACCTCTATTGTACTCGATCACTTTGGCACACCAGCAGGCCTGTTTGGCCCTGTGGGTTCACATACGGGATTAACCAAAACAGCGCGTGAAAATATTCTGTTCCATTGGCAAGAAGATATGGCTGAATTAGCAAGTTTGCCCAATGTTTACACCAAAATGTCTGGGCTATTTATGCCAATTTTGGGTCATCAATTTCATAAAGAAAAACGGCTGGCCAGCAAAACTGAAGTATTTGATTTGGCTTATCCTTTAATTAGTCATGTTTTACAATGCTTTGGCCCTTATCGGATCATGTTTGCCTCAAACTTCCCAATGGATAGCGTCAGTACCAGTTTGGTCAATATTATTGATGCTTTTAGCGATGCTATAGCCGTATCACACCCAGAGGCTTTAAGCCTCATATTTCGTGATAATGCCAAACAGTTCTATCGCCTGTAAAACCATAATTGAAGTTTAGTTTGTGCTGTAGTCGTTGAGACTCACAATCACATATAAAACACATTAAAAGTAACAATAAAAAAGCGCCCTAAGGCGCTTTTTTATTGTTTCATTTTAGAAAATTAATTTTTCTTCAACGCTGAAGGTGGTTGATTAATGGTTTTACCATATTGGTCTGCCATTACCTCGACCAAGCCATCTAAATGAATATATTTTTGAATCACTGCATCAATATCTGCTTTGGTTAATTTTGCAATCGCCTGATCACGCTCTTCACGTTCAGCCAAAGTACGACCATGTTCCATTTGCGGAATAAGCATTGAATGGATACGGCGCTCATCTTCTAAAGCAGTGACACGCTTTTTCAGCATACTGGCTTTGGCCGCTTCAACTTCTTGTTCGGTCACACCTTTTGACAGCATTTCATTCAATACTTTATGTACTGCTTGAGACACTTGTGCCGACTTGCCCGCAGTATAGTTTGCCCCAATGCCCAAAGCACCTGAGTCTTTCCAACTACTGAAGTTTAAAGAGCTGTTAAAGCCATATACCAATGCATTCTTTTCACGTAGCTCTTGCGCTAAACGAGACGACAACTGCGAATCGCCTAAAATATGCCGGAAGACTTGTAATGCTGGCATATCTACATGATATGAACCTGCTGGAAAGGTCAATACTGCCTGATAACTACCAAATTCACGTTGCTCCGAAAGCACATGAACTTTTGTTGCGTTTAATGCAGTATAGTCCGACTCCAAACGCTCAAAAGGTTCTTTGGTTGACCATTGCGAGAATTCTTTTTTCAGCAATTTTTGCATATTTTTAGCATCAAAATCACCAGTGACTGCAATATTAACGCGCTGTGTTTTAAAGAACTGTTGATACAGTTGCATTACCTGCTCGCGAGTGGCGGACTCATACTGCTTTTTAACCAAATCAGGTTCAAAGTGATAGCGTAAATCACCCGGTTGATACTTTTCTAACATCCGTGACAAAGTCATACCTGCCACAGTATCTGGCTCTGTATATGGACGATCTAAACTTGAAATACTTTGTGATTTAATTAAATCAAACTGGCTTTGTTCAAAGGTTGGCGCTTTCACTACCGCCATAAAGTATTTAAAAAATTCGTCAAATTTTTCTTTTTTGGCCGAAATTTGCAAGCTTAGTCCATTCGAACTTGCACTCACTGAAGCACCACCACCACTTTCAATAATTTTATCCGTGATGTCTTGCAAGCTTTGCTCAGCCGATGCTCTAAATAGCAAGTATGCAGTCAGGTCTAATACCTCACCTTTATTCATCAGAGATTGCGCTGTACCAAAGTCCAAGGCAATCGTGGCATAGGTCTTATCATCACGTGTCTGTGTTGGGAACAGTGCGTATTGAATGCCATTTTTGAGTTTGCCACGCTGGATTTGTTGTTCTTTCGAAGTCAAATAACCTTTCGATTGTTCAACATATTGTTTTACCTCAGCCTGATAGGAAGCAACATCTTTTAAAGGCTCTTCCTTCGCTGTAGTTGCATCTAAGGTTTGAGCATACTCTGCCACCTTTTGTGTTTGGGCTTTTTTCTGATCTTCAGGCGTTGGTAAAATATTACCTACAATACGATTTTCAGGCACTAAAAATGCCTTATAGGTACGATTGACTTCGTCGACGGTCATTTTTTGCAAATCGTCTAAATCTTTAAAATATTTAGCCCAATTACCATCATAAGCCACATAATAATCACTAATACGTGTACCTATTGCCGATGCATTATTTTTAATGGAATCGGCCTGATTACGCGTCATCGCTTTTACCCGATTTAGCTCAGCATCATTAAATGCTTGAGTCTGTTCAACCCCTTTATTTAAAGTGGTTTGAACCTGTTGTGCATTTTGGTTTGGCGCATACACTGCACCCATGAACACCAAGTTAAAATCTCGGTCTAACCATGTACTTGACTGTACGGCGTTCGCAATTCCAGTTTCTACAACATCTTTATACAAATGGCCACTAGGTTGTAATGAATAAAGCACAGGAGATACAGATAAAGCTGTTGTAATCGCATCATCCGCGCCATTCAAATAAATATTGAATTTGGCTAAATCACTACCCTTTTGTACGCTAAATTCACGTTGTTTAATATCTTTACCACGAATGGTTGGCACTTTAGGTTGTGCAGGTACAGCTCGAGATGCAATTGGGCTAAATTGTGCATCAATTTGCTTCAATACTGCTTGTGCATCAAATTTACCAGACAGCACCATCACCGCGTTATTAGGCGCATACCAAGTACGATAAAATGAATTTAACTCTTGCATCTTGATCGATTGCAGTTCGTTTAAATCACCAATCGGCAAGCGTCCTAAATATTGATTGCCATAAGCTGATTTAAAAATTTGATCCATCAGCACAGAAAAAGGCTGATCTAGACGAATTTCACGTTCACGCTTCACAATGGCAATTTCTGAAGGGACATATTTTTCTTGTAAGACCAGCTTATCCATGCGCTCAGCTTCTAAATGAATAACTTCATTGAGTACGCTCTGCTCAGGACGAATTATATTGGTATATTTTGTTGAATAGTAATCTGTACTGGCATTGGTACCTAGAGTGTACTGATCTAAACGGCGATGAAACTCTTCACCTTTAATATTTTGCGTACCCTTAAATGCCAAATGTTCTAATAGATGCGCCAAACCACCTTTACCTTGCGGATCATTCAATGAGCCCGTACGGTAAATGGTATTCATAAATACTTTATTTTCTTTATCATTCGGGGCAAGAATAATTCGAAAACCGTTGTCTAATGTATATTCTTGAATGTTATTGTCTGTTTTGATTAAAACAGGTTGTGCGAGCACTGCGCTAGTTGAAGCCAACAAAAAAAGCGACAGCGTGAGTTGTTTTAAACGCATATTTATTTATAAACCTTCATGTAACATTCAATTATTCTATGTTGCAATTATAAGAGAATGATTCTCATTTTATAGTGAATTTTATGTTATTTATTAAATTATTTTGTCTTTTAAGCACTTATCTTCCTGTTTGTATGCAGTAGCATCATTAGTTTGGACACATATCAACCATTCAGAAATAAATACAGCACTTAAAAGACCCACACTAAAATGTATATAACAATTAAACTTGATCTACATTAATCTCAGCTTGCATATATAACTTTGCATAACCCGCAATTTCAATCCGATCATTGTCCAACAAGGTGCAATATAATGCCCCACCACGTGCAGAAGCTTGATATGCAAGTAACGAATTTTTCAACAGTTTCTCTGCCCACAGAGGCGCAATTGCAGTATGAATTGAACCCGTCACAGGGTCTTCATTAATGCCATTGGCTGGAGCAAAATAACGTGATACGCAGTCATATTGTTCACCCAATGAGGTAATCGCAACATCAGTTGGCGATTGTAATTCAGATGCCGTAATCGCCGTGCGTATCTTCCCTAAGGTTTTAAGCAATTCTAAGTTGGGCTGTTCATCGAGCACATCTTGTACACTTTCATACTCCACAATATAAGCTTGGGCATTTAAATACACATTTTTAAAAGGCTTAGTGAGCGCTTGGCGTAATTCATCTGGGTATTCAGTCACCAGACTGGCTTTGCGCTGTGGAAAATTCATTTTAATTTTGCCATCTGCTTCTTGTTCCACAATAAAAATACCCAAATTTTTAACGTGAAAATAAATCTTTTTGGCTGATGTATAGTCTTTAAACAAGACAAAACTACTGGCTAAAGTTGCATGGCCACAAAAATCAACTTCTGTTGTGGGTGTAAACCACCGAATTTCAAAGTTTTCTGCATCTATCGACTTAACAAATGCCGTTTCAGATAAGTTATTTTCCAATGCAATATTTTGCATAAGCTCATCGCCGAGCCATTCATCCAATACCAATACCGCAGCTGGATTTCCTTTAAATAACGCATCTGTAAACGCGTCCACTTGATACATTTTCATGGTTTAAATTCCAAATAAACTGTCTGTATTTTATGAGCTTTTATGCATTCATATTGCCTAATATGCTATATGTTATGTAACAACCCGCTAAATTTTCGTCATCTATTTCTATAAATTATGAATGAGCTTAATTTACACCCACATTTACTCCCTGTCCCTTTAGAAAAGGCCTATCGCTTACTCAATCACGGCCCAACAGTTTTGGTTTCTGCGCAAGATCAAACGCATACAGGAGTCATGACAGCGGCCTGGGCCTGTCCAGTCGAGTTTAAGCCTGCCAAAGTTAGTGTAGTGCTCGATAAAAGCACCATGACCCGAAGCATCATTGAAAATTCTGGCCACTTTGTGTTGCAAGTTCCCAATTTAAAACAGCTTAAAATGGTTTATGCGCTGGGTATGATGAGCCAACACGATGCGCCTGAAAAACTACGCCAATGTGGCGTCAATTTATTTCATTTTCCACATTCAACCCTGCCCGCTGTTGACGGTTGCTCGGCATGGTTATTATGCAAACTCATCCATGAACCGCACCATCAGCAACAACATGATTTGTTTATAGGTGAAGTGATTCATGCCTATGCAGATGAACGCATTTTTAGGGATGGCCATTGGTTATTTGATCAAGCTTCAGATGATTGGAAAAGCTTACATCATGTCGCTGGCGGTCATTTTTACACCATTGGTCAAGCCGTGTCAGTTGAATAACATAGTTTCGCAACACTTCTACAAATACAGCGCATATCTATGCTAGTGATTTGTTCATATGCAATGCTTTCACGTTGGAATCAACGCGAAAGCTCAACCATAATCTTTTAAGTTTAAAATTTAGCGCCCCAAAGGATTCGGGTGTTGTTGTAAATACGCCCGACCCAATGCTTCTGAGCCACGGTAGTTTAAATGGTTGTTGTCTTGATCACGGTATAACGCAACGCCCTGAATCGAAGCCGAACAATGACCGCTTTTACATAGTGCCACTTTTGGATCAATCACTTTGAGCTGTGGGTAGCGCTGTTGTAACTGTTGCAATATCTGAGCAAATTGCTGCATTGCAGGATCCTGTTGCAAAGCAAAATCACAGCTTACATGACGACCCAAAGCTTCTGCACGCACAGGGCAATTTGCATGCATTCGCCCTGTAAGCGTCGGTGTATCCAAAATAATCATCACCTCATTGGCCGATTTGAATAAAATAGGCATAGCTTCATTCAAACTATTAAACATCAGTTGCGCTGAGCTGGCTTGTGGCAAATTATTCAGTCGATAGGTACGTAAGTAATTTTCAAAATAGCCGGCTAAAACAATTTGATTAAAGTGATGTGTCTGCAAATAATCAATGAGTGCATCATTACGTGCTCTAAATTTCGTGTCTAGAGTGAATCCAGCTTTAGTTGGAATATATAAATCCACGTGAGGCAAAAAGATTGTGGTGTCCTGTGTTGCATCATAACCTCGTAAGCCCGCATCTTTAGCCCATACATCTAACATGCCTGTAAAATGATTGGCATGTGAGTCACCAATCAACATAAAATCAATCTGTGGCTTATCTACACCCAATATACACTTTTGTGTAGGCGCTAATTGGTTTGGTGCTAGGCCATTGTGGCAGATACCACGGATCTCATGCGCATAGCTAATCAAGCCATCCGAATGTTGTTGAACACTGGCTTCAAATCGGTTTGGAAAGCCATTTTCTATCTCAACTAAATGAGCACTTGCGGTAATGGTTAGCGCTGGAATTAAAAAGCCAATCAGGATAACTTTTGTACTTGATGTCCGACTAAAACGACGACAAGGCAGCTCAATCCAACGATAGCTCGCATAGGCCAACAGCACGGTACTCAATACAATCAGCACTTGATTGAGTACATTTAAACTTAATAAATAAATATTTAAAAATACGATGAGTGGCCAATGCCATAAATACATCGGATAAGAAATTTTGCCGATCCATGTACTCCATTTATGTACTAGCAAAGGATTTGCATGCGCTGTCTGTCCGCCTGCATAAACAATCAGTGCTGTTGCCATGCATGGAATAAGGGCCATTAAACCAGGAAAATGGGTGCTATGCCCCATGCAAACTGCCGACACTAAAATGGTGATCAAACCTAACCAAACTAAATAGCTTGCCCATTTGTCTTGCAATACATGTTTGGGTGAAAAACAAACCAATGCGCCAACCAACAGCTCAAACGCTCGAACTGGCATCGCAAAATAGGCTTTGGCGATATTCTGTTGCATTGCCATTTCAGCATTTATAATCAGTAATACAATCAGACTCAGGACAAGCACTGACATCCATTTTATAGGAACATGTTTGAGTAAAAACAATAAACACAAAGGCCAAAAAATATAAAACTGCTCTTCTACGCCTAAGGACCATAAGTGTAAAAGCGGAATTTGATCGGTGTTCTGACTAAAATAATCCCCCACTTCTTCACGCATAAACACATTGGCCATAAAGAAAATGGCGTAATTCAGACTTTTAAAATATTTTTCCAGTTCATGCGGTAACATCAGCATACAACTGATCAACGTCACTACCAGCAACATACTGAGCAACGCAGGTGCTAACCGTATAATACGTTTTTTATAAAAACTGCTGATACTAAACTGATGCTGTAGACTATCTTTGAGCAAAATAGCCGTAATTAAATACCCAGAAATCACAAAAAAGACATCAACCCCAATATACCCCCCGAAAATAAAGACAGACCAATATGATTAAAAATCACTAAACTCACGGCTAATGCGCGTAGTCCGTCAATGTCTTCACGGTAGGAAATACTCATGTAATTTTACTGGTTATAAATGACTCGCTATTTTAGAACTATCGCCTCTACATTCAATGTGTATTGCAAAAAAATTATGTATTTTTAGCGCAAATCCGCACACAAGTCGTTGCTAAAAACATGCTATGTTAAAGCATCTCTTTTATTCTTCGACCCGATAAATGACTTATAAAATTCACTGTATCGACGTTAAAAATCAATTACAAAACTATATATGGTTGCTTGAGCATCAAGACAGCGCAGAAGTTGTGGCTATAGACCCAACAGAAGCTCATTTGGTTGAAGAATACTGTCAATTACATCAACTTAAGTTGGCACAAATTTGGTTAACACATTGGCATAAAGACCATATTGGCGGTGTGCCTGAACTGGTTGCAACGCGTTCGATTCCAGTATTTGGCCCACGCGAAGAGTTGTCCAAAATTCCATTTATTTCTAATGCGCTCATGCATGAACAAGTTATTGAATTTCATGATTTGAAGATCGAAATTTTTGCAGTACCTGGGCATACCTTAGGTCATATTGTCTATTTTATCGATGCGCTTGATGCGGTATTTTGTGGTGACACGCTATTTGCCATGGGGTGTGGTCGCGTTTTTGAAGGCACGCATCAGCAAATGTTTCACTCATTATCTCGCTTGGCTGCCCTGCCACCACGAACAGAAGTCTATTGCACACATGAATATACCCTTTCAAATGCGCAATTTGCTTTGCATGTCGAGCCAAACAATATGGCCATTCAGCAGCGTGCCGAAGATGTAAAACGTAAACGGATGCTTGGTGAATGCACACTGCCTAGCCGTATTGACATAGAGTTAGAAACTAATCCATTTTTAAGAGCAGAGAGTATTGAAGAATTTCAGCGTTTAAGGGAATTAAAAGATAACTTTTAAATAATGATTGTGAGCAATCATCTTCACCAGCTTTAACTTTACTTCAGTTGGGTCAAGCCCATCGACACAGCGTAATTTGAAAAAAATTCAGAGCACGCTGTGCTTGGTAAGTACTTATAAAATCTGATTGTTTTGTGTGTACAAGTCTAAGTCTGCTTGTGTCACTACGCGCATGGCATGCATTTCATCTACACGTACTAACAATAAACCGCTTAATGCAGGCTGGTAACGACGTGCACTGCCAAATGGCGTATAAGCAACAGTTGATTCAGTTGAAAATACCAGCCAATCTTCATGTCCTAACATAACCGCTACAGCTTGAAGGCCTTGCTGTTGCATCGCTTCAATCTGTGCTTTTACCTGACTTTCAATTGTGGCTGTACTCATTTCTGCTCTCATATACACATGGATCTAAATAGTAGTGAAGTATAATGGCTTCCCACTCAATCCATACAGTTTTGTATGGCTCAATGCTGAATAAAGTATCATTGCCTATACAACTATACTGGCCTACTTGGTTCCACCTAAATTGACATATCCGTTCCAAGCAATTAGTAAGGCGCATTTATCCTGCTAAGTTAGACTCTTCTACGCTACAAAGGATTCATAATTACATTTATGTTTGCAGACCCAAGACAGCACACTAGACCATAGAAATTCTGCGCACTTAAACTTTTTAGTTAAACTTAATATATTTAGTTACATGATTAAAATATCTAAAAATATGAAGGATTTGTTTAATTCCTCTAATGCCAAAAACACATTATTCGATGAAAAAATATTCAAAATAAAATATTTTATATAAAACTAAGTCAACAGACCTTTAAAAATGATTTGGATGTCCCTATTAATATTTTTAAGATGAATATGGAGTTCGCTTGTGAAAAAAGTGGTTAAAGCAAAAAATCTAATCGCCTTCCGTCTATGGTTAGAAAAACTCGGCTACAACGTACGTAACTTGGCCGATGGTCGTGGTTTTACTTTCAGTTTCAAAAAAGAATATGGTTTAGTGACTTATGAACTTGCAGGAAATGCTTTAGCAATGCAATTAGGTGAAGAATTTGAGGATCATCTTAAGGCCTAAATCGCACTTAAAGCTCGCTCAACCATTTTTAAGTTGCATCAACAGCTCAATCAAATAAGGAAAGTTTGATCAGCCCAATTTTTTTTATTCTTTATTAAGCTTGGATTATTCCAAGCTTTTTTCTATTTAGCAGGCGTACATGGTATATGCTACCCTTTTCATTAGATGCTAAATCAAACAAGCTTAAATCTAAACCTAAGCTTAAAAATAAATACTTAGACATTTTTCTGCCTTAGGCTGAAATAAAACTATGGAACGTAGATCAAAAAACAGGTGCCATCCATGAATCATCATAAAAAATCCTTTCCCGTAAGCTGTTTACAGAAACAAATTTAACTAAGATACTGATACCTATTAATAAAATTCAAGAATTGCGTATAACGTGTATTATGTTAATTTTAGAAAATCTTAATTTTTGAATATTTGTGGAAAACTTCTAAAAAGAATATTTGGAATATCATTTGGAAAAACAGTTTCACTGGTTTCTCTTAAGTCTTCTAATTTCCACCAATTACTTTTACTAATAACTTTTTTTTCGTGATCACTCCAGTTATTAGTCTTAATCTCATCATCTTTAACGAAAATCACAAAAAATCTTTCATTAGAAATTACTATTTCAGAACTAGGTAATAGCATTTCAAAATTTCGTGTATCAACACATATTCCTACATCATCTCGAACTATACCTGTTTCTTCATATAATTCTCTACAAGCAGCTTGCTCAAAAGTTTCTCAATTTTCAACTCCCCCACCAACAGTAGCCCAGTATTTCTGCCCAGCTAAAGCATCATTTTCATGAAAAAATTGAAAAAGTAAAACTTCTAAATTTTCATTTATTATTAATAATCTTGAAGATTTTCTAACGCGTATTAAATTAAATTCTTTATAAATATTAATTCATAAATTATATACAGTTCTTAAATTAAATTTTATTCCCATTTAAAGTAATGGCGATTATACGAAATGACCGTGTAAATTCAGTCAAAGTGCTGCTAGCTCCTTTAACACAACGCTCAGCGTCCGAATTGCGGAAGCGCGAAAAATAGTATTAGTCCCATCAGAGGACGGATTTCTATCTGTCCAAGCAATCGCCGCAAGGCATTGTATGCCCACATAGAATAGAAAATTCACTTTAGGCACTCTCTGCTTATACGTACATCCCCAGCCATCTAAAAAAGCATTCCGTAATTCAAGATCAGAGAAATCTATTTCTACCCATACAATCTTCGCTAAATCATAGACAGCATCCCCAATACGAGCAGCATCAAAGTCTATAACACCCGAGATCTGATTTTTACTGTCTACTAGGATATTTCGGCCAATATAGTCACAGTGTAATAAAGTAAGCTGTGAAGGTTCGGATAAGGCTTTACTGTATTTGAGTAACTCATTTAATTGATAGCTAAACTCATGATAATCTAATGATAATGGATTCACGCGTGACATCCATTTAGAGATCATTAATTCTAACTGTTGACTCCATAATATCCGCTGTGTTGATAAGCCATCTCTATCTTGCCAGAATCTCATATTAAATAAGAAAGTCTCTGGAATTTCCCGATGAAGTTCCCCTAAAGATCTGCCCGCGGCTTTAAAAAAATATATTTTCTGGTCCCGCGTACAATTCTTAAATATTTGATCGAATTGAGTTCCCTCTATAGCACTCATGACAAGGACAGAAGAACCATCCCATTCAAATTTATTTAATACCTTTGGCGTTAATGCGAAATTTTTGAGAGCTTCTAAAATTTCACAGTAACGATCGTTGGCCTCTCGGTTTTTTGCTATTTTGATAAAAACTTTTTCTTGAAAAAATTGCCCTTGATAGGTAATCCCCCCTAAAAATAATAGGATCTAAAAGTAGAATTTTCTCTTAAGATACGAGCAGGAGATTCTGCATGAAAACATCTAAATTTACTGATAGTCAGATCATGTCCATCTTGAAACAGGCAGAATCTGGCACACCTGTAGCGACCCTTTGCCGTGAACACGGCATGAGTAATGCTACCTTTTATAAATGGCGTGCCAAATATGGTGGTATGGATACATCATTAATGGCTCGACTGAAAGAGCTAGAAGCCGAAAATACCAGACTTAAAAAGATGTATGCGGAAGAGCGATTAAAGGCCGAAATCATCCAGGAAGCGATGGCAATGAGCAGCACTGCTGCGCAAGGGTAAAGCCATCTTGCCGGCGTAAGATGGCACAACAGGCAGTTGCCCAGCATGCCATTAGTATTCGTTTGGCTTGTAAAGCATTTGGCATTAGTGAAACCTGCTACCGCTATCAAGCCAAACTCAGCGATGACAATGCACTCATTGCTGAACAGCTCATTGAACTCACTGAGGAAAATTCCGATTGGGGCTTTGGTTTGTGCTTCTCGTATTTACGGCATGTTGAGAGTTGCTGCTGGAATCACAAGCGGGTTTACCGCATTTACTGTGAGTTGGCACTGAATCTGCGTATTAAACCGAGAAGAAGACTAAAACGGCATGCGCCTGAACCATTGAAAGAACCAATCCGAGAAAATCAGGTTTGGTCATTAGATTTTATGCATGATCAGCTTTCCGATGGTCGCAAGTTTCGATTATTGAATGTGATTGATGATTACCGCCGCGAAGGCCTAGCCATTGAAGCAGGGTTCTCATTGCCCACAATCAGGGTTATTCGTACGTTGAATCAATTGCTGGAGTGGAGAGAAAAACCGTTAGTGATCCGATGCGATAATGGTCCCGAATTTATCAGTCACGAATTTGTGCGCTGGGCTACTGAGCACGGTATTCGTATTGAATATATTCAACCGGGTAAGCCACAGCAGAATGCGTATATTGAACGCTATAATCGGACCATACGTTATAGTTGGCTGAGCAAGCATTTATTTGATACTTTGGATGAAGTACAAGATTATGCAACAAACTGGTTGTGGCATTACAACCATGAAAGACCACATCAAGCTAACAAAGGAAAGCCACCTCTAATGGCTGCTTAACCTCTACTTTTAACTTCGGTTATTTATGGGAGGATTACCGATACACGGAAGATCCATTTCTCTGCGTAACCAAATTTAATGTCTTTTCTTGAATTTTATTCTTTAATTCATATAAATTTTTCATGCTACTCAATTTCTATTATTAATAAAATGATCATGACATAGTAGAAGTTATACCTATTTTACTTCTTTATTAAACATAATAGCTGTTATGCGAAATTAAAAAGCTTAGACTCATACCTAGGTTGTAAACTTTAATTCGTTAAAAAACGAAATATTGATAATAATTCTCAATTAAACGATTTAAATAAAATAATCAACGGATATAAATGTAGTTAAAAGCTGTTTTTTACTTAAAAAATATAAGCGGTATTCTATTTATTATTCTTTCTTATTCATGTTTAGCCTTTTCACCTGCAATCGTATTCGTTGCTATTTGGCTAATCATAGATATTTTTCTATTGCCGAAGTTTGTTAAGTCCGTAAACACTTTCAAATATAGCCTGATTTAACATCAAAGCTTTTTTATAAATATTTATACTCAACTCAATACATATCTCAGCTTTTAAAATGCACAACTACAAAAAATCGGCATTAAAAAAGGCAAGATGATTATCTCATCTTGCCTTCTGTATCTTGGTGGGGACGGAGAGACTCGAACTCTCACACCTTGCGGCGCTGGAACCTAAATCCAGTGCGTCTACCAATTTCGCCACGTCCCCAATGGCTGGGTATATTATAGAGATAGACCGTTGATGACAAGCCATTTTCTAATCAATCAATCGCTTTTTTGTCATAAAAACAGCAATTAACTCATTTTATTTTTTCTACCCTACCCAACCGAAAATCTTTTATCTCAAACCCCAAATTTCAGGCAATAAAAAAGCAAGGTCTATGCCTTGCTCTTAAATTTGATGGTGGGGACGGAGAGACTCGAACTCTCACACCTTGCGGCGCTGGAACCTAAATCCAGTGCGTCTACCAATTTCGCCACGTCCCCATCAAGGGTGCTAACTCGCAGTTAGACTTTTTTAAAACTTGGCAGAGGATCAAGGATTCGAACCTTGACGAACGGTTTTGGAGACCGTCATGCTACCATTACACCAATCCTCTGTAACCTAATGACTAATCTATCATTAATCAATTAAGTGGTGGGGACGGAGAGACTCGAACTCTCACACCTTGCGGCGCTGGAACCTAAATCCAGTGCGTCTACCAATTTCGCCACGTCCCCAATGGGTTTGTATACTATAGCGATCATCTGTGCATGACAAGCGCTTTTTATAAAAAACTCGCTCATTTGCTTAAATAAAAAACAAAAAATAGTAAGATGTGTTTTTATTATGCAATCTCAGTCATTAAGCACCTTTTTAATTGTGAAAAATCATGCATTCTTTGCGACTTATGCTTCGCCAACATAGCTTCAAGCAGTGGTAAATATCTTAAAAAATTCACAGGTAAATCAATTTTTAATCGTTGGCAGTGCAAATAAGCCCAATCTTCATAGTCTGTTGCCACTAACCGTTGGCCTGTTAGCCATTCATAAAAAATAATGCCCAATGCATATAGATCAGTTTGAATACTTTTCGCTTCTGCATGAAATAATTCGGGTGCCATATAGCGTGGCGTGGCATTGAGTGTATGGCTTTGTTGCTGTAAAGGCTGTGCCTGCTCAAGATCAATTAAACACACACGCTGTTGATACTGCATAAAATGCGTAGATTTTAAATCACCATGAATCCAACCACATTGATTCAACTGTTCCATTACACTAATAGCCTGCCACAAATGATGTTTCACTTGCTCTGGATGCAATAAATGAGGCTCTACCTCAAAAAATGCACTGGCTTCTGGCAAAATCAGTGCAGTATCAAAATATAAATCTGTCTTCGGAATGGTAATATTCGATAAAATCTGTACAGGCAAAATAAAATCAGCTTGCTGTTCTTGCAAAGAGCGATAACAGTTTAATTCTTGTTCAAAGCCTTGTAAGGCAAATGTAGCTCCTGTTTTTTGCTGTGCCTTTAACCAAAAGACATCATCATGAGCAATATCTTGTGTATTTAAGCGATACACATGCCGTCCATAAGACTGGCTACGTGGCTTCGCTTTAGATTCAAAATGATATTGCTCCAGCGCAAGGCTATTGAATCTTTTCAAGATCTGTAGATTTGGTCGCATCTGTGACGGCATGTTGATAATTTAAAAGCTCCAAGCAATGCTGAATGGTTTTACCTACCCTTGCATGTGTTTCAATTAAGGAAATTTTAGGCCATGTCGCCCGTTCACCTTCTTGTTGTAAGGTTTTAAATAAATATGGACGTGGGTTTTGTAGCATGTAGCTATAGTGACGCAAGCTGTATTTCCCCACAATATTAACATCGCCATAATAGCGCTGATCGACTACCCCATAACCATGATCAAGCAAACGTCGTACAGGCGGTACTTTATCTACACGTTCACGGGCAAAGTCCATTACCCCTTTTGCAATCACCTTCCCTTGACGGCGTACAATCCGTTCTGGCCAGCTAATAATATCTTTACGAAAGCGTGCAATATCATCCTGCATAAACGGCACAATATGTGGATTAACCTGACTGGCAATACTGTAGTTAATATTATATAGGCGCGCCATTTTCTCTTGTGGAAAATCACTGCGCACACTGCCATCCACCCACCGTGTAGAGGCCATATACGGCGTATATTCACCATCGTAACGCTTACTGGTTAAACGTACGGGTGGAAACAGCACAGGCACAGCACAAGAAGCCAACACTGCACTCCACACCAAAAGATCAGGTGAGGTATAGGCATTCATAATCCGTGCATCTTGCGAAGCATCATAGGGCGCCACAGCAATATTAATGTCTAAGCCTGAACGTTCTTTGGCTTCAGCAAAGGTTAAATTTCCCAAGTTTTCAATTAAGAAATTCTTGAGATATTTCACATCAGCCAAGCCTCCATTGCCCTTCAGCAAGTCTGAAATTTTGCGAAAGTGAAAAGCTTCGCTATAAAAATTTTGCCCTTTCAGAATTTCAGTAAATTCAGCTGGTTTTGACACACCCAACATGGCTGTCATAATTGCGCCAGCACTCGAACCAGACAACACTTTTGGCATCAAATCTTGCGCAATGAGTGCCTTACATACACCTGTATGAAATAAACCTAATGTTGCCCCACCTGAAAACATCATGGCAGGTTGACCATAAGCAACTTGGCAATGCTTAAAGAAAGCTAATTTTTCCGCATTGCTTAAACAGCTACATGACTCAGAGGCAATAAACGCTAAACCTTGGCTCACTTCTTCAATATAGTCTTCAATAATTTTTTTGGTGCCAACATAAGCCACAGTAAATAATAAAGGATGCGCAATATTGGCAATGTCATAACTTAAGCCTTCACGCAAAATATACATCAAATCTTGCGTACGTTTTTGCTGACGATAACGTCTTAACATCGCCAAACGATGTGTAATAATTTCTGCATCAAAGTACGGTGAGCAATTGTCTAACTTCCATTCTTGGGCGCCCGATTCTTCATCTATTTTGAGCGCTATACTTTTCCATGCTTCATAGCTTTCAGCTGTTTCTAGCTGACGTTTTAACTTCTTAATACGGTATGCCTGATGCGGATTAATCTCACTGGTAAAGTCTTTAAACAGCATATCGCACCCTCATTACTTGAATTATTCTAACTATAGGTTGACCTATAGCTCACTGTTACAAACTTTTCACATGATTTCAATGGTCAAAGCTTTGCTTTGTTTGGCATTTATTGTCGAATTCCTATACATTGTTAAACTATACCGACTTCTATTCATCACTTATTAACTAGTTGAATATTCATGGCAACTCTTGATTTACCTGACAATATCCTCGCTTCCCTCTCTACAGTTCTTTTGCAACTACAACAAAGCTTACCAGAACTTAAACAAGCCCCTGACTTTTCTACGGCAGCCTACAAATGGCAAAACCACCAGCTCAAGCCTATTCAACAAGCGAAAAAAATCTATTTAGACGATTTAAAAGGCATTGAACGTCAAAAAGAAAAAGTCATTCAAAATACCTTACAGTTTTTAAATGGTCTCCCTGCCAATGATGTTTTGCTCACGGGCTCACGTGGTACAGGAAAATCCTCTATTGTTCGTGCACTTTTAACCGCCTATGAAGCGGACGGGTTACGTTTAATTGAAATTGAACGTGATGATTTATCTGAACTACCCGAAATTCAAAAAATTATCGCAGGCCGTCCTGAAAAATTTATTGTGTATTGTGATGATTTGGCGTTTAACGCTGAAGATGAAAATTACCGCAGCTTAAAAAGTGTGTTAGATGGTTCGCTTCAATCTGGCTCAAACAATTTTATTATTTATGCTACCAGTAATCGCCGTCATTTATTGCCTGAATTTATGCATGAAAATACACCTGTTATGAAAGCAGATGTCCCTCAGCATCATGAATTACATCCACAAGAAGCTGTAGAAGAGAAAATCTCGTTGTCTGACCGTTTTGGCATGTGGTTGTCATTTTACCCAATGGATCAAAATCTCTATTTAGAAATTGTGGAACATTACTTAGCAAAAGCCAATATGCCAATGACCGAGCTGGCACGTGCTGAATCTTTACGTTGGTGCCAAAGCCGTGGGCAACGCTCTGGACGTTCAGCTTATCAATTTTCGAAACATTGGATTGGTTCTCAGCAACTCAAAGCACTTTAATTACACCGCCAAAGCAAATCTAAAGCATAAAGCCATCAATCTTTGATGGCTTTATTCTATTCTTCAGTGATAACGACAGTAAAATAGCTGTTAAAACATATTTAAAGGTACATGCACTGGAGCAATATATAAAATACTATTAAAAAAAGCCTGTGACCTTACTCAAACTACTTATGGGACTGGCTTTAGGTCTAAACCGTCAATGATGTACAAGGTATTGCCATCAATCACACTTTTATTTTTATCTAAATATTTTTGCTCCAACACACCATTTGTCACCCACAGCGAAAAATCATCATCATTGATTAACCCCAAACGTTGCTGATCAATCAACCATAAGCCTTCCATTTTATCATGTGGAAATTTCACTTTCTCAATCATATCGAGCACCAGTGTTTTACTGGCTGGCAATATTCCCAAACCTTTTAATCCATCCCAACCTTTGGCCAATACATATTGCTCGAGGGTCAAACCATCAATACTCAACCCAAGTTTTGCATCCTGTTTGAATTGAGCTGTTTCAGTAACACTTTCTAATTCAGTTGCACTGCGTAAATCGATTTTATATACCCGTTTAAAAGCCTGAGTATTATCTTTATAAAAATCACCATCTCGTTCTAAAACCAAGAATGAAGTATTACTTAAGGCTGTAATGGCAGAGTTGGAATACGCCAATGCCCCACCTTCTTGTTTATACAGATACTGTTTCACTTTCTTTGTGGCCAAATCAATGGTCACAATACGTGTCAGATCTGATTTATTGACGGCAGAAGTGGGGTTATCCATCGTTGACTGCATAATTCCAACCAAGGTTTTACCATCTGGAGTGATTGTTAGCCCTTCCATGCCACGGTTTGGTCGACGATTCGCAAACTCTGCAGGCAACAAATACCCTCCCGTACGTCGACTATCTTGCTCAAAGGCGTTAATTCGATCGAGTTCAACCCCTTCCGAACTATAGTGAATAATATGTGGGCCATATTCATCACTGACCCAAAAAGTACCATCTTTGAGTGCGACTAAGCCTTCAGGGTCTAAGCCATATTCATCGCTTTGTTTGGCCAATAATTTGCCATAAATATCGTAAGCAGCTTCTTTGGTTGAACCAAAATTTGCATTAGGTAAGCCTGAAATATTGCTCCCGTTACGGTCTTTCAACAAAATTTCTTTAAGCTTAGTGACTTTACCATTTCCTTGTACTTCAAATAACCCAATACGTGGTACATAAGTAGGGTCTGGAAACATTTTGCCATTGTCTTTATTTAGGTTGTAATCGGCATTTGGGCCACGGTCAGTCAAAGCATAAAACTGATTTTTGTTGCTTGGATGTGCCACCATATCTGAACCAAAACCACCACGTCGCACTTCTAAATTATTGCCTGCTTTAGCCCCATCGGCTATCCCTTTTAAATTGTCCATGACTTCATAATCAAGACGAATACCATTGGCAAAGACATTCTTGCTCAAACAAATCGTTTCAGTTTTTTCAACTTCATTGTCATCGAGTACAGCATTATTATTTTTATCTATACCGCTACGTTTTTCAGTTCCACCCAACCAACAGGTAGCATTTCCAAAAGTTAATGTCTGCTCAGACTGCACAACAGTGCTTGGCACATTTTCATCTTTAGAACTACCACATGCTGTTAAAAAAAGTGCCCCACATATCGTTAAGCTCAAACTTATCTGTTTCATTTTTTATTCTACATTCAATACATTAGGTGCAAAGAATAAGCATGGTAAATGTAGAATTCATGACAACCTCATGAAACTTTTTTGAATATTAAAGATCGAACATCCCAAAAATAACCTTAAAAATAAATTCGCTTGCACAATGCGTGGTCATTGTGTGCCAACTCAACTGAAATTATTATCGCGGACAAAACACCTATTTAAGGCACGAAACTAAAAAATAAATAGGTTGCAAAAATGGCCAAATGTACAAAGCCTGGCAACAGGTATGGCCAATGACCATGCAGGATTATGCTGATTTATCATTTTTTGCTCTCTACTTTTCATTATTTGCAGGCATTGCTTATATAGCACGCATACATTTTTATATTTATTTTGAATATTTTAAGGACTAGCTTTATTCATATTGCCTTAAGTGATATGAATAAATAGATGTATTTTGTTATTTCCAAGCACAAAAAAAGAGGCACTTGGCCTCTTTTTGAACATTTGAACTGTCTATTAAAGTTCAGTAGGATTAGTTAACTCAGTCATCGGCCAGCGTGGTGTCGTCGTAACAGACAAACCATCATGCTGACCAGCTTTTAAACGCTGATAACCTGCAAAAGCAATCATTGCGCCATTATCTGTACACAATGCAGGTTCTGCATAATAAACCGATGCACGAATTTTGGCTAAATCTGCTTCTAAACGTTCACGTAAGCGTTTATTAGCACTCACACCACCCGCTATAACCAAACGTTTTAAACCTGTTTGTTTCAGCGCCTTCACGGATTTTTTTACTAAAGTATCTACAATTGCTTCTTGGAAACTTGCAGCAATATCCGCATCGCGGTTTTCATCGCCTATTTTTTTCATTTGTACCGATACGGCTGTTTTTAAGCCACTAAATGAAAATTCCAAACCTTGATGCAACATTGGACGTGGAAATGCAAACGCATTTGGATCGCCTTGCTCTGCCAATCTAGAAATATTTGGCCCACCTGGGTACGGCAAGCCCATCATTTTCGCGACTTTGTCAAACGCTTCGCCTGCCGCGTCATCAATGGATTCACCAAGTAACTCATATTGACCAATGCCGTATGCAGCCATTAGCTGTGAATGACCACCCGAAACCAATAGCGCTACAAATGGAAACTCTGGAGGTGTTTCTGACAACAATGGCGCCAACATGTGACCTTCCATGTGATGCACACCAATAGCAGGTTTATTTAAAGCGAAGGCTAAAGTACGACCAAATAGTGCACCTGTCATCAATGCACCCATTAAACCCGGACCACGGGTATATGCGATGGCATCAATTTCAGATTTTTTAATATCGCTGTCTGCAAGCAACTGCGTTAAAAGTGGAATTAACTTACGCACATGGTCACGCGAAGCCAGCTCTGGTACCACGCCGCCGTATTCTGCATGCAGTTTAATTTGGCTATATAAGACTTGCCCGCGTAAACCCAACTCGCTGTCATACAATGCGAGTCCTGTTTCATCACAAGATGTTTCTAAGCCTAAAACGATCATTAAACTGCCTATAACCTGTATCAATTCTATTGCGAAACCTATTATAGACTTGTGGTATGAGATGTAAATGAGTAAAATACTGACCTTCACTTGTGATCGAAGGCAATTCTGCCTAGATCTTATCCATAACTTAATGAGGATTCTTCATGCCACAAGTTAAATTGAAAGAAGGCGAACCAGTAGACGTAGCTATCCGTCGTTTCAAACGTTCATGCGAAAAAGCAGGTGTTCTTGCTGACGTTCGTAAACGCGAATTCTACGAAAAACCTACTCAAGAACGTAAACGTAAAAAAGCTGCTGCTGTTAAACGCTACCAAAAGAAATTGGCGCGTGAATCAGTACGTACGACTCGCCTTTACTAAGATTAATTTGTGATTGATTGACTAACCTGGACAAGATAAATGACTACTTTAAAAAACCAAATAACTGAAGTTTTAAAAGCAACTATGCGTGCTAAAGAAATGGATAAGTTAACGGTAATACGTAGTCTACAGGCAGCAATCAAGCAAATTGAAGTCGATGAGCGCAAAGAGCTTGACGATACTCAAGTTCTTGCGGTCATTGAAAAGCAAATAAAACAACGTAAAGAATCGATCAAAGCCTTTAGTGGCGCTGGTCGAGAAGATTTAGCTAGTAAGGAACAAGCCGAACTTGAGGTTTTATCTCAATTTCTACCAGAAGCTATGACTGAGGAAGAACTTGATTCCATTATTGCGCAAACAATAGCTGCGCAAGAAGCTACTAGCATGAAAGATATGGGTAAGGTGATGAACTCTCTGCGTCCGCTCATAGCCGGACGCGCCGATCCTTCTCAAGTTTCTGCAAAAATTAAAGCAAAACTTGCGTAATTTCCCAATCTGATTCTATTTCTTTACTGTTGAACTGTCTTTTAATTAAAAGCCAGTTCATAAGTAATTTATATTAAAATACGTCTATTTTAATATTCTGTAATAAAATAACTCTAAAAAAATTCTTCCTATCTATTGCATACAACATGCCTAAATAAAACCAGTACAACCCTTCACCACAACATTTAATTTAAAGTACACTGCACATTATATTGCTTCAACATCTGCATTTCTTTAGCGCTTAATACCTGCAGATTTACATCTTGCTTGGTCAAATTTGCATACTTTGGATCTAAAGCTGAACGGTTTTTATCGGCAGCCACATATAAGTCCTGAACATATTGCGCAACAATGCCACAAAATTTCTCTTGCTGTGCTGCACTAAAGCCACGTTGCATTGGATCTAAAGTCACAAAAAAATTACGCGTATCCTTTTTATAATTCTCATTAATTTTTTCTACCGCCATGACATATTGCTCAACACTAGCAGCCTGAACTACAGAAAAACTACCAAGCACTACACAGGCCAAAGCTACAATTTTTTTCATGAAGTAGAATCTTTATCAAAATAATATTAAAAAAATATTGTAGCATCAAAGCAAAGGATATTCATTTATTCAGCAGTAACACATAAGAAATGCGGTTGATTTTCCGTATATGCGAACTCTATAGGTGCAGGAATATCGCCCTCGGTCACTGTGCCCAATCTCAAACGCAAAATGTCAGGTAAATCCAAACGATAAGAATAAATTGGACTCGCACAATTCATACAAAATACCCGTGCTTTTTGGTGCGTATGAAAATATTCTTTCAGAAAATCTGCACCTTGAAGCAACTGGAAATTCTGTTTTGGGATCGGGCTATTCCATGCAAATACCGAACCCTGTGCCTGCCGACAATCCTGACAGAAACACAAAATACTCATCTCAATTTCTCGATGAACCTGATACTGCACCGCACCACATAAACATTGCCCACGGATCATATCGACCTCTTTTTTAATTATAATTAGCCTTCTAATTGTTAAATTTTAAGCATTCTTGCTTTTTGCATTTCAGTTAAACGAACTTTGACCGTTGCCACTAAAGATTTATTGTCTTTGGCTAAGCGATGCGCATGAATGAGTGACTTAATTGCATTTTCTTCATAACCAGACCAAAACTCAACTTCTGCACGATAACGTAAAACATTTACCGCTTTATATCGATCCTCATTATTCACATTGGCAGAGTTTTGCATTAAACGCCAACCACTCAGATCACGCGTATTGGCACGTAAAAACCGCATCACAATTGCTTGTGCTTCCGATATCTTATTTTGTCTAATCAATACTTCCGCATATTTATAATTTAAAGCTCGATTCTCTGGCATGATCACGGCGGCACTTTGAATCATCCGCTGTGCATCGTCTAATTTATCTCGCCCCAAATACACATCCGTTTGTAGCAAGGTCATTAATACATGCGATTTTTTCTGCTTTTTGGCTGCATCTAAGGCCTGCTGTGCAAGCTTATAATCCCCTTGTTGAATTTGATAAGCTGCCATTGCCAACTGACCCGCGAATTTATTTTGGTTAACCGCAGTTTGCAACTGTTGTTCTGTCACTTGATGAGACAATACACGCGTGTACCACTTAATAATGTCGAATTCTTCATCCAGCAAATTCGGTTTAACCGCAGGCAATTGATTTGCACGAAGGCGTGCCTCGCTCATTCGCTCAGAAGTTAAAGGATGGGTAAACCAAAAATCTGGTAAAAAACTGACCCGCGAAGACGCGCGGTTCATCACTTCAAAAAAATCTGCCATGCTTTGCGGATTATAACCAGCAGCATACATATATTGCATGCCAATTCGATCAGCTTCGCGCTCCTGATTACGGCTATAGCTGAGTTGCTTATCCATAATGGCCGCCTGCGAACCCAGCATAACTGCCGTCCCGACATCACTATCTGCTTTAGACGCAACCAATGCACCCACCAGCAAACCCGCCAAAGTTAAGAAGCCCTGCCCCTTAAACGCTTCTTGCGAGCGACTATAATGGCGCTGGCTCACATGAGCAATCTCATGTGCCATTACACCAGCAACTTCATCCATATTTTTAGCTGCATTAATCAGACCCGCATTCATTGCAAATAACCCACCAGGCACTGCAAAAGCATTGATTTGCGGATCATTAATAACCAACAAACCAATAGGCTGGTTGAGTTTAGTCTGACTCAATAAGTGGGTAAAAGTACTTAATAAACGATCTTCCAGCCAAGGATTATGCATAACTGGCATTTGCTTATTCACTTCACGATAAACTTTTTCGCCAATTTCAGTTTCTTTTTGTTGGTCGAGTAAGCCAATACCGCCACCAATATCAGGTACAGACATCGCAGGTGCTGTATTAAATTCAACAGTCTGTGCTTGTACTGCCCATGGAAGGGTCATTAAACCGCACGCCAACAAAAAACGTTTCAAAATTGACCCCTCAAAAGCCCAGAAAGCAAAAGACTATAACATTGAAAATAGACTATTTTTCTAAGTAAGTGTTATAAAATTATTATTGGTATAACGGGTTTACAACATAAGTCGGCTGTCGACCTGCCAATGCTTCAAGCAAATTCTGATAGGCTAAATCAGCCATTCGCTTACGCGTAGCAGCCGTTGCAGAACCCACATGCGGTAAAGTCACCACATTATCCAGCTCAAATAATTCAGAGTGCTGCAAAGGTTCTTTGGCATATACATCCAAACCTGCTGCAAATATTTGACGATTTTTAAGTGCATGAATCAAGGCTTGCTCATCCACCACTGAACCCCGTGCAATATTCACCAGCACAGCATGTGATTGCATTAACGCAAGCTCAGCTTCACCAATCAGTGCTTTCGAGTCAGCATTTAAATCCACCGCAACCACCACAAAATCTGAACGTTTTAATAAGCTGTTTAAATCACAGTATGTAGCATTGAGTGCACTCGCACGTGACGGATTTTCACTGCGATTATGGTACAACACGTTCATATTAAAACCATGAAAGCCACGACGTGCAATTGCCTCACCAATATGCCCTAAACCAATAATACCTAATGTTTTCCCGTAGATATCAACACCAAATTGCGCTTCAGACACCGTCCGTTGCCATAAACCCTGCTTGGTCCATGCATCTAAAGAAGCTACTTTACGCGCAGCACTCATCAATAAAGTAAAAGCCAAATCTGCTGTGGTTTCTGTTAAAACATGTGGGGTATGTGCCAACCAAATTTGCTGTTGATTTAAATATGCCAAGTCATAATTATCATAGCCCACGCTGACACTCGAAATTACTTTTAGCTGTTTCGCTTGGCTTAAATTCGTGGCATTTAATATTCTTCCCGCCCCGATCATGCCATCCGCATCTCGCGTTGCTTCTATAATTTGCTGTTGAACATCGCCTAGCTTGGGTGATATTTGAACCACTTGAAATTGTTGTTGTAGTTGATAAAGAATGCTTTGATCGATTTGACTAAAAACAACAACTTTTTGCTTCATGATGATTCTAAGTCCTTGGGCTTACTTTGCATAAACTGCCATAAGCGTTTTTTTAATTTGGGTTCATCTAACATTTCTTGTAATGATGCCAGCTCAATACACTCAGAAGATTCCAAATAAGGAATTTTACCCAAGCACAGGATGCTTTTATGGCCTTCACGCATGCCATCGATAAAACCTTGCACGTACGAACTCGCACCACGACTATCTTGAAATTTAAGCCATGCAAAAGGCCATTGCAACATTAAAAACTCAGAAGCTAATGCACGTTGAATATTCGACCAGAGCAATTGCTGTTCTGCTGTTAAATTGGCAGCATCTGTAAGCACCACACAATGTGCCATATTTAATGCCTCAACCACAAAAGCATCTATATTTAAGCTCGGGCGAACATCAATCTCTGGTTCAGGTGCCTGCTTGACAGGCTCAGCAACAACTACAGCTTCCTGCTGAGCAGGAACCAATACTGGACTAGGTGATATAACAACTGAAGAGCGTGCAACTAAATGAGGTACAATGATTTCGGATACGGTGTCCGAGATGATTTCTGCTGGTGCTTGATCACGCCAAAGTGTTGACTGATGTGGCTGACACACTTCAGCCTTGGGAATCCAAATATCCATTCCCAATGCAGCCAGTACGTCACGCTGATGCCCTATCATCTTTTCATCATCACCTATTTCAGGTTGGATATTCTAACGAGAATAAGCTCGCTTTGCTGAACTTTTTAAAGTATTCGGCCTAATGATTGCGCAAGCACTTTGATAACAATCAGATTCGGATGCTCAGCCCTCTATTAGGGTATTCAATTCAACATCATGGCTAAATTTTTATTTTTTAAATAATCATTAAACTATTTTTCTTCTGCATCAACTCCACCACATCAGCTGACTCAAAACCTAAACGCCAATAGAGTAGCGCCAAAACATCCAATTCATCTTGGGTAATAATTCGATCATTCCATAAACAAACTTCAGCAACCCCCAATATACTGATGCGTTCACGTAATTGCAGACCCGAAATATCATTTAAAATTTCCGCCAAATCAATCGGCTCATCTGAAATTTCACTATATAACTCTAGCTCCGTTTGGCTCAATATGCGTTTTAAAATTTTCTCTCGAACTTCAAGCTGACTATCACTATTAATTTGCTGTACGTGCAATAATGCATCAATTAAACGCACAATGGACGGCTTGACCTCTTCCAAAGCCGTAGGTGTATGTACAGGCATCAAATTTAACTCAAATTTAACCCGCTCAATCAACAATGCATCGAGTAATCCAATTTCACCATCTTCTTGAATAATTCGTGCCAATTTCATTAAAAATTGACGTGATACTGTGGCTGGCACCCCCCCTATATTCTTACAAGCTTCATGGAATATCGCGATATGCACTCGACCATCCAAGTTTAATAAAGCATCGACAATGGCACGACTCACTTCTGCTTCTGCTGGTATGAATTCACGATATTGACGAATCATTAAAATCGCCACCATCACTTCACGTGAGCCTGTCGAGGTTTGTAAAGCACGATCTATCAGTTCTGGGCGCTTCCAGTTATCACGAATTTCAGGGTTTAAAGGCTTAATTGCGTCTTTAATAGCAAAACTGATTGGTGAAAGCCTTAATAAAGGCAAAGGCTGTGGCGAACTCCAAGGGATTGAAAAATCCACCATAGATTCTTCTAAAGATCGGAACAAATTAAATAAAGGCTGATTTTTCAGTTTTTTCAGGTTTTCCAACTGTAACTCATGAATAATGCCTGGGTTTAATTCAAAAATTCGTTGCCCTACACTAGGATGAATATTCATCCAGTTTTGTGGACTTAAAGCATTAGCAAAACACATGTGAGAAATAGATTCAGCATACTCACTATGAATTTGTGAACCCGAATGATGTACATAAATACGCATTAAGGTTTGAATATTGGCATCATTTTGAATTAAGCGTTTGGTTTTTTGGTCATTTTTATAAGTACGACCACCTAAAGTCATAAACTTAATTAAACGCGTAATGAGTACACCTAAACTACCAATTAACCAAATAATGGCACCCAAAGAAACAAACAGCGTTTCAAATTTATTTTCATGGATATAGCCATTACGATAAAAACCACGTTTGGCTAATTTACTACCCCACTGACTAAAAGTTGTCAGACTACTGTACAAAATTTTTAAGCGGGTATTTTCTGCAGCTTCACCAGACAAAATTTTATTAAACTCATGACTTAATAAGCCATAAAGCTCAACTTCATCTAAATTTTGTAGCGCACCCCAAGTTAAAATAATGGCGGTATCTTTAGGATAAAAACCTGCCGTTAAGGCATTTACACCCTCTTCACTTGGCAAGACATATAAAGCTGGTGTATCAATAAGAAAAATATCCGAAAGTTGCTCGGTAATTTTAAGCGCTATACTTTCTTCAGGCACACTCTCAACCAAACTTAAGCGCCGAGCACCCAATTGTTTGGCCAGCGAATAGCCACCCGTTCTAAATATATAAAACTCATAGATCACTGAAAGCGCCATAATGGTCACTACCAGCGTAATAAGATAAGGACTTAACACATGCCAATAGATGGGCTGTCTATAATCGATATAAAACATTAAAAGACCAACAATGGCATTAATGATCACCACGGTCAGCAATACAGCAACCAAGCAAAACGTTGCTGGCCAAAACATATTTTTATTTTTTATAAATGCATAGCCCACTTTTCTCAATGCAAGTTCCTATCATTACATTGCCTTTTCTGTGCTCATCATAAATGAAAAAAGCGGGAAATTCCCGCTTTTTTCTTAGGCTTTACAAACCATTATTCTTCACGAACACCTGTCAAATCGACAGATGCTGCATCGATATTTACATCGATATATGCATCTTTCTTATCAGCCTTAGCAGAGTCATTACGCTTTTTCTCTAAAGCCTCTAAGTATTGGGCATTAATACCACCCGCAACATACACACCGTCAAATACTGAGCAATCAAAGTCTTGTAATTCTGGCACTTTGGTCGTGCGTACTGCTGCCTTTAAATCTTCCAAATCTTGGAAAATTAAGCGGTCAGCTTCGATAATTTCACGAATTTCTTCGACGCTACGCTCTGAAGCAATAAGTTCAGATTTTGCTGGCATATCAATACCATACACGTTTGGATATTTCACCATTGGTGCAGCTGAAGCAAAAAATACTTTTTTCGCACCCGCATCACGCGCCATCTGAATAATTTCATTACACGTTGTACCGCGTACAATCGAGTCATCCACCAACAGAACATTTTTGTCTTGGAACTCAAGCTCTACTGGGTTTAGCTTTTGACGTACTGATTTTTTACGCAATTGCTGACCAGGCATAATGAAGGTACGACCGATATAGCGGTTCTTCATAAAGCCTTCGCGGAATTTCACGCCAAGCACATTGGCAAGTTCAAGCGCTGAAGTACGTGAAGTATCTGGAATTGGAATCACAACATCAATATCGTGTTCTTCTCCCCATTCACGCAAGATTTTTTGCGCAAGTTTCTCACCCATTTTCAAACGTGCTTTATAGACCGAAATCCCATCAATGGTTGCATCTGGGCGGGCAAAATAAACATATTCAAAAATACAAGGACGATATTCTGGGTCTGCAGCACATTGCTTAATCGACATTACACCATCAGCAGTGATGTAAATAGCTTCACCTGGTGCAATATCACGTTCAACTTTGAAGCCTAAAGCTGTAATTGCCACAGATTCAGAAGCAATAATATATTCCACACCTTGCTCTGTTTCGCGTGAACCATAAATCAATGGACGAATACCATTTGGATCACGGAAGCCCACTAAGCCTTGGCCTGTAATCATTGCTACAACAGCATAACCACCTTTGCAACGCTCATGTACGCGCGATACAACATGGAAAACATCTTCAGCTGAAGGTGAAAGTTTGGCACGCTTTTGCAATTCATGTGCAAATACGTTGAGGAGCACTTCTGAGTCAGAATCAGTATTCATGTGGCGTAGATCTGTAGTAAACAAATCATCATGAATTTCTTCTGCATTGGTCAAGTTACCGTTATGCGCCAATGTAATCCCATAAGGTGAGTTTACATAAAACGGTTGTGCTTCTGCACTGCTCGAAGAACCTGCTGTTGGGTAACGCACATGACCAATACCATAGTTACCTTGTAAAGCACGCATGTGACGTGTGTGAAAAACATCACGTACCATACCTGTGTCTTTACGAAGGAATAAACGGCCCTGATGGCAAGTTACGATCCCAGCTGCATCCTGTCCACGATGCTGTAACATCGTTAATGCATCAAACAACATTTGGTTAACTGGTGATTTACCCGCTATACCAACAACTCCACACATAGCAACCTCGCAGACCCGCTAGGATTAATAAAAAGGATTATTCGTAGATTCACCCGAAGCACGTCCACTCTTTTGAGTTGCTTCTGGGGCGTGCTCTGAAGACACCGGCTTTGCGCCATCTTCAGACTGAATATGATGCATGGCTTGATTTGCAGCATCCTTGGACAATTGTGTTGCCCACGGTGCATACGGCATCAAAACCTGGATAAATTTCGATTGTTTCCAATGCGGCGAGCTTTCAACCCACGGGCCTACACCCTGAATAGTGATTAATACCACCAACAGCCCTTTTAAGCCCCCAAACACACCACCAGCTAAACGATTTAGCGGTCCAAGTTTAAGGCGCTTTAAAACGCTATTCAGTATATAAGTTGCAACCCAAGTCAAAACCACGATGATCAATACAATAAATGCAAAGGCCGCAATTTTCTGAACCACTGGATCTGTACTGAGTGAGATCATCGAAGGTGCTAAGACGGACGCATATTTTGCGGCAACAATCAGTGCAAAAATCCATCCTACCAAGTTCGCAAAGGCTTTAATTAATCCTTGACGCAAACCGTTGAGCCCTCCAATGAGCAAGACAATCAGAATAAAGATATCAATGGTGGTCATAGGCTTAAAGTGCGTCTACACAATCTTTTACGAGTTTAGGTCCTGTATAAATGAGGCCACTATAAACTTGTACAAGGGTTGCGCCTGCATTTTTTTTCGCCAAAGCATCTTCGCCTGACAAAATTCCACCCACACCAATGAGTGGGATTTGACCTTTTAATACCTTTGCAAATGCTGCAAGACATGCTGTGCTCTTTTCAAAAACAGGCGCACCAGACAAGCCACCCGCTTCATCACCATGTTGCAAACCTTCAACACCTTCACGAGACAGCGTGGTATTGGTCACAATTAAACCATCAATTTTAATTTCAATTAATTGTTGAGCAATAAATTGGATATCTTCGTCTGTTAAGTCCGGTGCAACTTTAAGTACTAAAGGTACATAATGTTGATATTGGTCTGCGAGTTCTAATTGGCGTTTCTTGAGGGTTTCAAGTAACTCCGTTAAAGCATCGCCACTTTGCAGGCTTCGAAGGTTTTTTGTGTTAGGAGAGGAAATATTGACTGTAATGTATGAGGCGTAGTTATAAACTTTTTCAAGGCAAATTAAATAATCCTCAACTGCTTTTTCAACAGGAGTGACTGCATTCTTGCCAATATTAATGCCAAGTACACCTTTAAATTTAGAGGCTTTTACATTTTCAATTAGCTGATCTACACCGTCGTTATTAAAGCCCATACGGTTAATAATTGCTTTGGCTTTTGGTAATCTGAACAAACGTGGCTCAGGATTTCCAGCTTGAGGCAAAGGTGTAATGGTGCCAATTTCGATAAAACCAAAACCTTGGCTCGCCAATGCATCAATATACGCACCGTTTTTATCTAAACCCGCTGCTAAACCGACAGGATTTGGAAATTCAATTCCCATGCAGGTCACAGGTTTAGACGCTACAGATTGATGCATCAGGCCCATTTTATGGGAAGATTTCAACATCGATAGTGTCAGCTCATGTGCACGCTCTGGTGCTAGTGAAAACAACAAAGGGCGGGCAAGAGAATACAACATATCTGAAAAAGTCACTGCTTGCTAAGTCGGCATATTATAGGCATAGCATCACAAAAACACCATGCTTAGCAGTTCTTTATTTTTACCGATTATCGTACAGCCGCTGTTAATTTAATCTGCCCACTTTCAGAACTAAGTTCCATTTTTTCAATACTTAAGCCCATTTGAACTAACTGAGTTAAAAAATTAGCTAAAACTGCATAGTTTTCATGGCTCACAGCAATGTTGATTTGCTCACCCATTGCTTGAGAGGCTACAGACAAACCTTGCTGCTGTGCAACACGTTGCACTTTATCTGCAACCGACAAACCATTTTCTGTTGAGGCTTTCATGGTGACTGCATTACTTTGCATCCAAACTATCGTGTCTTTTAAACCATTTAAACGATTTTGTTGAAACTCTGCGGCTTTATGCATGTAAAACAGCGATGCCCCTACAGCAGATACCAGCACAAAAATTGTGGTAAAAATCACCATTACGCGTTCACGTGCAGACAAATGTTCTAAATAGTCAGAAATCCGTTCAATTTGACGGTCTAAACCATTTTGCATATTTTCAAGTGCTTTCATTATTGTATTTTCACCTGTCCAACAGCGCCGTTATCTTTAGGCTGAATATTTCCCAATTCAACTTTAAAGCCTTGCTGATTCAATTGCTCTGTTAATTGTTGCAATACTTGTGCAGAGCTGGCCTTGAGTTCCATATTTAATACAGAGGCTTCATAGCTCACTCGATTTGCCACCACTTGATGCTGCATGAGCACAGGCCCTACACGACTCAACAATTGCAATGCTTGCGTATTTCCCGTTTGATTAAGACGTAATTGCGCTTCAAATTGGCTTTTTAGGGTTTGCTCTGTAACAGGATAGCTCTGACCAAACCAAGACTTAAACTGATCTACAGCTTGTACTGCAGTTAAATCGGCAACTTTTTTATTTTGATACCAACGAATTGCATCATAACCAAATTGCACAAATATAAAGGCACAAAGTACGGCCGCACAAGCTTTCCAATAACCCGAAACACCAGATTGATTTTTTGCTTTAGGTAAAATATTCCAAGGATGCGTTTGTGGCTTTTTAAATGCGGGAATCACATATTGAAATGACTCCACGTGATCCTGTGTTGCCACTGCATTTAAACTTTGCAATTGAGCATTATTTAAATGACTGACTTTGACTTTTGTATCTTCAGCAAGTGTTTGATAGTCCAAATATAAAGACAAATCATCAATGGATTGGCCCGCATATTTATTTTCACGCACCAACAAATGCCCTGCAATATCAGCAATGATCAGTTGATTTGGTTCTGGTTCTGGTAGCACTAAGAAATCTGGCAATAAAGCCTGCACCTTGACTGGAATTAATGCTAAAGCATGTTGCATCGTTTCAGCTGTGCTTTGTGCAACACCCATCACAGAAAGCTGTTCTGGGTTTTCAAAATGATGAAAGACCTTCATATAATCTAATGGCAGAATCACATATTCTTCCAATAGATATTTCACACCCTCTGGGCCTAATTTTTTGTATTGTGCTTTGGAAAATTGCTGCTGGATGAGCTGAATATCACAGCTTGGGAAAAACACGGTCGCGTCCTTGCCATGATAGTCACGAATATCTTGTATTAACTGCTCTAGGCTAGAAGCTTGTTGCCAAAACTCCCCTTTAGACCATTGCCAAACCCCATTGGCTTCAGGCATCCATATATACAACATCGATTATTTACTGCCGTTTTAATTAATTTATTATGCGTTTGGTACAATTGCTTTTTTTTGTGTTGATAAACCTGCCGCAATCACAGCCTGATCATAAATTCGCGCTTCAGCCAATGCAAATGGTTGAAATGATTCTGTAGTTAAAATAGATGCAATATGTGCAACCACATTCATGTGACACACCACAGTAATCGAATCATAAGGCAAATAAGACAGCCATTCCACTGCGACTTTTGCATCATCATCTGGCTTGATTGCATCACACACCACTACAGGTACATTCGGAAAATAACGTTGTAAATGTGCCAAAGTTTGTTGTGCGCGTAGTAATGGGCTTACCACAAATACATCTGGTTGGGTTAATGCGCTGACTGCTTCTGCTGTTTGCTGTGCTTGCAAGTGCCCTCGCTCAGTCAAAGGACGTTGCGTATCATTCCCCATTACAGGTGGCGCTGCTTCACCATGTCGAATTAAAGTCAGTTGCATACGATTTCCCTATTTTTATGCATCATTATATCTATCGCTCATGACAAAATGATGTGCCATGAGCGACTTAATTTAAACGTGTTGGTGCGGTAACACAAACTCTACATCGCTACGATGACCATTTTTCATTAATGACAGTGCAATACTTAAAGGTGGTGCGCCTTCAAAAATAACATCATATAAAGCACTGGTAATCGGCATATAAACGTCTAGTTCTTCAGAACGAGCTTTAACTTGCACAATGGTATTAATACCTTCCGCTGTTTGCCCTAATTCTGTGGTCGCCTGTTCTAAGCTTTTACCTGAGCCCAAAGCAAAACCCACTTGATAATTACGACTGAGCGGGCTGTTACAAGTGGCAAATAAATCACCCACACCTGAAAGCCCCAAGAAAGTAAGCGGGTTTGCGCCTAATTTAACTGCAAAACGACTCATCTCTGCTAAAGCACGCGTAAGGATCATACTTTTCGTATTTTCACCTACTTTATAAGCAGCCGCCATACCCATTGCAACTGCATAAATATTTTTTAATGCGCCGCCAAGCTCTACACCATGCACATCATCACTAGCAAAAACACGAAATAACGCGCTGTGTAAGGCTTGCTGTACTGCATAACGAACTAACTCAGATTCACTTGCAATCACTGTACCTGCAGGCTGACCCGCGACAATTTCTTTGGCTAAATTTGGCCCAGACAAAACCCCATAAGGTACTTCTGGCAAAACTTCACGAATAATGTCGCTCATAAAGCTAAACGTTTTAGCCTCAATTCCTTTCGTTAAGGACACCACAGCTTGCGCACTAATAAATGGCTTAATTTGCTCTAAAACACTTCGAAAAGAATGGCTTGGAATTGCAACAAAAATAATGTCACGATCACGCACGGCTTTTTCTAAATCAGAAGTCGCTTGTAATCCAGCCTCTAACGTAAAATCAGGCAAATAGCGTTTATTAATATGTGTAGCATTAATATCAGCAGCAATTGCTTCGTCACGAATCCAAATCATAGTTTCGCAACCATTACGTACCGCTGTATTGGCCATAGCCGTACCAAAACTACCACCACCCAATACAGTCACACGTAAAGCTGTCTTTTGATTAACGACAACAGGTTCCACCAAGTCTGAAAATTTCAAATCTGACATTTTTATTATTTCCTAATCTTCTTTTGTCTATATTATTTATGCCATTCACTGACAAATTCAGTAGTGTGAATTTCTGCACGTGGTGGAATTGCCTTCACTGCAGTACCAATATAAATAATGCCTGAAATTAAATCTGCTGATGTTAAACCCAATGCTTGCTTAAACAATTTAGATTCAACCACCGCACCACTACGCCACATGGTTGAATAACCATGACTTTGTAAAGAAAGTAAAAAGTTTTGTACTGCAGCACCTGAACTTAAAATTTGTTCAAAATGTGGCACCTTAGGGTGATCTTGTAATTTGGTTAATGCCAGTACCAACAATGGGGCACGAAAAGGATGGTTTTTAACACGCTCTAATTGTGCTTCCTCAGTTTGCCCTGTATCTGCCAGTGCCTGTGACAACAAGTCACCAAATGCTTCGCGCTCAGTTGCAGGAATAACCACAAAACGGGTTGGTTTTAAACGATGATGATCTGGCGCAGTCATTGCAGCTTGAAAGGCTTGCTCAAGTTGTGCTGCATTTGGTGCAGGTTCCACCAAGTGCCCAATTGATTGACGCTGATGAATGTTTTGATGAACTATTTCAACCGCTGATTCTGACATTGACATCGATATCACTTTAAAAACTGTGCTCCAAGATTAGCATATTCTCAATGACTTACTCTAGAAGCTTTACAGAATGAAAACCACGATATTTCCAATCTGTTGAGACACACATTGAGCGCTCACTGTTGCAGAAGTCATACAGCAAGCTCCTTAATTGACCTAAAAGTTGTGTTCAAATATAAAAAACTCATTGAAAGGCATTCAAATGAAATTTAATCAACAACACTTATGGGTTACAACTTCTCTCGCATCTGTTTTACTACTTAGTGCATGTGCATCAACCCCAACACAATCATTGGCCATCCAAAAACCAAATAATCAATACGAAGTAACTGCCGTAGGTAAAACGCAACTTATTGCTAAAAATAATGCCATTTCAGCAGCCAATAGCACCTGTGGTAAAAGTGCATCCCCTGTGGTTGTAGATGAAAAAACCGAATACAACGGTGCACTCAAAGGCGTGCTTGATGAAAAAACAGGGCAAATGGTACAAGCTGCTGCGGGCATTTTAGGGAGTATTTCGGGCACCAACACGGGTTTAAATAAAGATGACGATTACCAAACCGTTTTAACATTTAGCTGTAGAGCAAACTAAGTTAAGCCAAGCATAAAAAACCGCTCATAGAGCGGTTTTTTGCCTTGAAAAACTATGCAATTAATTAACAATAACCATCCAAACGGGTTAATGGTAATTTTTGACCAATAGCTTTTTCAATTTCCGGCAAATAGAACGCATCATCTTCAGATAAGAAGCTAATACTTACACCACGTGAACCCGCACGACCTGTACGACCAATACGATGCACATAGTCATCTGACTGTTCTGGCAAGGTAAAATTAATCACATGCGATACACCATCCACATGAATACCACGACCAGCAACATCGGTTGCAATCATAATATTGTGCTTGCCATTTTTAAATTGATCTAACATTTTTAAGCGTTTGTCTTGAGCAATTTCACCTGACAACATCACCACTTTATAATCATCTTTTTTCAGATGATCATAAAGTTTACGCACTTGATCACGACGATTGGCGAAAATCATCACTTTCTCAATCGGTTCGTCACGTAAAATCTCTTGCAACAACTTATATTTATCTGATTTAGCAACCATATACACACGTTGCTCAACATCTGCATTGGTTTTCTTTTCTGGTTCGATTTCAACTGTAACAGGCTCAAACAACCACTGTTGTGCTAAGTTTAATACGTCATAGCTAAAGGTTGCTGAGAACATCAAGGTTTGACGTTGTTCTTTACGTGGTGAATAACGCACGATACGTTTTACCGATGGAATAAAGCCCATATCAAGTAAACGATCGGCTTCATCAATCACTAAAAATTCAATTTGATCTAGCCAAATTTCTTTTTGCTCAACAAAATCGATTAAACGACCTGGTGTTGCCACCATGATATCGACAAAGTTTTTATTCAATTCAGCACGTTGCTTATCAAAATCAACACCACCAAGCATTGTGACTAAATGTAGATCTGTAAATTTAGTTAATTCCTTGGCATCACTTTCAATTTGCAAAGCCAATTCACGCGTTGGCGCTAAAATTAATGCGCGAGGCTCACCACGGAAACGTTGCTCTTTAATTGGGTTATTTAATAAATCATTAATAACACTCACCAAAAAGGCTGCAGTTTTACCCGTACCTGTTTGTGCGCGACCAATGGCATCATGTCCCGCCAGCGTAAATTTCAAAACCTTTTGCTGAATAGGCGTCATTTTTGTAAAGCCTAAAGCATCAATCGCTTGTTTCAGTTTAGGGTGTAAATTTAAGGTATCAAAACCAGATGACATAAAGCTGTGCTCTAACTTGGTAATCGCAAAATATGATGCATTATAAACAAAAAACGCCCCAATATACATTGGGGCGTTTTTAGATTAATCTTTCGATTAGTCTAAAGGCTGAACTTCTTCAGCTTGGAAGCCTTTTTGGCCTTTTACAACGCTGAATTCAACGCGTTGACCGTCACGTAGTGAGCGGTGACCTTCGCCTTGAATAGCACGGAAGTGAACGAATACATCGTCACCGCCATTGCGTTGGATAAAGCCGAAGCCTTTAGTATCGTTAAACCATTTAACTACGCCTTGTTCACGAGCTGTCATTAGTTAATCCTCATAGATGTATAAGAAGGACCACCCGGTGTTGCAAACAGCAGACAAACAAGGTTTAAAACTCTTTATTTTTTTAAAACTTGTAATCATTCTGTAAAACTATTAACAAAATCCCGGTTATATCCATTTATATAGCAGGTGTTGAAACAATTTATAGTTGTTATAACTCCTAGTACGCCGTCGAGCTTAACACGGCTAAATTTCAAATAATAGATTTTTTTTCGACTTATTTGCATTTTAACTGCGCATTTTTTAACACATACTTTGCACAAATTTTGAGTTAGATTTTTGGCTAAATTTGGCATTTTTGTTTGGTTTTGGCATTCAATTTGCTAATATCTTTATTGCTATTATATTGATGATTGAACAACTGTTTTATGAGTGATTTTCAGAACACTGAAGCTTATATAGTAGATGCGATGGGAAAACCTTGCCCAATGCCATTGCTCATGTTAAAAAAAGCCCTTAAAAGCCAAACTGGAAAATTGTTGTTGCTCAAGTCTTCTGACCCGCATAGCCAACAAGACGTGAGTCGCTATTGTGAAATACACAATTTAAATTTCCAACTGAATAAAGTTTCAGATTCTGAGTTTCACTACTTAATTGAATCTTAAATATTTTCAGTTAAAATAATTTGCTTCAAATTTGAATAAAACTTTACATTTCTATACCCAATTTTCCATAATTTCCGGAAATATTGGATTAATATTGAAATCAATTACTGGGTAATTCCATCATACCCTTAAGGAGAATACATGAGTGACAGCAGCAATCAATTGATGCCCCTGTCATTATCGGCGCCTGGGGTGAATCTTGGTGCTTATATCAGTACTGTAAACCAGATTCCAATTTTGACAGCCGAACAAGAAAAAGCCTTGGCGGAACGTTATTACTACGACCAAGATTTAGACGCAGCAAAAATGCTGGTCATGTCGCATTTACGTTTTGTTGTGCATATTGCACGTAGCTATGCTGGCTATGGATTACCTCAAGGAGATTTAATCCAAGAAGGTAACCTTGGCTTAATGAAAGCTGTTAAACGCTTCGACCCTAATATGGGTGTTCGTTTAGTTTCTTTTGCTGTGCACTGGATTAAAGCCGAAATTCACGAATATGTTATTCGTAACTGGCGTATTGTAAAAATTGCAACAACCAAAGCACAGCGTAAATTATTTTTTAACTTACGTAGCCTTAAAAAATCGTCTAAAAAATTGACGCTAGAAGAAGCGCAATCTATTGCTAAAGACTTAAACGTTACCGCTGAACAAGTTTTAGAAATGGAAGGTCGTTTAACTGCATACGATGCTGCTTTTGAAGCCACTGGCGATGACGACGATGAAGGTTCAAGCCACGTTGCACCAGCGTTATACCTAGAAGATAACCGCTATGACCCTGCTCGTCTGATTGAAAATGAAGACTATGAAGAACAAAGTACATCTGCGCTTCATGAAGCAATGGAACAGTTAGATGATCGTTCTCGCAACATTTTACAGCGTCGCTGGTTAGATGATGAAAAATCGACTTTGCATGAACTGGCAGCTGAATATAATGTGTCTGCAGAACGTATTCGTCAGTTAGAAAAAAATGCGATGGAAAAAATTAAAGTGGCGATGTCGTCGAATTAATTTATTCCCTTTCGTCAGAAAAAGCGCTTCGGCGCTTTTTTTATTATTGCTATTTATAAGTTTAACTATAATATCTATGAAAATTATAAATATTAACTTAATTATTACTAACAAGAGCTTCTTATGACTGTATATAACAATAACAACTCTGTTTTAATTGACGGGTTAAATAGTGCTATTCGAATAAATCAAGCAAACCTTCTCATGAAAAACATAGATACCTTTAACAGTCTATCTGACCTATTAAATAACGGTGCCGTTTGCCATGATGCAGCTGCGTTAATTCATTTTCTAAAAAAACCGCATTTATCTGCCCATGATTTATATTGTTTAAAACATTACAACACAAAAGAATGGATTCATTATTTTTATACTTTTCACACTGAATGGGATGGTATTTCTGATATTCCAGCTGGAAAGGTTATTGGTTTTTTTAAAGATACTCACACATGGATTCCAATGAAAATTACGCACAGTGCTATTGCTGTCGGCGGAACTAAATTTCGAGGAATTAATGGAAAATCATTAGGAGAGTCTTGGTCACAAGTGAGTGATCTTAAAACTGTACTCACTTTCACACAAAATGGTATGGAACATGATGGAACTATAGTCAAAGTTTTAATTTCTGATAAATAATACAAAAAGGCTAGGTACAAAGCACTTAGCCTTTTTATAAACTCAAAATTAATAGTTTATAAAATAAGGATTAGAGAAACTCTTTAAATCGACTTAACCAGCTAAGCCTAATATGCTAAGGTAATGCGCAAATCTTATCAGGGTAACTTGCGCATGTGGATTGGAATCTCTGCGATTAACCTCGCCCTCGCTGTCATGCTTGGCGCATTTGGCGCACATGGTTTAAAAAAAATAGCCTCAATCGAGCAACTCGCATGGTGGCAAACCGCAACAGACTATTTCTTCTATCACGCACTAGGGTTATTAGCCCTTGCAATCCTGAGCAGAGTCATCCCTCAACTCCCCATTAAAGTCAGTTTCTGGCTCATTCAAATCGGCATCGTGTTCTTCTGTGGCTCACTTTACATCATGGCTTTGGGCTTACCGCGTATGCTAGGTGCAATTACGCCAATTGGTGGCGCACTGATGATTTTAGGCTGGCTAATTTTGGCTTGGAATGCTTTTAAATACGCAAAATAATATAGCAACTGCTTAGGAAATGAAGCCATGCAGATTTACTTAAATGGTGAAGTACAGCAAACGACTTGCACCACACTTCTAGAATTGATTCAAGAACTCGCTCTAGATGGCAAACGTTTTGCCGTTGAACAAAATGAAATGATTATTCCCAAAAGCAAATTAGCACAAAGCCCTATTTGTGATGCAGATCGTATTGAGATTATTCAAGCCGTCGGTGGCGGTTAATCGGAGCTCCCATGGAAGATACATTTAAAATTGGTTCACGTACCTTTAACTCACGCCTGTTAGTGGGTACGGGTAAATATAAAGACCTACATGAAACTGACTTAGCAATTCAAGCCAGTGGCGCAGAAATTGTGACCGTGGCCATTCGTCGCGTGAACATTGGACAGCACCCAGATCAACCAAATCTGCTTTCGGTTGTTCCACCAGAGAAATATACGATTTTACCCAATACGGCGGGTTGCTTCGATGCCAACAGCGCAGTGCGTACTTGTATGCTGGCACGTGAACTTTTAGATGGTCACAACTTAGTTAAGCTTGAAGTTTTGGGTGATGAAAAGACACTCTATCCAAATGTAACCGAAACTTTAAAAGCGGCGCGCACTCTCATTGACGATGGCTTTGAGATTATGGTCTATACCTCAGATGACCCAATCGTGGCGCAAGAACTTGAAAGTATGGGCTGTGTTGCCATTATGCCTTTAGGAAGCTTGATTGGTTCAGGTTTAGGGATCTTAAACCCGCATACACTTTCGATTATTAAAGAAAATGCCAAAGTGCCTGTATTAGTCGATGCAGGTGTAGGCACAGCCAGCGATGCAGCTATTGCAATGGAATTAGGTTGCGACGGTGTACTCATGAATACTGCTATTGCTGCTGCACAAAACCCAGTTTTAATGGCATCCGCAATGCGTAAAGCAGTTGAAGCTGGCCGTGAAGCTTTCCTTGCGGGTCGCATGCCACGTAAACGTATGGCCAATGCCAGCTCGCCTGAAACAGGCTATTTCTTCAAATAAATATTTCCTGAAAAGCGAATTTTGGTTATAAAAGAGGACTGCAACAGTCCTCTTTTATTTTGGATGACGCTTTGAATGCTAATAATGAAAAAAATAACACCACGCATATTTCCACTCTTATTGAGTAGTTTGCCTATTTTTGCTTTTGCACAAGTACCACAGCAATATAGCCAGCTAGCACCAATAGGCTGGTCTGTTTTATCTGGCGCTTCAGGTGATTTAAATAAAGATGGACGTAGCGATATTGCTCTCGTACTTGAAAAAAAGAAAACGGACCTTCCATTAACAAAGGACAATGGCGAAGCACTCCACAACAATGCCCGAAAACTCGTAGTATTTTTTAATACACCTCAAGGTTATAAATTAGTCGCAGAAAACCAAAGCCTTCCTGTAGCAGAACAGCCTAACTCGTGTTTACTTGACCCGCTTGCAGAATCAGAGGGTATCGGTATCAATAAAGGCGTACTTTCAATTGAGTTCAGTTATTTTATGTCTTGTGGTGGCTGGGAATGGCCAAGACACAATTATGCTTTTAGATGGCAAAATAATGGATTTGAATTAATTGGTTTTGATTACTACAGCTTTCATAGAGCCAGTGGTGATGAAACCAATAAGAGCTATAACTTTTCAACCATGAAACGTAAAGAAATTGTGGGGGGCAATATGTTTGAAATCCGAAAATCCCAAACAAAATGGAGCAATTTTAAAAGCCATCAAAAATTCACTTTAGCCAATATCAATTTTGCTGACTTTTACAGCCAATTTGAATATTAAATTTTATATACACGTTTCTAGTTTTGAACACTTCTAATCTAAGAATGAAAAAAGCCGCCACATTTGGCGGCTTTTTTATGCTGTCATGATTAAGGAATGAGGCCTTCATCACGCATAGCGATTTGCACGGATTGGCGTGCTGCTACATTATTACGAATAGCAATAATGTTTTTATACGGCGTTAAGTCGTGATGAATAACATTCGACCAGTTTGTTAAAACGAATAAATAAGCATCCGCTGGGCCAAAGTTATCATCAACCAAGTAATCGTTATCTGACTCACCAATTGCTTTATCGATGTATGTTAATAAACGATCAATCTCTTTATAGCCCTTTTCTTTGCCAGCTTCATCAAGTGCGCCACCAAAAAATACAGCATAGGCATCGTGTAATTCTGAGTTTAAGTAACCTAACCACTCAAGTACTTTGGCACGGCCTAAGCCTGAAGGTGGGATCAAATCTTGTTTTGGATCATGCTGAGCCAAAAATGGCAAAATAGCGACGTTCTCAGTAAGGATCAAGCCTGGGTTAATTTCAAGTGCTGGCACATAGCCTTTTGGGTTTACGTCGTAGTAATCGGTGCCCTTTTCTGTTTTATGTGTTTTTAGGTCTACGCGTACTAAATCAAAATCGACATTAATTTCATTTAAAATGATATGGGCTGCCAATGAGCATGCACCTGGCGCATAGTAGAGCTTCATATTTGATCCTTGTTATTTAACTATTAACTGTTTTAAATCTCTTCTAACAAACTTTCAAGTGATCGAACCTGTAAATTGCAAAAAGCATAAATGACTAAATTTCACCTATGCTTTGAATATTGTGCATAAATGGATTTTTTTCAAGTTAAACCGTCATGCTTTTTGTATTGAAGATGATTTAACATACGCAGGTTTTCAATTTGATGAAAAAGACTGTGCTAAAGCTTAAAAAAGATGAATGGTTTTCCAACATTCGTACCGATGTATTGGCTGGCTTGGTGGTCGGTTTAGCCTTAATCCCTGAATCAATCGCCTTTTCTGCCATTGCTGGTGTAGATCCACAAGTTGGTCTATATGCATCATTTTGTATTGCGGTGAGTATTGCTTTTTTTGGTGGTAGACCTGCCATGATTTCAGCAGCCACTGGTGCCATGGCCTTACTCATGATCACCCTAGTGAAAACACATGGCTTACAATACTTATTGGCAGCTACGGTTCTCACCGGCATTATTCAAGTGATTGCAGGCTATTTTCAAGTGGCCAAACTCATGCGCTTTGTCTCACAAGCGGTGGTCTATGGCTTCCTAAATGCTTTAGCGATTTTAATCTTTGTTGCTCAAGTGCCTGAAATGGCAAAAATGGATAGCTTAGGCTATTTATTTATGGCCCTAGGTTTAGCCATCATTTACTTATTTCCCTTTATCCCTAAAATTGGTAAAGCAATCCCCTCTCCGCTAATTTGTATTATTGTGCTGAGCCTGTTGGCATTAGGCTTAGGTGCCGATATGCGTACCGTCAGCGACCTAGGCCACTTCCCAGACACCTTACCAATTTTTTTAATTCCAGACATTCCATTAAATTTTGAAACCTTACAGATTATTTTCCCTTATGCCATCACTTTAGCCACCGTAGGCTTGCTTGAAACTATGATGACCACTACTGTCATTAATGAAGTGACTGGTACTGAAGGTGATCGCCATCAGGAATGCCGTGGACAAGGTTATGCCAATATTATCAGTGGCTTTATGGGCGGTATGGCAGGTTGTGCCATGATTGGCCAATCGATTATCAATGTGAGCTCAGGTGCACGTACTCGCCTCTCCACTTTGGTTGCAGGCGTATTCCTGCTTTGCCTTGTGGTGTTTTTTAAAGATTGGCTAGCTTATGTACCAATGGCAGCACTGGTTGCCATTATGGTGATGGTTTCTTTCACGACTTTCCAATGGGGTGCCATTAAGCAATTTAATAAGCATACACCTGCATTCAACATCGTGATGCTTGCAGTCGTACTCGTAGTCTTAGCAACACATAACTTGGCGCTTGGCGTATTTGTTGGTGTTTTACTCTCAGCTTTATTTATTATTAATCAATTAGAGAGTTCAGTGAAAGTTAGTGTCGACCATACAAATACTCACAGCAATTACACGATTTCAGGGCAAATCTTTTTTAGCAGTGCCGATAAATTTTATCAATTTTTTGATTTTAATCGCGCTGTGCAACAGGTGACCATTGACCTTAGCCATGCACATATTTGGGATATCACCTCAGTCAATATGCTCAACACAGTAGTCGAAAAATTTGAGCAACAAAGTATAAGCGTAAAACTCATTGGTTTAAATGAAGCCAGTGCAACCTTAATTGATCGTGTAAATAACTAAACATCTATCCCTGCAACTCAAATTTGATATTAAAAAGCAGAATCATTTATTCTGCTTTTTTAATGTTTTAGTTTAATTTCACAGATTTATTTGATGCTTTAATGTACACTTACATACAATAACAATTCATCTTGCTAAGGCTATTCTTGTACTCATGCTGAAACAGCACCCCATTTTTTTACATTTAACAGCATGGGTTTCTTTATTTTGCCTGTTTGTGCTCTGTTTTGGTCTATTTGGATTCAGTGCAAGTGCGCATGCAAATTTTGAACAAGCAATACTAAAACAAGAATGCACAGCCCACATCCAAAATATTTATAGTGCAAAAGGCTCAGCCCACTATCCTGAAAATATCCCTCAGCAAGGTTGGCAAAAGCTTCAACAACTTCCTGACCGTTGGCATGATCGCTGGCCCAACTATCATGGCAATGCATGGTACAAAATTGAATGGAATTACCAGTGCCCAAACCCAACTGTTGTTACGCCAATTAGCCTGAGCATTGAAAGTATTACTCAAACAGGCCAAGTCTTTATTAATGACAATTTGTTATGGCGTGATATTGCCACTACAGAGCCAATCTCGCGGAATCAGGTAAAACCGCATTTATGGAATATTCCAATTGCAAATTTGCATCAGGGTAAAAATATTATTTGGATACAAGTACAAGGCAATCAAATTCAAAAATCAGGTATTGGGCATGTCGCTTTAGGTGACTATACGCAAATGTACAAACTGTATAATTCTTGGTTATTAGAAAAGCAAACTCTGCCTTATTTTAATAGCATGATTAATATGGTTATTGGCTTATTTTGCTTACTGGTTTGGATGATCAGCCGTAAAGAATCTGCTTTTTTCTGGTTTGCAATGGTATCTTTTTTATGGGTAAGTTATAGCACACTGGTGATATATGCAGACCCAATTTCATTTTTAACAAGTGTGCAGCTAGAGCGCATTCAGAACATTATTTTCTGCTTTTATGTTGCTATTAGTTGCTTAGGTGCATGGCGCTTCGCGGGCTTTAGCTTTCCTAGAATTGAAAAAGCACTTTTCGGTTTTGCTATTATTGCATCAACGTGTATTGCCGTTAGTCCGATTGAATATGCAGCCCAAGTCATCCAAGTATTTTTTGGTATTACTGTACTGATTTTTATTGCTAAATGCATTAGCTATCCATACTTCGCCTATAAATCGCGCCTGCCTGAAACCTATTTTTTAGCCGTGACCTATGTGGTTTTTGTACCTATTGCCATACATGACGCTATTTTCATGTCCACGCTACAAGGTAAACCACTTTCACCTTATACAGCACCATTTTCATCGGCTGTGATTGGATTTGTCTTGGCATTTCGTTTGGCACGAAACGCCCGTGAAATTGAACGATTTAATCAAACACTCACACAAAATATTAAGCAAACTAAGCAAGAACTGACCGAGTCTTTAGGTTTGCAGCAAAAACTTGCAGTACAAAATGCACGTTTGCAAGAACGAATTAACTTATCGCATGATCTGCATGATGGTTTAGGTGGATCGATTTTCCGTTCAATGGTATTGCTCGAACAAAATGAAAAAATTGAAAAAAATCAGGTCTTATCGATTTTAAAACTGTTACGCAGTGATTTAAGACAAGTGATTGATTCGGGTGCGAGCTTAGGTGCAGAGATTCCAGCAACACCCATTGATTGGGCAGCCACAATTCGACATCGTTTTGTACAATTATTTGAAGAACTGGATATCCGTTCAACGTGGGAACTTCCTCAACATTGGGGTACTTCACCAACCGCATTACAATGCTTAACGCTGACCCGTTTAGTCGAAGAAGCTCTAACCAATATTATGAAACACAGTCAGGCGACCCAAGTGACGATTCGTTTACATGAAAATGACGTACAACAGCTGGTTTTAAGTATTATTGATAATGGTTGTGGCTTCACCCCGCAAGCGGATCAGTTTGGCTTACATGTCGGTTTACAAAGCATGCAAACCCGTATTCAGCGTATTGGTGGTACTTTTAGTATTGAATCTCAGCCAGGACATACGCAAATCCAAGCGATTTTACCTTTGCAAAACAATATGATAACACCCAAAATAGACCCATAAAAAAACATCACCAATGTCATTCACATTGGCGATGCATTAGTTGTTTTATTTATTTTAAAATCAATAAAACCATTCTAAATTGAGCTACAGTATATTACCCACTTATGACTTACGTCGACTCAATTGCGCATATAAGGCTAAGCCAAGCATGCTCAGCAAGCCCAATACACCTATGCTACCGCCACTGGTCTTATGATCTTCTGCGGGGGGTGTAACTTCATTTAAATCTAAATCCACAATTACAGGATCATGATCGGATGAGCGAAATGCATCAGCATTAAAGAATAATTGCTTTTGTTCTTCAGATTTAAACTCATCGTTATAATCTAATGCGGTAGGTTCATCGGCATTAATATGCCAAGCAAAAGTTCGCTTCACCATTGGATATAAATTTTCATCCGCAATTGCGTGATCTAAATTACCTGCACCCCCATAACCCTCGCTATTACTCGCCACCCCAAAGACATAACTATAGGCTGACTGGCCTTGGCCAATTTTTTCATCATTGAGCAAAATTTTATAGTTTGATTTTTCAAAGGCTAAAATTGGATCTTCTTTGGCATAGCTATTCATATCACCCAATAGCAACACGTTAGATTTTTGCGTCAAACTCACTTGTGCTTTTGCCACCCATTGCATCAACTTAGCAACGGACTTGGTTCGCAAATCATTCCAACACCCTTGTCCATCACCTTGATCTGCATCTAAAGAGGTCGCATCTGTGGGACAACTTCCCTTCGACTTTAAATGGTTCGGAATCACCGTAAACAGTTTGCCCCCTGCTACAGGCTTAAAGCTTTGTAAAAATGTCACACGGTTCAAATTTGTCGCATCATCATAAACAACAGGCTCAGCAACAGGCATTACACGCTTGCTGTTATAAATCACCGCCACAGCAATTGCATCGCTTCCGAGTTTATCTTTCGCTGGAACGACATATTTCCAATCTGCGCCTAAAGCCTTGGTTAAATATGCAATTGCACTTTTATCGCTATAGCCATTGTTTGCTATTTCCATTAAAGCAAATACATCGGCATCAATTTGCTTCATCGCACTGACAATTTTTTGATGTTGTTTATCAAACTCGGCTTGTGTTGTTGCGCCACGCTCGGTAGGAAAGCCCTTTTGCAAACCATTGTCATAGTTCAGCACATTAAAAGATGCAACACGTATTTGCTTAGTCTCTTTGGCTATAGGCACTGTACGTGGATTTAAGCTGGTCGTGAGCACAGGTACATCAAGATCTGGACGTGGCTGAATGCGCCATTGATCATAACGATATTCTAATATGCCCTGTGCATTTTGAATTTCATTGCCTGAGCGCAGGGTATTTTTTGCACTAAAATTCGCGGGTAACCACGGTGTTCTATTTTGGTTATTATAGCCATCATCAAGCACAATTTTTGATAGTTTATTTTGTTTTGCCAACGCGATTGCCTCTGGCGACTTGGCTGGATATAAATTCGTTGGAATAAATTGACGTGCTGTGCTTAACACAACAGAACCATAGCGACCATATTCATAATTTTCACTGACCGTTAACTTCTGTGGCAGTTTAACCAACATCCCTTGATAGCGTTTAGGCACATTTCCTGTACTCGCATCTAAGCTATCAAAAGGTAAATTGATACTTAGAGGCTGTACCAAAGAAGCGACATTTTCCTGACAAGCCACAATATTGCTACTTAAATCTTGAAGCTGTAATTGATTTTGATAATTGGTGAGCTTGCCTTTTAAAATCACTTCATCACCCACTTTTGCACCCTGAATCGTACTACTTGCGGGTATATACACAAATATGGCATTGTTTTGACCCGCTTTGGCCTTACTGTCCACGGTTTGTACATAAAAACCGTTAAAGCCATTGCTATATCTAAAATCTGCGGTCATTACACCACGTACGGTATATGACTGATTTAAGGGTGCCGTTTGTAGCTCAGCAATGGGGGTCGTTGTCGCGCTACAGCTCAAAGTTTCTAAGTCAGGTGGTACAGTGCTGTTCGCAAATAAATGGCGACTATATGCGCTACGGTCTGACCACTTTGTCCATTCGCTGTCTAAATCAAATACGGCGCTTGGATTTACCGATGTTGTATTATTGCTCTTCTGAATACGCGTTAAACTATTTTGATAGCTGGTGAGCGCAGTTCCCCAACCTGTACCTGGATCTTCACCAACGCGACCAAAACGATCCACTGCTGTATTTCCATTCATCAAAACCAATGCATCATCACCATTAAATGACAATGCTTTGGTCAAAAACTGAAACGGTGTAGTAATAGATGCTAAAGCCGTCTGTAATTCTGAGCGACCCACAATAATTTTCTGCTGTGGCCCTAAGCTTCCAGACAAGGCAAACGTATTTGTCGCTATACTCGCACCATTGCTATATTGCAAAATATTATAATTGGACAAATCCACTGTTTTTTGGTCTGGGTTATATATTTCGACACCTTTTTGGTTCGATACCCCATCAATATATTGACTAAACATAATCTCTGCATGTGCAGACATGTTATAGCCACTCAGCAATATACACAGCGTTAATAATTTTGGATTTAAATTATGGCTATGGCAATTTTTAGATGTTCGTATTTTCATGAATATTTGAAAAGTTGTTCAAAAGATCTACAGCCTAATCAGGCGAAATGACACGCCCATGAAAACTAAATGACAATTTAGCTTCGGCCTTACAACAAATTCAGGCGCTAATCTGCTCATTTTCGGCTAAAAAATTTGACTTGTTTCGCTCAGGACTTAAAATACCGCATTCTGAATTTTTTAGATTTGCCAAAGTTATGTCGAACGATCAATTAGACCAGCAAGTCGTGGAGCTGGACAACTTAAACGAACAGCGTGAAATTGTTACGTTTATGCGTCGCTCAGCACCGCTGAACACCTCTCAACGTACTGCGCTTGAACAATATGGTCACCTAATTTTGGAATACCCTGTGGGTGACTTACGTCAACACTTCGAACACCCAGAGCGCCCTTTAACTGTCGAAATCGGTTTTGGTATGGGTCGTTCATTGGTGCTTATGGCCAAAGCCAATCCTGAACGTAACTATGTCGGTATTGAAGTTCATGTACCGGGTATTGCACAGTGTGTATTTGAAGCAGGTATGGCAGAACTTAAAAACTTACGTGTTTTAGATGCTGACGCAATTCAAGTCCTTCGTGAAATGCCAGACAATAGCATTAATGCTGTACAGCTTTATTTCCCAGATCCATGGCAGAAGAAACGTCACTTCAAGCGCCGTTTTGTATCGCATGATCGTATGCCACTGGTTGAGCAAAAGCTTGAGCTAGGTGGTACATTCCATGCTGCAACAGATTGGGAACCGTACGCAGAGTGGATGATTGAAGTTCTTGAAGAACGTCCACGCTTAGAAAATCTTGCAGGTAAAGGCAACAGCTACCCACGTCCAGATTGGCGTCCACAAACTAAATTTGAACGTCGTGGTTTAGAAGCTGGTCATAAAATTAATGACTTTATCTTTAAGAAAATTTCTTAATCCAAATGTTTAAAAAAGCGCTCAATAGAGCGCTTTTTTTATTTTTTACTTGTTCGTTTAACGAATAAACATGCGATAAATAAACTGCTGAATCCAAGTACCATAAGGCGGGTAAATCAGCTTCATTAAACTAAACTTCGGCCTTACAAAGACAGATTTAGCATGACTAAAAGTTTTAAATCCCTCATGCCCATGATAATGCCCCATCCCCGATGCCCCAATCCCACCAAAAGGCATATCTTCCATGCCAGCAGTCATCAGCGTTTCATTTAAACACACGCCACCACTATGCGTGGCATGTAATACTTTTTGTTGCTCTATTTTGTTATAGCCAAAGTAATACAATGCCAAAGGTCGCTCATGCGCATTAATATAGGCAATCGCTTCATCAATATGCGTATACGTTTTGAGTGGCAAAATCGGTCCAAAAATTTCATTTTGCATCAATAACATATCATCGCTTACATTTGTGACGATCGAATGCGCCATACGGCGTTCATCATTTAAGATGTCATCATTAAATATGCTGGCACCTTTCACTTTCGCATCGCTTAAATAATGTTTTAGCCGTTCAAATTGGCGTTCATTCACGATAGCCGTGTAATCAGCATTTTGCTGAATGCTATTAGGATAAAAACCTCTTAAAGCCTCAAAATAGGCTTGAATAAATGTCTCTTGTTGGCTTTCATGCACAAAAGCATAATCAGGTGCAACACAGGTTTGACCTGCATTCATGGTTTTACCAAATGCCAAACGTCTTGCGCTTTCTTTTAAGTCTGCATCTACAGCAACAATCACCGGTGATTTACCACCAAGTTCCAAAGTGACAGGTGTTAAATTGTCTGCAGCAGCGTGTAGCACATGCGGTGCTATCGCTGTCGCCCCAGTAAATAACAAATGATCAAAGGGTAATTTCGTGAATTTTTGTGCTATTTGTGCATCACCTGTAATGACATTGACATGACTTTGTGGGTGCTTTTCAGCAATAAGCTTCTTAAACAAGGCTGAAAATTCAGGTGTGTACTCACTCATTTTAAGCATGACATGATTACCTGCTGCCAAAGCCTGTGCCAAAGGCCCCAAAGCTAAAAATAGCGGATAATTCCAAGGTACAACAATTCCCACTACCCCAACAGGCTGATACATCACATAACCAGATGCTGGCTGAAACAAGATACCGATATCACGCTTGCTGGGCTTCATCCATTGTTTCAAATGCTTCAAACTATGCTTAATGCCATTTAGACTGGTCATAATTTCAAACAAACGCGTTTCATCTACACTACGGTTGGAAAAATCACGACTAATCGCCTGTGCAATATCATCCTGATGTTCGACCAACATCTGCTGCAGTGTCAGTAAATGTTGCTTACGCTGTTCATAACTGGCATAAGGTTGCTGTGCGAAAGCCTGCTGTTGTAACTCAAAAATACCCTGTAGTTTTTCATCGTTTAACAATGTATGTTCTACTTTATTGATCACTTCAGTATGTTGATCTAAGCTGTGTGCTAGTGTCATGACAAGTATCCTTTTCTTTTTGTTTTAGCTGTGCTTTTTAACATAGTCAGTGTCCGATAAAACCAAATGTGATATCAGTACCACAACATATCTCTTTAAGCCACTTGTTGACGTTTATTTGCTTCGCGAAGTAAATCAACTGCCTTTTCGGCAATCATAATCACAGGTGCATTGGTGTTACCATTGACCACTGAAGGCATAATTGAAGCATCAATCACACGTAAATTTTGTATACCATAAACCCTTAACTCTGGGTCCACTACAGCCATTTCATCAATCCCCATTTTACAACTGCCCACAGGGTGATAAACCGTATCTACGCGATTACGCAATATTTCTCGAATGTCCTCATCCGTTTTAACATTTGAAGTAAATAAATCTTCTTTGTACATTTCTGCTAGGACTGGATCTTGCATCAATTGCCGAGTTAATTTAAAGCCCTTAACCAAATCTTCCAAATCTCGATCATCACCTAAAAAATTTGGATTAAGCAATAATGGATCTGAGATTTTATTGCCACTGAGTTTCACACTGCCACGACTGCGTGGATTTAACAAACATACATGGCACGACACACCATGACTGGCATGAAACTTACGAGCATGATCATCAACCAAAGCGACCACAAAGTGTAACTGTAAGTTAGGAATCTCTAACGCTGGATCACTTTTTAAGAAACCACCACATTCAGCAAAGTTCGAGCTAATCATGCCTCGACGTTCTTTACGATAACGCTGAATCTGCTTAAACATCGACATTGAACCAGGTATCGAAATACCAAAGGTATTTTGCGTATCATGTACACTATAACCAAAAATAAAATCAGGGTGATCATGGAAGTTTTTGCCCACGCCGGGTAAATGCTGCTTCACTTCAATGCCATGCTGTTGTAGCTCTGTTTGATCTCCAATCCCAGAGAGCATTAGAATCTGTGGTGACTGCATAGCACCCGCACTGAGTAAGACTTCTTTGCGTGCTTTAATGGTTTTAACTTGACCTGCATGCTCGACTTCTACCCCCACAGCCGTTTTATGCTCAATGATAATTTTGTGCGTCATGGCCTTGGTCCACACCGTCAAATTAGCGCGTTGCAAATGTGGAAATAAATAAGCACGCGCAGCACTACAACGTTCACCATTGATATGGGTAACTTGATATACCCCCAAGCCTTCCTGCTCTGCACCATTAAAATCATCTAAAATGCGATAACCCTGACTTTTGGCTGCCGCAATATACCGTGCATGAATTGGGTTATCTGTACGTAAATCAATCACAGATAATGGGCCAGAATTGCCATGATATTCATTTTGAATGCGTTCATTATTTTCGGAACAAATGAAATAAGGCAATACCTCTTCATAAGACCAGCCAGTATTGCCTTGCGCTGCCCATGCATCGTAGTCTGCGCGATGCCCGCGGATATAAATCATGGCATTAATAGCAGAAGAACCACCTAAGCATTTTCCTCGGGGTTGGTAGCCTTTGCGCCCATTAAGTCCTTTTTGCGGTACAGTTTCAAAAGCCCAATTATTAATTTTTGTGGGTAAACTCATTACACATGCAGCAGGTACATTAACCGTCCAACTATCTCCTTGGCCACCAGCTTCTAGCAGACATACTGAAATATTGGGATCTTCGCTTAAACGACTGGCCAATACACAACCCGCACTACCACCGCCGATAATGATGTAATCGAATTCCTGCTGCATTTTATTCTTCCTTTGGACTTTTTATTTTTTGTGTCTAATTATTTAATAGCACAGAATGCTCAAACACTACATCTATGTTTTTATATAAATCTCTCTTTTTTTAAAAGTCACCAATAAAAAAATTCAACAAGCTGTTTAATACTCTGCAATAAAGCCTTGATAGGATAAAACCTGAGTAAACGAGTGCACCTGTACAAAGCCAGCTTCACGTAATAGATTAAAAGTTTCATGCGTGCTTAATGCATAAAAATCATCCTGCATTCTGCTCTGCATCGCCTGCACTTGCTTCTCTAAAAGCCCATTCATCAAACACATTTGCTGTAAAGCTTCAGCTTCTTGCTTAAAAGAAAATTGAGTTAAATCAAATGTTAAAAAGATGCCATTCATTTTCATACAGCGTCTTGCAGCCTGCATAAACTCCAGCTTGTGTTCAAAAGGAATAAAGTGCGTGACCAAAATCGATAAAACTGCATCAAACTGAGGGGAATGTTCAAAATCTATATGACTACCCAAGATAAAATTGACCCGATTATCATTATTCCACAACGCCACATAATCTTTGGCTTTGTCCAGCATTGGCTGAGAAAGCTCTGTAACCGTAAATCTGCATCGCGGAAAAGCTTGTAGCAGATAGCCCAGTTCGTAGCCCGTCCCAACACCAACAATCAACACATGCGCATCTTGAGATAAATGCGCCTGCAGTATTGCCAAAATCTGCTGATGAACCAATTGATAACCGGGAATCAATTTACGGATATGCAGGTCATAGCCCTCTACCACCTGCGGGTTGCAAAAATCCTTTGCCACAATGCTTTCCTTTTAGATATTTAGTCCATTACAACTTAAATAGAATGATGACGTTTTAAAATTTGCTCACTCATCAATGTATACACTGCCTTTAAATCATCATGTCCTGCGTGTAGCAACATGTCACTATGCATGGCAATAATGTTTTGATCACCGCGCATCGCAGGGCCGGTTTGCATCATTCGGGGGTCTGACTGAGTGGCTTTTTGCGCGGTCTCCAATATTAAGGGATATAGCAAACTAAAATCGACCTGTTTGGCATCCACTACTTGCTTGGCCATGTCAAAGCAATAATTGCTAAAATTACAGGCATACACCGCTGCCAAATGCAGACTCAAGCGCTGTGCAGAGTCGTATTGATAAACACGCTGACTCAATTGCTGTGCCAGCATCGTTAAAGTCTCTAAGTCGGTCTGCTCAACAGCTTCTACAAACAAAGGCGTACTCAACCAATCGACTTCACGTTGCATGCTAAATGTTTGTAGCGGATAAAACACACCAGAGCGAGCATGCACAGTGCTTAACTGCTGGATGTCGGTACTGCCTGAAGTATGCACAATAAGCGTATGCAGTAAATATGGATGTACTGCTTCAATCACCGTTCGAATTGCACTATCGCTCACCGCAATAATCAATAAATCTACGTTTGGGTTTAATTGAGAGATGTCCTCCACGGCATCGGCGCCAACCGCTTGCGCAAGTTGCTTTGCGCCCTCAGAGCTACGGCTATAAATATTGATAATCTGATGATGTTGCTGCAATACATGCGCAAAATGATGTGCTACCCGCCCAGCCCCAATAAAACTAATTCGCATTTTATGCTTCTCATTCATCTTGAAAGCTAAGCATGCCAAGAAAAAAGGGATGCTTCAATTCATCCCTTTTTATTTATACAGATTTTAAAAGTAACGTGTGGTCACTTTTCTTATATATTCAAGCTTGAATATTCAATAAATCTCTTTCATAAATCATTTTTTGAACTATTAAAATTCATGATGTAAATTCCCTCTCTTTGAGGAGATGAGAAGCACTGATTCACAAGGGAGAGGTTTTTTAAACTTAAAACCCCTCATCCTCTTGCGGAATGTATTCCTCATCCCAAAGGGAGAAGGGACTTTCATTGATAATTTAAGTACCAATTAATGTTCATTTTTTAATTTTTGAAAGAGCGCTAATGCTTAATTAAATAGGTTATTCAAATATACTGTACGCTCTTTGGTTTTTTGCACAAAACACTGACTATATTGGATCGCTTGGTTTTGTTTTTCCATTACATCGTTCCAATAGCGATGTTGCTGTTGATAGGTTTCAAGCTCGCTATCTTTTAAGTCATATACACGTTTTTGCGAAATTACCTTACAGTCCACATCACGTTTTTCGAACCAATCAGACTGGTCTTGTTGTTGTGCCGTTTTTTGCTCTGGACTAAAACGATCCCATGTACTGTTCAAACGTTCCACCACAGCTTTTTGTTCTGCATCGACTTCTTTTTGACGAATATCGAGGGCTTTCTGCGCCAAGGCCGTTTGTGCAGCATTCTCTTTATTGTATTCCTCTACACTTTGCTGGTTGGCCTCAATATCGGCCTTATTACGTTTTTGATATGCCTCAAAATTTACCGCTAACTCTGAAATTTTAGCAGACAAACCCACTAAACTCGCACTTTCTACCGACAAACTAATTTCATCATTGTCTGAGCGTTCCAAGCTATATTTAAAGTCTGAACCACTAATCTTATCGTCTTGAAGTTTTAAAGAACTCCACTCATTCTTAATTGAATCTTGTAATGTATAAGAACTTGGAGATTCAGTGTCTTCGCCATCACACTCGTCACATGGTTCTTCTAAATACGCATTTTCTGCGCGCTTTTGTAGGCCTTTCGGCAAGATCGCCACCAGCAAGCTACTACATTCAAGTTGTTTTGCTTGCTCAGGTTGTTCTGTATGTGTCGCAATATGGCTAATTTCAAATTTAATATTTTTACGGATTTTTTCTAATAAAACCTGATCAGACTCATAGCCAGATTGGCGCAAGCGTTGATCTAATTGAGATAAATAATCTTCTTTTAAATGATTTTGAATTTGTTCTACATTCGCTGGCGCACTACAGCTCCAATCTTGTAATTTTGCTTTTTCATTTGCAGTTGTATCTTTTTTACGAAAATCACATGCAGTCAGTATCAAACTACTACATACCACACCTGCTATAAATACAGATTTCATTTTTTTAAACCAAACATTGTTATTATTCGTGGCCAATTTAAGCAAATTTTCACAAAAAAACAAGATCGCCCTCGTAACATCGAGAGCGATCTTATTTCACACACACTATTTCACTTCAGTGACACCTTGATTAGTGACTTCACGTACTTTACCCGTCTCTGTATTTAACACTTCAAATTCAATCCGACGGTTTTGGAATTGACCTTCTGGTGTTGAATTGTCTGCTTTTGGTTGCTCTTGGCCATAACCTTCGGCTTTCAATTGTGCTGGGTCGACTCCTTTTGCAACTAAATAATTTTTAATTGCTTCGGCACGTTTTAAAGACAAAGCTTTGTTGGCTTCAGCATTACCAACAGAATCTGTAAACCCTTTGATAGTCAGTTGTACTTGCGATGCACGTTGCATGAGTGCAGCTGCCTGATCCAAAATCGATTGATTTGCTTTTGGAATTTCACTTGAACCTGAAGCAAAATTAATAATTTGCATATTTAATGCAGTTGCTACATCCAAAGCATGGATTTTATCTGGATTAATGCTTGCCAAGGCTTTTTGTGCATTGCTAATACTGTTATCTACTGTACTGTTAATATCGACGGGTTGTTGCCCAACCACCTTCATATTTGGCACGAGACCTTGTACTTGTGATATCAACCGATTTGCATCTGCATTATTTGCTGTTTGTATAGAGAGTTGATCGCCCATCCATGTTAAAGAGGCATTTGGCACCCCTTTGAACAATTTTAATACCGATGGAATCGATTCCTGATCGATAAATTGCGTATGGTATGCCGCATCAGTTTCGGCACCACAACCTGTTGGATGGGTAAAAATTTGTTTAACCTCATTTTGTAAAATATTCATATATGAGGCATTATTAACATAAATCTGACAAGTCGATAGTTCACCTTGGGCATTGGTACTCAATTGGAATTTGGCAGGTTGATTACTGCTACTTTGTACAGGAGTAACCGTCTCCGCTTGCTTACGTTCAGAGCAAGATTTAAACCAAAAGCCTGCCAGCAAAGCCAAAATAACCAAGGCAATCAATGCGATCCAAGAACCTGATTTTTTTTCTTCCACAGGCTCTGTTACATGTCTTACTTCTGCCTGATGTACTGTTTCACCTATAGCCGTATTAATACCTAAAGTGGCCAACATTCCAGCTGCCCACTGTGGTAAGGCCCTTTTGATTCCATCAAAATGGGTTTCAATCAAATGTACAATCGCATCAGGGTCAGATGAGCCTGCTTCAGATTGTAAAAAACCCATTACTGGCATAATGGATTTATTTAAAGTGTGTTCAATTTCTGGTGCAGGTGCAGCACCTGAAACAGTGTCCAAAAACTTTTCTTTCAATCCAATATTAGACTGAAAGATGTCAATTAAACATGGATTGAGCTGATCTGCCAAACTGGCAATTAAGCCAGGCTTTGCTTTAAAAACACTGAGTAAAATAGGATAAAACTGGTTTAATGCATTATTTTTTTCAAATAAATGCTCACTTTCACCATCTAATACAATGGCTGAAACCTGTTGTTTTAACAGCTCTAATAAATCAGTCATAAGTATATTCCTTGTTTAGCCTTGTTCTTTTTTCATTTCTTTTCTTTCTAATCTTTTAAAGTGTATGCCTGAATATTTAAATCATTGTGAATAATTGTATTTCTTTGATAAGTGGTATTTACACCATAAAAAAAGCCAGCCGAAGCTGACTTTTTAAATACAAACTGAGCACACCATAAAGCGTTTAATTAAGCCTTAAAAGTCACCAGTGCTTTACCTTTTACTGTTGCGCCAATCAGTGGAGTATTTTTACCGTTCGACACAATACTGTCTTTTGTAATTGTCCATTCAAGCTCTGGATCAACCAATACCCAACCTGCTTCTTGTTCCCAACGCGTTTGCATTTGAGCAACAATTGCAGGCTGTAGTGTAACTTTTTTCACCCATTCTAGTGGCTCAAGCAAACCATCATTAACCAGTTGTACGCCAAATGGAATGAACGTATCAAATGCTGTAAAGCCTGGTTGTGTTTCAGCAAATGGCGCCATTTTGGCAGAACTGCTAAGCGGTTCATGATGCGTACAAATCGCATCAATCACCCCTTCTTTTACACCTTGACGTAATAATGCTTTGTCTTGTTCATCACGAAGTGGCGGACGCACATGCGCCAATGAATTAAAGCCATCAATCAATTGATCCGTTAAATGCAATTGATGCATAGCCACATCACAAGTTACTGGTAAACCTTTTGCTTTTGCATTTTTAATAAGTTCAACTGACGCGCCACAAGACAATAAACCAAAGTGAGCACGTACACCTGTCGCTTCAATCATTAATAGATATTTTGCAATCGCAACTGTTTCAGCTAAAGCTGGAATCATTGGCAACCCTTGACGAGATGCAATAAAGCCTTCATGCACACAGCCATCTTTCGCAATTTGGTGCTCTTCAGCATAGAATACTACCGTCATATTGACGCCAGCTGCATATTCTAAAGTACGAATCACCACATCATCATTGGCAAATGGCGCATTGGCATTTGAAACTGCGGTACAACCACCTTTTTTCAAGCCCGCCATATTGGCAGGTTGTTGTCCTTTCAAACCTTGGGTTTGTGCACCAATCACTTGTAAATAAATACCACCATCCAACATGGCTTTTTCAACTAAACCATGAATAAGGGCGCCATTGTCTTGCACAATTGGCTTTGAATCTGGTGGTGTAAATACATGCAAAATACCATTTGCAACGGCAGCTTTACCTTCTGATTTAAGCGTACCGTGTTGCTGCTGACCTGGTTCACGTAAGCGTGCACATAAGTCAACCATGGTTGGCATTAACCATTTACCTTGGCCGTTTATTGTTTCAGCAACATTGTCTGTCGCGCCAACCAATTGACCATTTTCAACATAAACCGTTTGCACGCTGTCAGTATTTTGAATCGGGTCTAAGACACGTACATTTTCAATTTTTACAATAGTCATGACTTCTACCTTATCCCGCAACCGCTTCTAACAAACCTTTCTCTTCTAATTGACCTTGCATTGCTAAAGCCAAAACTGCCATACGCACTGCAATACCGTTCGTTACCTGATTTAAAATCACAGACTGTGGGCCATCAGCAATACTTGAGTCAATTTCAACGCCGCGGTTCATTGGCCCAGGATGCATCACGATACAATCTGGTTTTGCCATCGCAAGACGTTCTTTGTTCAAGCCATACATTTTGTAAAATTCAGCTTGTGAAGAAAGTGCTGGTGAATCAATACGTTCATTTTGAATGCGTAAAGTAATAATCACGTCACAATCTTTAATGCCATCTTCCATATTATTAAATAGACGAATACCTTCGCCATATTCATCAAATCCATAAGGAAGAAGTGTATTTGGTGCAATCACACGAATATCTTTACAACCTAAGGTTTGCAGTGCAGCAACATCTGAACGCGCAACACGCGAGTGTTTAATATCACCAATAATGGCAATGCTAATATCTTCAAAATTCTTTTTAGTTTCACGGCGAATCGTTAGCATATCCAACATGGCTTGGGTTGGATGTGCATGTCGACCATCACCTGCATTAATAATGGCAATGTTTGGACAAACGTCTTTTGCAATAAAGTGAGCAGCACCTGAAGAGGAATGACGAACTACGAAAATATCCGTCGCCATTGCTTCTAAATTCCACAGCGTATCACGCAGTGTTTCGCCTTTTGATGTACTTGAACGTGCAATATCAATGTTGAGTACATTGGCAGATAAGCGCTTTGCAGCTGCTTCAAATGTGGTACGCGTACGTGTTGAATTTTCAAAAAACAGGTTCATTACCGTACGGCCTTCAAGAAGATTATTGGTAATAAGCTGATTTTGGTCATTAAAAAAGGACTGTGCAGTGTCCAATATTTTTGTGAGAGTTTCTTTAGAAAGACCTTCGATGGTAAGGAAATGTTTTAAGTGACCATCTTGGTTGAGTTGAATCTGGCTCGGTGTATGCAATGCCGCCAAGTGCATGAGAGATTCCTTATCGTTAAGTTAACGCATTATACAGAGAATCTAGCAAATTGGCAGTTGAAGTTTTCAGCAATCGCACCAAAGCTCAGCCGAAATAAAAAATAGAATTCTATATTCCTATGTATAAATTCAATTAGATAATTTAAACAAAATCATTATAATGAGTCCTTTGCTGTATTGTCTGATCGCGACTTAACGATCTAGCCCTCACTCTCTAAAGTAAGAGCTAAACGTATTAAAATTATACGTATCAGCGAGCAAAACAGCCTTTATATCTGCATCATGCTCTAGCGTAAAGCGCCAATATAATGGTGTGAAACTTGCGCCTTATAAATCTCATCCTCTGTTGCTTCGCAGTATGGATCTTCTTGATCCTCTTTCATTTCAGCCACAAGCGTATCAGCGACAGGCAATTCAACTTGTGTTTCATCTTCTACATCCAACTCCATCATCAACTGTAAACGAACACTTAAACGATCAAGTTCTGTATCATGTGCTTGTAAAGCCAACTTAATCACGTGATATGCATATTGTTTATTCTCGACCATATACATCACATCAATGACACGAACACCTAAACGGCGCATTCGTGCATATAAAAGTGTTGCAACTGAAAATATTTCTGAACTACTGGCTTGTTCGACATGTTGCATCATATTCCCCTTTTAATAAATGATCTCAAAAGCGCAAAACTCTGAATATCTGAAGATACTCAGGCGCGAGCAGTAACTAAGCAAAACACATACCAATCACATAAATTCTCACTTGATTAATACCAATATCTAATTTCAGCGATTGTGCTAAAAGTTGAATATTTCTTAATGATCCTATGCAGATGAAGCGCCCAAATAGTCGAAAATACGTTAAAATAGTCGATTGCTTTTTTTGCTTTTGGAAATTTACATGAATTCGAAACCGCGTCTTTCTACATATTGGGTCACCTGTGCAGATGGACTTGAAACCTTACTCCGCGAGGAAATTGAAGGTTTAGGTGTTCAAAATATTGAACAATTCCCGGGTCGTTTGGTTTTCAAAGGCACACTTGAAGATGCTTACCGCATTTGTATGTGGTCACGTCTTGCATCACGTGTATTAACACCAATCCATACACATGAACTTGATTTCACTCACGATGCGCGTGATGTTGCCGAAGAGCTCTATGAGGGTGCAATTAACTTTGACTGGTCGCTTATTTTTGCACCACAAAGTACCTTTGCTGTACGCCTACATATTGAGCGTGATATTAAAGTTAACAGCCAATTTGCAACTTTACGTGTGAAAGATGGTGTTGTTGACTCATTCATGGAAGCGGTTGGCAAACGTCCAAGCATCGATATTAAGCAACCTGAAATCACACTTTATGTATTGGCGGGCAAAAAAGAACACACCTACTGCCTAGACTTATCAGGTGACTCATTACATAAACGCGGTTACCGTCGTTATATGACGGATGCGCCAATCAAAGAAAACTTAGCAGCCGCTATTCTGCAAAAAGCAAAACTAAAAGAACGTAATCCTGAAATTATCCTAGATCCAATGTGTGGTTCTGGTACGTTTATTATTGAATCACTGATGATTTTGACTGATCGTGCGCCTGGTTTAGTGCGTCGTTTTGGTTTTAATGGTTGGAACGGTCATGACCATGAACTTTGGATGAGCATTAAAGCAGAAGCTGCTGAGCGTCATGCTCAAGCTTTAGCACAACCATTACCTCAGTTTTATGCTTATGATGCAGATTGGGAAGCCGTAAAAGCCACCAAACAAAACATTATTGCTGCTGGTTTTGAATCTGTACTCGATCAAATCAAAATTGAAGAACGTACTTTGGCTGACTGGCCAGACTTCCAAGCTGTTGGTAAGCGTTCATTCGTCGTAACGAACCCGCCATACGGCGAACGTTTAGGTGACAAAGCATCTAACCGTGCATTGTATTTGGGCCTTTCTGCACTCTTGCAAAAGAATTTCCCAAATCAATATGCAGCAGTTATTGCAGCTGCCGTTGAACAGGCCGATGTTCTGGCTTTTGATGAGCCACAAATTTTGCGCTTAATGAATGGTAAATTACCTATTTATATCCGCTTTGGTGTAATCAAACCTACTGCAGTTGCACAGCCTTTCTTGGCAACTTGGCAACCGCAACAGTTTGAAGCCATTGAAGGTGCGCAAGATTTTACCAACCGCTTGCAAAAGAACATGCAGAACCTGAAAAAATGGGCTGTGAAAGAAAATGTCTTCTGCTTACGCCTTTATGATGCTGACTTACCAGACTTTAATGTCGCTGTCGATTTATACGGTGATCGCCTGCATGTACAAGAATATGCGCCACCAAAAACAATCGACCCTGAAAAAGCAAAAAAACGCTTTAACTTGGCATTGGCATCTATTCGTGCTGTTACAGGTTTACCACGCGATGCGATCTTTATTAAGACCCGTGCACGCCAAGAAGGTAAAACTCAGTATACAAAACAAAGTACTGCATCGAAACGTTTTATCGTTCAAGAAGGTAAAGCTAAAATTTTAGTTAACCTCACCGACTATTTAGATACAGGTTTGTTCCTTGACCACCGTCAAATGCGTTTACGTATTGCTGCAGAAGCACGCGGTAAGCATTTCTTAAACTTGTATAGCTACACATCTACAGCGAGTTTACATGCTGCCTTAGGTGGTGCTGCCAGCACAACAAGTGTCGATCTTTCAAATACCTACCTAAACTGGTCTAAAGAAAACTTCGTGCTCAATGGTTTAACTGTTGATCATGCAGATGAACAACATCAATTCTTTGCTAGCGATTGTTTTGAATGGTTAAAAGAAGGTCATGAACAATATGACTTGATCTTTATTGATCCACCAACATTCTCAAACTCAAAGAAATTCTACGGTACCTTTGACGTACAACGTGACCACATTTCATTGATTAAACGTGCCATGAACCGCTTAACCACTGAAGGTACTTTATACTTCTCAAATAACTACCGTGGTTTTGAGATGAACGAAGAAATCGAAGCGATGTTTGATGTGAAAGAAATCAGCAACGAAACTATTGGTCTTGACTTCAAACGTAATACCAAAATTCACCGCGCATGGAAAATCACTCATCCGCCAGTGTAATTTAGATCGTCTTTAGATCTAAAAAAGAGGCCTATAAAGGCCTCTTTTTTTATGGAATGGAATGCAATTGCTTAAAACGATTTGCAAATACCATTCAAAATATGAGTGAACACATCTTTTAAAAGGCTTTTTACATCATTCTTTAAAACCTAATTAAAACAGCGCAGATGCTTGAAGCTCTTGCCCAACAATATGTTTCTGATATACCGATGGCGTCATAAATGTCACATGCACTTGAAAACCGCCCATGTGATATTGCACCACGTGGACATAATCTTGCTTACGCTTGAACGTTGCATACATGTCCCCCACGTGTGGAACTTCGCCTTTGAGTTTTTCAAACTTGAGCCGCTTCAAGGTCTGAGTTTGCGCATAAAACGTATCTTTATATTGGTCTTCAAATGCACTATTTAGACTAAAGCGTACTGCACTTAATACATGTTGTTGATCAAAAAAGAAATGTACTTGCTTTAAGCGCTCAAATTCTATGGCTGGGCCATTGATCAAAATTTGCTTCGGGTTAATAGCACTGGCAATCACAGTTCCCTCAAAACTATTGGCTTGCACATTTTTTAACTCAGTTAATTGCTGACTGACCTCTGCATAACGACTCTGACCGAGTACAAAGCCAAATATTGTATTTTGCTTAGAGTCTGCGTTTATAAATTGGGATAATTCAGAGATTGGTAAAGCCTTATGCGCTGCTTGATCACTCTCAATAGACTGAACCTTATTCGATGCTGGACTCTCTGAAACTGTTTGTTGATCAAGCTTTGCCTGCTTTAATTTGGACTGCGTAGCTTGAGTCACTAATTGTGTCGTTTCTGGCTCTGCATCCTCTATATCTGTCGTGTGATTTTTTGGCTTAGAAAAAGCTTGCCATACTGCTTGCAACATAAAGTCCTGTACACCATTAAACGCACCTTGACGATATAAACCACTAATCACAAAAGATAAAACAAGTGCCATTACCAAAGGCAAAATCACTTGAGTAACAAACACGGGCTTTGTTGCTTCAATTTCTTGAGTGAGGTCGTGTGTTGCAGTGACATAGGTCAAAGTGTTAAGTGGATCTTCCTGTACAGGGTGTTTAAACGGTTGGTAACGAATCTCTTGCGGTGCTTGATGTTTCCACTCATGTGGTGTCACATTTAAACGCTCAATCAGCGCCAACACTTCAACTTCAGTCAATGCGATTTGCGGAGAATGAATATGAGAGAACAACTCGCTAGCATGCGGAATGTCCGATACATGCAACCACTTCTGTACCGAATTAGAAAGCGCGAGATTAACCTCTATAAGTTCGGTAAAAAAAATCGCGCCAGAAATAAAGCCTAAATTATCTTGGCTAAAAAACTGCTGTGCATTTAACCACTCCATGACCACGTATTTATTTTTTCGGATTTGCACAAAAGGATTGAGTTGATTCCCTCCTTTTACTTCTATCATTTCATCACTGGGTGTAAGCATTGTCCAAGGGCCATTTTCTTTGCCACCCAACTTGCCTGTGTAATTTTTGAAATCGGCAACCACAATCGCATGTTCAGTAAAACAAACCATGTCAATTTCTTGACCATCCCAAATGGCATTATAAATGATATATATCCATTTATTTTCGGTCGCCCAATCGAGTTGTAATTGATTCAAAAATGAATCTAACATTCGCAGCTCTTGCGTATGCGAACTGAAATCTCCAAAGTAGCAATGTATACTCATGATGTGATTCCCTGTTTTGTGTAAAACAAGGTATTGCCACAATTTCGACAATTAAACATCAAGTATGATCCGTCGTTATAAATACTTTCTGTTTGAATCGATCGGCTCTTACAACGATTGCAACAAATATTTCCACCTTTACCATTATGCGAGTCTGGGAATTTTTGGCAGTACCAATCAAAGTTTTGAAGCTTAAGATAATGTTGTTGTACTTTTTGATCATAGTTTTGTTTTAACTGCGAATAGTAAAAATTTAAAATGAAATAAATAACAATAAACCCAAAGATTAGTCCAAAAGTATCCAATGCAGGAGACATCGCATCCAATACCTTTCCTGTACCCCAAGTCAGCAAAAGGCTATACAACACCATAATTAATACAACTTTCATTCTAATTACACTTTTTTAATCCCTGTTTTTAATTCTATTTTCTTATTAATTATATGTAAATAAATCAAAAACATTGATCCAGCATAAATACAAAAACCACCTAACGGTAGTTTTTGCTCAAACTGAATTTTACATAAGTTCGTTTAAATACGGCCTACATCAAAATATGTGATTCGACTACGATCTAATTTGTCATAGGGTTTCGCTTTAAAGCTATGTAAATAATGCTTAGCTTTTAAAATATGTGATGTGGTATTTTTCATCCATGCAATACGCGGGTCATTTTGTGCCAAAGTAATACAATAGGTTTCTTTACCACGGCGTTTAGTCTGCTCTTTGGCATGAAATACTAAGCTTGCAAACACGTCCGTATGCTCTGGATGGCATAAAGGACTGTGCAACATTAAATAGTCAAAGGTGCCGTTAATTTTAGGCAAAGAAAGCACGCCACGAAATTTTGCATAGGCATTATAAAAAGGCTTCATCATTTTAAGCGGGCGTGAATAATCTAACACACGAGTTTGCTTAAAACTTTTCTGATCCCACAAACCATAAATACCTACCAATTTATTGTTTTGATCACGCATCAAATAAAAATCATCTAATTGCATACCTTTCCAATAAGGATGATGGCCTTCGGCCAAAGCATTAAAATCATAATTTGGAAGAAAATTAAAATGCTCTTTCATTTCAATCATAAATGCATTTGCATGATCAATTTGGTCACGGGTTAATACACGAAATTGAAACTGGTGATATTGCTCTGGTTTTTGTGCCTGTGACACCGTAAAGGTCCGAATATCATCATAATAATAGGGTAAAGGAAAACCTTTACGTTCGTTATGCAAAATACCCGATGCCAATTTATTGTCTTCTAAAACCACACTTTGGAAAATCGTATCTAATGGGATTTCATCATAGACATAATCCATCAATAAACGCATGACCTTCGCCCCTCGATACTCTTGGTGCATACGCAGGTCTGCCACATAGCGCATTAAATCAGGTTGGCCATTGATATAACAGTAACGCCAACCTAAGTTCATCATCCCAATCACCAAATCAGGATCATCAACAGGAACCACAAGTTTAATATCAGGTCGATTGTACTGCGCCTGACTTGCATTGATATAGCTTGGTGCCCGTTCATAAGACAATGTAATCCCATTGCTAGGAACTGTTTCAGCAATCAAACGCATCAACTGTTGATCATCTGCTGGTGTTGCAGAGCGAACCATGAAGTTAGGTTCATTGTTCGAGCGGTAAAATAAGCGTTCTTCTACTGGATCTTCTAATACATCTATACTCATGAGTATTCTCAAATTATTTTTGTTTTCATTTTCTTTAAAGGCTCAGGCTTAATATTGCCTTCAATCATGCCATTTTTCATGGCTAAGGTTTTGTAATAATCCCAAGCATCGGCTACATGTTTAATTTCAGGTTCGTCTAATTGGCCCAAATCACGTGCCAATTCATAATGAAAATTTTGTTTTAACAGCTGGTCTAGCGCCTGCACACTCGGCACTTTAGCCTGATCACCCTCACTGAGCATGACGTAGTGCGGTTTTTTTTGTGTACAGTTTTCAATACCTAAAATACTAATTGGCAAATAGTCATCTTGTTTAAATTCGGCCAGTACTTTGATTGCAGCACTATGATCAAGCTTTTCACCAACCAAATCGACGGTCATTTTGCGCCCTAAAAAACGGAAGCATGGTACATCATGATAAAAGTCGATCACCTCTAATTCATCGTCAATCACATAGCGGGTCAGGCCAGAACCCGTCGTAATCACTGGACTTACAATATCGCCTTTTTTTAAGCGCCATGCAGGAATGGCTTGCACCGTATCTTGTAATAAAAACTCATAAAAATGCGACTGATAACTGAGTGGAAATTTGTCTGCAAATGGAATTGTCACCACGCCTTCAGTTGCCCATAGGCCTTTGCCTTCAAAAGCAACATCTGCAATGCGTTGTTGCAGTTGTAATGCCCATTGCTGTGCACTCGCAGTATCCCAGCTAGAAATCAAACTAAGCTTTGACCATAACTTTTTCCAGCACTTGGGGTTGGAAAAATCCATCAAGTTGAGCTTATAACTTTGCTCACATGATTTTGGTGCCTGTAAAAAATTTAAACCTTTGCGTTGCCATTGTCCACTTCGAAGCACAGCAGATATTTCCTCTTGGTGCTCCTGTACCATATCAAGTAATTGCAAGGCAAAGGTTGGACTCCATACCGAAATCATGCCCAAGTTTTTATCAGCAACCAAATAGGTCACCGTTGCAAACATGGCATCATCTGCTGTTTCCGCCATCGCAATTTCTACAGGCACAGCTTGAGTTACTTTACTTAAAAAACGCTTTGTCACATTTAGCAATGCACTATCATCATTTAAGTTACTGTTTTCGAGTAACTGGCGCTGACTTTCTGGCAACCAAGACACCGACCAATAATGTGTCGAATTTTTGAGTTGTGGATGTTGTCGATATAAACTAGTGAGCCATAGACCTATGGCTTCATCGAGTTCATTTAAAAAATTTTGCGTATAAGGAATGAACTTGAGTGCCTCACTAGAACCACTTGTAGGCTGAAAACGAATCACCTTACTGGCTGCCAAATGGTTTTTTCCACTTTGGCGCGACTGTTCAATTTTATCTTTCCAATCTGCATATCGCGTTAATGGAAACTTTTTCGCAAAATCTTCATAACTTAAATTTTGCGAATAATTTTCTTTTAGAAACTGTTTGAGCTTTTTGCGCTGTACTTTTTCTAATTGATCAGCCTGTAAGCGGTAACGTAAATACGCTTTACGACAGGCAAGCTCCAAAACCCGATGCGAGGCCGCAAGTATCATTCCCATAACTTATGCCACCTTCGAATCTGAACTCATGGTTTCAACTCGTAGCATTCGCTTAGGTATAAATTTACTGTCATGCTTACTCGCGCTCACTGTTTTGGTCATAAATCGACTAACGTAACGATATAAGTCACTCCAGCGTAACTCCCCAACACACGGTAATTCCGTACCTTGAACCCATGTTGGATTTTTCTCTTCAAAGAAAGCAATTTTTGTGTTGTTTTGACGCATCTCATTGGAAATTGGTGCGACATCGGCTTTTAGGGGTTGGTAATCTTCACCAAAATTCAGTAGCCCTGTTTCACCATTATAGTATTCTGCAAAATATTCTTTGCAATAAGACTCTACAAAATCTTTAAGATGACTATTTTTAGCACCATAGTGTGGATAGTAGCTGTAATAGTTATTGGCCAACAGCAGATAGGTTTTAAAGCCTTTGGAAATGAGAATCCAGTACACAGGTACCAATGGATAACGTAATTTAAAGCTCACAATATAGCGATACATTGCACGTGTCAGCGCACGATTGCCCCAATACTCTTTTTCAATAATGGTATCACCACTAAAAAAGGCATGTCGCGCTTTACCATTCACAACAAAATCACGCTCGGTTACTGTAGAAAAGCCCACAATTTGCTTATTAACAGGCTCAATAATTAAAAATACACCAGTTTTTTCGAGAAAGTCCTTTTCAAAAATTTCGTAGCGTGTATTGGCATAATATTTTTTATATATGCCATACATTCGTTTGAGCTCTTTCACTGTAATTGAATCTGAATTGCGGTATTCACTATATGGCTCGCGTTTCAGCTGACGCCAGAGTTTAAATTCCATCATTTTTCAACTTCCTTTTTATCTGCTATCCAGCAGGTTTTATTTTTTGTTTTTTATCTTTGGCTCATGTGGTCTCGACGACCGCGAATCATATTAGAGCGTTCAAATATTGAAATGCAATCTGCTTTACGTATTTCAACAATAAATGCGATGAATGTAAAAAAACCAACCTAGTTAAACTAAATTGGTTTCATGATTATTATTAAAAGTGTGATTTAGTTAACTTAATTTCATTTTTGAAAATTGAAGTTCACCATCTATACCTTGGATCAAAATCGTATCACCAGGAACAAATTCACCCGATAATATTTTTTGCGCCAAGCTATTTTCCACTTGTTGTTGAATCGCACGTTTCAATGGTCGAGCACCATATAATGGATCAAAACCTGCCTCAATCAATTGATCAAATGCACTGTCATCTACGGATAAACTCATATCTTTATCACTTAATCGAGCACGTAAACGATTCAATTGAATGTCGGCAATACCACGGATTTGTGCTTTTTTCAGTGAGTGGAACACCACCAACTCATCAATACGGTTAATAAACTCCGGACGGAAATGTTCACTCACTGCAGCCATCACCACAGCTCTGACTTCGTCATCGCTTGCATTGTCGCCCAGTTCTCGTACATCACTTGAACCTAGGTTCGAAGTCATGACAATCACCGTATTTTTAAAGTCGATTAAGCGCCCTTGTGAGTCAGTCAAACGACCATCATCCAAGACTTGCAATAAGATGTTAAATACATCTGGATGCGCTTTTTCAACTTCATCAAACAACACAATACTATATGGTTTACGGCGCACAGCTTCAGTCAACACACCGCCTTCTTCATAACCAACATAGCCCGGAGGTGCACCAACGAGACGACTCACCGAATGTTTTTCCATAAATTCTGACATATCAATTCGAATAATCGAATCGTCACTGTCAAATAGGAAATTACCCAAAGCTTTGGTTAATTCAGTTTTACCTACACCCGTTGGCCCAAGGAATAAAAATGAACCGCTTGGACGGTTTGGATCGGATAAACCTGCACGTGAACGTCGTACTGCATTAGACACAGCAACCACAGCTTCGTCCTGACCTACCACACGGTTATGCAAGAATGTTTCCATTTGGAGTAACTTCTCACGTTCACCCTGAAGCATTTTTGCCACGGGTATACCTGTAGCAGCACTGACGACTTCGGCAATTTCATTTTCAGTCACTTTGGTACGAATGAGTTTAGGTTCCTCATTCACTTCTGCGACTTCCTCTTCATTCAGGCGTTTTTGTAGCTCTGGAATCACACCATATTGCAAACGACTTGCTTCGGCTAAATCACCTTCACGTTGTGCTTTTTCAAATGCTGTACGGGCTTTATCTAACTCAATTTGAGCTTGATTGGTCCCATCAACTAAGCGTTTTTCAGCAATCCAAACCTCTTCTAAATCGCTATATTCTTTTTGAACTTCAGCAATTTGCTTTTCAAGGTGTTCAACTTCTACTTTAGATACAGAGTCTGCATCTTTTTTCACCGCCTCAAGTTGCATTTTTAACTGAATTAAACGACGGTCTAAACGGTCCAATGGCTCAGGTTTTGAGTCAATTTCCATTTTAATCCGCGATGCCGCTTCATCAATCAAATCAATAGCTTTGTCTGGCAATTGACGATCTGTAATATAACGGTGTGACATTTTTGCCGCAGCGATAATTGCTGAGTCTAGAATTTGCACACCATGATGCGTCGCGTATTTATCTTTCAAACCACGTAAAATGGCAATCGTATCTTCTACGCTTGGCTCATCGACCAACACCTTTTGGAAACGACGTTCTAAAGCTGCATCTTTTTCGATAAATTGACGGTATTCATCTAAGGTAGTTGCACCGACACAACGGAGCTCACCGCGCGCAAGAGCAGGTTTAAGCATGTTGCCTGCATCCATTGCGCCATCGCCCTTGCCTGCGCCTACCAGCGTGTGTAATTCGTCGATGAACAAAATGATTTCACCATCGTATTTAGCTAAGTCTTTCAAAACGGCTTTAAGACGTTCTTCAAACTCACCACGGTATTTTGCACCTGCTAACAACGCACCAAGGTCAAGAGATAATACACGCTTACCTTTGAGGCTTTCAGGCACTTCACCATTCACAATGCGTTGCGCTAACCCCTCAACAATTGCGGTTTTACCCACACCTGGCTCACCAATCAGCACAGGGTTATTTTTGCTACGACGTGATAACACCTGAATGGTACGGCGAATTTCTTCGTCACGCCCGATAACTGGATCGAGTTTCCCTTCTAATGCGCGTGCATTTAAGTCTAGGGTATATTTATTGAGTGAATCACGTTGATCTTCGTGGTTATTACTCATCACTGCTTCGCCACCTCGAATGTGTTCGATTGATGTACGTAACTTGTCTGCTGTTACGCCCACACTATTTAAAATACTTTTTGTTTTACCTGTTTCTACTAAGGCCAATAGCACCCAATCCGTAGAAAGAAACTCATCACCCGCTTTTTGGGCAAAACTATCCGCGAGGTTGAGTGCCTTTACTGCATCTGGGTTTAGATTAATATCCCCTGTTGGATTTGCCAGCGTAGCTGCATCTTTCATCGCTTGCTGTAGCTTGGCTTTAAGCTCAATTAAATTCGCACCTGCTTGCTGAAGTAGGCTTTGATTTGACGGCTCTTCAAGTAGTACCGATAAAATATGAATGCCTTCAATTGCCGTATGATCTTTGCCCGCAGCCAATGATTGTGCATCAGATAATGCTTGCTGTAGGCGGTTTGTGAATTTTTCAAAACGCATTCTTGTTATTCCTCACAACAAATTTTTAACTTGATACATATATGGGTGTGAAATTGGGTATTTCAAGATTATTTTTATTATATTTTTTAAAAACTTAATTTATATTTTAGATATAACTCAATATTAATATTGGTACAATTGATCATAATTTCAAGCAGTGGATTTAAAAAAATCTTAGCTCAGCCCTAAACCTTAGATTGGCACATCAAAATCTGTATCGCACTGTATAAAAGACGAGATCGTATTCGCTTAATATGCGCTTATATCCGCTAGACGACATTGGCATTTCAGTACAATCTTATGGCATTTTTTTATTGCACTGTAATGAACATGGCACTCACTTATGCTTCATTGATAAAAATGAAAATCAAAATTTAAAATGCCTTCTCAATTGGAAGGCATTTTAGCGGTAGACATCTACCTATAATTAAGGTGCTGGGTTTGGCTGTTGGCGATGAATTGCTTCAATCCCTTGTAATTGCTCTGCTGACAGATCTATGGTGAAGGCATCAATATTTTCTTTGAGTTGATCTAAATTGGTTGCGCCAATAATGGTACTGCTGACAAAGAACTGCTGTTTAATAAAAGCCAATGCCAATTGAGTCAGGCTGAGACCATGTTGTTCAGCAAGTTGCGCATACTGCTCGGTCGCCCATTCACTCTCTGGGTTGCTATAACGACTAAAGCGTGAGTACAAAGTCACACGTGCATTGGCTGGACGCGCGCCATGGCGGAATTTACCCGTTAAATAACCAAATGCCAAGGGTGAATAAGCCAATAAGCCTACGCCCTCATACTTAGCAATTTCAGACATACCAATTTCATAACTACGATTAAGCAAGCTATATGGATTTTGTACACTGACTATTTTTTCAAGGCCAAGCTTTTCTGCCAGATGTAAAAACTTTAAAGTGCCCCACGGCGTTTCATTAGATAAGCCTATATGACGGATACGGCCTTTTTTAACTTCGTCACTCAATGCAACTAGGGTTTCTTCAAGTGCTGTGACTTCTCGTGGATCATTGGCTTCTGCATTGCCATAACCCAATGTGCCAAAGAAATTGGCTGGGCGCTGTGGCCAGTGCAATTGGTATAAATCGATATAGTCTGTTTGTAAGCGTTTTAAAGAACCATCAAGCGCAGATTCAATTTCACTGGCAATAAAGCGGGTTTGACCATTTCGAATTTGACTACCGCCCTGTGAAGGTCCTGCAATTTTGCTGGCTAAAATAATTTTGTCTCGGCCACCATGCTGTGCCAACCAATTGCCTATGACTTGTTCGGTTGAACCTTGCGTTTCAGGCTTGGGGGGTACTGGATACATTTCAGCCGTATCCCAAAAATTTATGCCATGCGCTAAGGCATAGTCTAATTGTGCAAAACCTTCGGCTTGAGTGTTTTGTTCGCCAAAGGTCATTGTGCCTAAACAAATTTCAGGAACCAGAATGCCAGATTGGCCCAGTGCTTTATATTGCATATTGTTTACTTCCATGTTCGTACTCAATTCAATGAGCCTGAACTTTAAATAAGGTCTTGTTCAATCCAATTTAAGACTACTCTAATTATGCCCTTGGCAAAAATCATATTTTTATCCAAGTTTTGCAGAAATCTACACATGTGATGTCGTTGAATTTTTCTGCATTTAAAAATTCAAGATATAAAAAAAAGCAAATCCGAAGATTTGCTTTTTTAGTGATTCAGAAGAACTTATTCTTCGTCATCAAATTCTTCAGATGTGAAGTCATTATTTTGTTCTAATGAAGCATCAAAAATAAGAATTGCTTTACCATCTGTTTCGATCATGCCTTGTTCTTCAAGCGTTTTTAGAACACGGCCAACCATTTCACGCGAACAACCCACAATACGGCCAATTTCTTGACGTGTAATACGGATTTGACGGCCATTTGGAAGAATCATCGCTTCTGGCTGCGAAGATAGATCGATCAAACAGCGCGCGATACGGCCTGATACGTCAATAAATGCTAAGTCAGTCACTTTACGTGTCGTATTTTTCAAACGACGGACCAACTGTGCAAATACAGCATAGCTCAAGTCTGGATATTGCTTGCTGAGTTCGTGGAAGTTTTCATAAGTCACTTCGGCAATTTCACACACATCGCGCGTACGGACTTCCGCAGTACGTTGTGCATTCGTTTCGAATAGACCCATTTCCCCAAAAAAGTCACCCGCATTTAAATATGCTACGACAATTTCACGCTCATCGTCTTCACGAAGAATGATGGATACAGACCCCTTCAGAATTAAATACAAAGATTTAGATTCTGACCCTGCATCAACGATCGTTGTACGTTTTGGGTAACGGTTGATATATGCACGTTTTAATAATGCTTTCACTGAGTCTGGTAGTTGGCCAGGTGACAGTGCATCTGTGCTAAGTTGTGAAAAGTTTGAAGTCATGCTAACAGTTCCGAATATGGATAATTTATAGATCGCACAAGACCTAAAATGAACGTGTCACACGCAAGAGATGAAATTCCTTATCAGCTCAATTTATGTTAGTGTACAGGTACTTCGTAAATTTATAGCTTTTTTTAGGGACTTGCAATGCAAACAAGTGTTCATTGGCTAGAGAATGTTGCATTTGAGGCAAAAACTCAGAGCGGTCATAGCATAATCATGGATGGTTCGGCAGAATACGGCGGTGAAAATCGCGGTCCGCGTCCAATGGAATTGATTTTGAATGGCCTTGGTGGTTGCGCTTCTTTTGATATTGTGACCATTTTAAAGAAAGCACGCCAAGATATTACGGCTGTTCGTTGTGACTTAAGCGCTGAACGTGCAGATACAATTCCTGCTGTATTTACCAAAATTCATTTGCACTTTGTAGTTACAGGTAAAGGTGTAAAAGAAAAGCAAGTGGCGAAAGCGGTTGAGCTTTCTGCTGAAAAATATTGTTCTGCGAGCAAAATGCTCATGGACGGTGGCGTAGAAATTACCCATGATTTTGAAATTTTAGAAGCTGAAGCGGTTTAAAACTTAAACCCAAAGCTTGCATAAATTGGCCCTAATTCGTGTTAGGGCTTTTTTATGTTTGAAAATTTAGTTATCTGTAAATAATTAGGTTAGGAGTTGTAGGTAGTACCTTTGTGATATTTCTAAGCTGCCTACATGGCAGTGAACCAAGTTGGAGATGTTACTAAGTGGTACTCATGTTTCTAAGCTGCCTACATGGCAGTGAACCCAAAAAGCTGATCCCAGTACAAAAGCTACATTTTCTAAGCTGTCTACATGGCAGTGAACGATCAACAGGAAAATTTTCAAGTTTGACCTTATTTCTAAGCTGCCTACATGGCAGTGAACAAGTTCTTGAGTATCTTGGCAATGTTTCCAATTTTCTAAGCTGCCTACATGGCAGTGAACCTGCTTTCAGCAAATCCATGTCTTGCTGATATTTTCTAAGCTGCCTACATGGCAGTGAACGTCGGTATGCACTATCACTTGCATCGCCCTATTTTCTAAGCTGCCTACATGGCAGTGAACCACAGGCTAAGTACGACAACGACGATGGAGGATTTCTAAGCTGCCTACATGGCAGTGAACTATTTCATCGGTCGCCAAACTGTCCGAAATATTTTCTAAGCTGCCTACATGGCAGTGAACATTACTGGTCTTGCTGCTAATGCTCTAGGTTTTTTCTAAGCTACCTACATGGCAGTGAACCAAATTGTTGATCAAACCCATGATCTTGCTGATTTCTAAGCTTGAACCGTACCGGGTTTGTCGGAGACATTTTTATTTAAGTTAGGCCACGTGACCTAACGGGTTAATCTTATCATAGTACATTGCTTCAAACTCAAAAGGCGATACATAACCCAATGCGCTGTGTACA
>NZ_QUWR01000070.1:0-965 GCF_003419885.1 Acinetobacter sp. SWAC5
TTGGTCCATACACGACCGGCTTGAATGGCACGGCCAGCTCGGTAAGAGGTGTGTGCTGAGCGTGACCATACGCCTGCGCCAAGTCCATAAATCGTGTCGTTGGCGATCTTAATCGCTTCATCAAAATCTTTGAAGGTTGTTACGGACAGCACAGGGCCAAAGATTTCTTCTTGGAAAATCTTCATGCTGTTATTGCCTTTAAAAATGGTCGGTTCGATGTAGAAACCTTCACCAACTTCTTGGCGTTCACCACCACCGGTCAGCACTTGCGCACCTTCTGCACGACCAGTTGCGATACAACCTAAGATTTTATCTTGTTGCTCTTGCGAAGCTTGAGCGCCAATCATGGTGTCGGTATCCAGTGGGTGGCCGGTCTTAATGCGCTTTACACGTTCAATGGCTTTTTCAAGGAATTTATCTGCAATGCTTTCATGGACTAAAGCACGTGAAGGACAGGTACAAATTTCACCTTGGTTGAGTGCGAACATGGCAAAGCCTTCCAGCGCTTTATCCAAAAAGTCATCGTCTTGATCCATCACATCTTCAAAGAAAATGTTTGGTGATTTGCCACCAAGTTCCAGTGTTACAGGAATAATATTTTCAGTGGCATACTGCATGATCATTTGGCCGACAGCCGTAGAACCCGTAAATGCAATTTTGGCAATACGTGGATTAGTTGCTAGCGGGCGACCGACTTCTACGCCGTAACCGTTGACAATATTTAGCACACCGGCAGGTAGGATGTCTTGAATCAATTCTGCCAAAACTAGAATGCTGACCGGGGTTTGTTCAGCAGGTTTAAGCACAATGCAGTTCCCTGCAGCCAAGGCAGGTGCAAGTTTCCAAGCCGCCATTAAGATAGGGAAGTTCCAAGGAATAATTTGCCCCACAACACCCAAAGGTTCATGGAAATGGTAAGCAATGGTGTCACCATCAATTTCCGAAATACCGCCTTCTTGTGCGCG
>NZ_QUWR01000071.1:0-902 GCF_003419885.1 Acinetobacter sp. SWAC5
TTTTCTAAAGTCACTTCAACCAAACCATTTGCCGTTTGTTCAGCACCTTTGATGTCTGCAACACGTTGTAGATTCATAATATCTACGCCGTATTCACGAACATGCGCTTCCATTTCAGCTGCAAACTTAGGACCTTGGGTCTTTTGAATAGACGTGAAGTTTTCGATGTCCATTGTATCCATCACCTGACCGCCCATGCGCTCAGCAACGATACCTGTTTTAATGCCTTTACGTGCAGCATAGATTGCAGAAGTATTACCTGCAGGGCCACCGCCAATCACAAGAACATCAAATGCGTCTTTTTCATTGATTTTCGCTGCTTCTTTCGCATCAGAATCAGTGTCTAATTTGGCAATGATTTCTTCCAAGGTCATACGGCCTTGACCAATATGGTTGTTGTCTTGGAACACCATTGGAACTGCCATGATTTTGCGTTCTTCAACTTCGTCTTGGAAGAATGCACCATCAATCATGGTTGCAGTTGTGCCTGGGTTGTAGATTGCGATCAAGTTAAGTGCTTGAACCACGTCTGGGCAGTTATGGCAGCTTAAAGATACGAATACATCGAAATCTGATTTAATACCTAAGCCTTTGATTGAAGCCAATACTTCATCAGATACTTTTGGTGCATAACCTGAAGTTTGTAGCAATGCCAAGATCAGTGATGTGAACTCATGGCCCATAGGAAGGCCCGCAAAGAATACACGCGGCTCTTCACCTGCTTTTGCAATACCGAAGCTAGGCGCACGTTTGTTTGTGCCATCGAAACGAGCAGTCACTAAGTTTGATAATGCAGCAACTTCTTCAACCAATTCTTTGATTTTGTCTGATTTGTCAGAGCCATTTAAAGTGGCAACGATTTCAATTGGACCTTCAAGGCGTTCAAGAAGAGTTTTTAATTG
>NZ_QUWR01000072.1:0-863 GCF_003419885.1 Acinetobacter sp. SWAC5
TAGGGTCTGTTGACATTTTCTGTTCAAAAAAATAGCGAGAAAGTAAAATTTAATCGCCAAACCAAATTTACTTCTCGCTATGCCTCGTACAATGCTGAATGATCAACACTGGTCTAAGTTACTTTCTATTTTCCGAAATTTTAATATCTATTTCAAATCTAATTTGAGAAATTTTGTCGAAGCAATACTTTATAGAATAAGAACAGGCTGTCCGTGGCGTGATTTGCCTAAGGAATTTGGTTCGTATAACTCAATCTTTAAAAAATATAATCGTTGGTGTAAAAATGATAAGTTAATGAAAGTATTTAAATTAATTTCTTCAAATGCTGATGTGGAATGGGTTTTTATTGATGGTAGTCATGTTCGGGCACATCAACATTCTGCTGGAATAAAAGATCAGGATATTTCTAAAAGCATTGGTGGCAATAGTTCTAAAATACACTTAGCTGTTGATGCGGATGGCAATCCAATCGAAATTATTATCTCCGATGGAACGACACATGATGTCAAGATTGCTCCCAAAATGATTGAAAAACTAGATTTGAGTGAAACGGAAGTGTGTTGTGCAGACAAAGGATATGACTCTGAATCATTAAGAGAACAAATATCTGCGAAAAAAACTAAAGCGAATATTCCAAGAAAATCAAATACCCAGTCAAATAATGACCATATGGATTGGTATTTATATAAAATCAGACACTTAGTGGAGAATGCATTTTGTAGGTTAAAGCAGTTCAGAGGAATAGCAACACGATATGATAAGTTAAAGTGTAGCTATGAGGGTGCAGTTGCATTAGCTTGTATATTTATTTGGCTACCTTTATCGGGTAAATTCTATACTTGAAATGTCAACAGACCCTAAT
>NZ_QUWR01000073.1:0-756 GCF_003419885.1 Acinetobacter sp. SWAC5
AAGTCATTTGAATGATTTCTTCTTGGTCTACGTGTCATAAAATACTCCATATATTGATGTTTATAACATCATTTGGGGAGCAAAATATCACTTATAAGTGTTGTTCAAATTTCCTGATCCACCTCTCAATAAGAAGCTGAATATTATAAAATAAATGAATACTCTAATAAATGTAAAATGAACTTTCTTAAAAAAAATTAGCTTAGATTTGTTATCAGTGTATTCAATCATTTTTTTTTGTAAATCTAAGGGAGTTATTGTACAAAATATTGTATATCCAGCTACTAAAAAACCTAATGTTGCAAATAATGATGAAAACAAGAAAGAAACCAACTCGTTAATTTTAGTGTAACTTGTTTCAATGCTTACATCATTAATTATAAGGATGAAGAAAAAGAATAGGCCGAGTAGGATTGGGAAAAACTTATTAAAATTTGACAAAGGTATAGCTTTGGATTTTTTATAGATCTCACGAATATTTTTTTCTTCCAATAATCCGTTCATCATTCGGTCTCATTCTGATGGATTGTCATAACCTTATTTGTATCAATAGTATTTAGAATTTCTTGGGTTTCCGCATCTGTTTGTTTGACTTTAATTTCTTTGGACTGAATAAGTTTTGTAAAGGCTGAGAGGTGGTCCCACTTGTTTGAACAACTAAAAGCTTATTTATAAGTGATACTCTGCTCTAGTTAAGCTACCTTATTTTGTTGTGGTAGCTGGTCATAGTAAAACTCATCTGGAGTCATTTTGTCC
>NZ_QUWR01000074.1:0-638 GCF_003419885.1 Acinetobacter sp. SWAC5
TTGTTCCATTTTAGATATTTGTTTAAGATAAGATATAACTCATTGAGATGTGTCATAGTATTCGTCGTTAGAAAACAATTATTGTGACATTATTTCAATGAGTTATCTATTTTTGTCGTGTACAGAGCTCGGAAATATAAGAAATTAAGATTGCTGATAGCTTCTTGGTGATTCAGCTGGTGTACCATCATCATATCGCCAAAATAAGAAGCTTCCACTCCATTCGACTTCACCTGAAGCATAGTCACGGATCTTATCGCTCCAGCGGATAGGTTTAATTTCATGGTCTAAGAATTCATCCCACACAATAAACGCCGTGCCATCTTTGTTTGGGATTTGGTCCTCTATGAAGAACCAGGGTGACTTCACATCAACAGAACAGCGTTTTGTCATTTTGTCTCTCTCACTCTTTTGAGTCGTATGCATATTCATATAAGCCTCAAATCAATTGAAAAGATCCTGGAAACTGTTTTGAACGTCAGATCGTGCGATCGGCGCTGTTTCTTGTTGCTGTGACTGACCATTAAAGTCTCAAAAATGACATTAATGTTCTAAACTTTAACAATATAGTTGTAAACTCAAAGAGGAAGTTTGAATGAATATTACGAAAAAATCAGATTCAATACTTGTGGTATTTT
>NZ_QUWR01000007.1:0-159353 GCF_003419885.1 Acinetobacter sp. SWAC5
ATTAAGCAGCATTGGATGGCTGCGTCGGAGTAGGTTTGATTTCGCCCTTGTTTGCCTTTTGATGGCGCATACCATTGCGTAGCAGGATCAAACCAAATGGCAATATTTCCGCGACTCATAAGTGCTCGGTTATATGCGGGCCAATTGGTTGTGCGGTAGATTTTGTGTGTAGGCTTCTTCATTTGAAAATTATATCGCTGAAAAACCCTTTACAGATAGGTTTGTGCAACAAAGCCTACATAAGAGCAAACGATCTTCCAACGGTAATTTATGCGGTCGTCCTTTACCAATATGACCAGGTAAATGCTTATTTAGCTCGGCCAACATGAGGTTAAATGTAGCCCAACTAACACCGGTAAGCCTACGAAACTTAACGTCTGATAATTTTTGAATATCTTTGAATTTCATCCAAGGATTATCTCTTGAATTAAATAATTTTGCTGATTAATTTAAGATCAAATAAATTGTACGTTTTTTGATTTATGACGGAAGTCTATTGTATTAAATGAGGGGAAATGAGCTGAGTTTAAGCATTGTTTGTATAAAGCTCAGAAGCTTAATACAGATAAAATCCTCCTCAATTGATTTATATATTTAAATGAACTTATGCTCTGTAGCGATAATAATTCATCTCACTGTAATGTGAGTCGTTGGGAGTACTACATCTTAGAAGACTTTTATTTAGAAGAGACTTGTGAAAATGGGGGAAAAAGCTTAAAACTTCTTCTACGCGGATTGTAGTTTCATACAAAGTGGCGACATATATAAGACATCTAGTTTAAAAGTTGACTTACCTCATTGGATGAATGAAGTCGCGTGAATTATCTTTTTCATTTTATATGATGAGGCGTAAGAGATGAGTCAAATGGTTCAACTTTTTCTTCGTTATGTAACTGTGCAAAGAAAAACGCCTAATGCTGAGCATTAAGCGTTTAAAAATTCTCTTTCAGATTTGTGTATTAATTCATTCGAATTAATGACGGCGATATTTTTTACCGTGCTTTTTGCTGTATTTACGGCTACTGTTGTCGTATTGCTTATCTTTAGAGATTTTATTCCCTAAAGCAGCACCACCTGCAGCACCAAGGGCAGAACCTACATAACCACCATTTGTGCCACCCATGCTTTTACCTACGGTATAACCCGCACCGCCACCAATAGCACCACCAATCGCAGAATCTGTACGGTTACGACGGTCACTTGCTACCGCTGCACCACCCGCACCGCCAAGTGCTGCACCAATGGTCGCACCCGTGTTGCCACCCATATTTTTACCAATTGCAGTTCCTGCAACACTACCAAGCGCACTAGCAGCGGCAACGCGAGTAGTGCTGTCAGCGTGGGCGCTAACCGTAAAAACTGAAGTGAGTGCCAAAGCACTGCTCAGTAAAAGGGTATTCATTTTCATGGTTAACTCCATGTCCAATCTTATTTGGACTCTTTAATTTCTTTGATGGGGTAAATGTAACAAAAGACTTCTTTAAAAATATGGAGAGCCTTCCCCAAATTAATGTGCTTTGGTGTAAGCAATGTTTCTGTTTGTAACAAATGTGAAAAAACTGCCTTTAATTTCACCCATTGCAGGCAATGATGAATAAATAAAGTAGAACGATGGGCATCACATATTTAAATATGCGACCTAAAAACAGGATTTATCGTAGATATAGAGTGTAACTTGTAATTTTTTTCCGTTTCTATTCATCCTGCTTAGTTTAATTTACCCAATATGCTAAGTTGAACGGCTTAAATTTATCTGAAACCATGATGATTTAAAATACAATTTTGTCGGATTAAAAATTTTAAAGTTAAAGGGACTTTAAAAGTCCACATTCTATATAGATGCTGTGACATATATAGGCCAAAGCGATAAGTCGCTGACTAACAATAAAGATGTCATTTAAAACTGAGAATCTGTAAACTAAGCGCAAAATGAAGATTTGTCTGCTCTAGCTGGATTGTATTTGCTATATCAGGGCAGGCGTTAAAGAGATATTTTGTAAAATGAAAGAATCACTGCGTTTGCGGTTGGATCAATTATCTGACCGTCACGAAGAATTAAATGCCTTACTCGCAGATGTTGAGGTAATTTCAGATAATAAACGTTTTCGTCAACTTTCACGCGAACATAGTGATTTGAGCGAAATTACTGAAGTATGGCACAAATATACTCAAGCTGAGGCAGATATAGAAACTGCTGAAGCTATGTTGTCTGATCCTGATTTTAAGGAAATGGCTCAGGAAGAAATTAAAGAAAATAAAGCTTTGATTAGCACTTTGGAAGCTGACCTTAACATCTTAATGATTCCTAAAGATCCGAATGATGCGAACTCTGCATATTTGGAAATCCGTGCAGGAACGGGTGGTGATGAAGCTGCGATTTTCTCAGGCGACTTATACCGTATGTATAGCAAATATGCCGAATCTAAAGGTTGGCGTATTGAAGTACTTTCAGAAAATGAAGGCGAGCATGGCGGTTATAAAGAAGTCATTTGCCTTGTAAATGGCGAAGGCGTGTATGGCCGTTTGAAATTTGAAAGCGGTGCGCATCGTGTACAGCGTGTACCAGCGACAGAATCACAGGGTCGTGTGCATACTTCAGCATGTACCGTAGCAATTTTGCCTGAAATAGATGTAGACACCACAGTAGAAATTAACGCATCTGATTTGCGTATTGATACTTATCGTGCGTCAGGTGCGGGTGGTCAGCACATTAACAAAACCGATTCGGCAGTTCGTATTACCCATCTTCCAACAGGAACTGTGGTGGAATGTCAGGATGAGCGTTCACAGCATAAGAACAAAGCCAAAGCGATGGCTTTACTTGCTTCACGTCTGGAAAATGCAAAACGTGCAGCTGCAGATGCGACAACGTCTGAAATGCGCCGTGACTTGGTTGGCTCGGGCGACCGCTCTGAACGTATCCGTACCTATAACTATCCGCAAGGCCGTATGACCGATCACCGTATTAACTTAACGCTATATAAGTTAGATGCTGTGATGGAAGGCGACTTAACAGAATTGCTGGATAGTTTGCACCGCGAATATCAAGCCGACCAATTGGCAATGTTAGCTCAGCAGAATGGTGGCTAATGAATATTGCACAGGCGTTGGCCTATCGCGGTGAACCTGAAAGCTATGAGCGTCAGGAAAATGCATGGTTGCTCGAGCACATTACGAAAATTGATTCTTTTGATTTAATCATGAAGAAGGATCAAGCGTTAACCGCAGAGCAAGAACAAGCTTATCTCGCTGGTTTAGAACGTATTGCAGCGGGTGAGCCTTTGGCTTATGTTACGGGTTCACAGCCATTTTGGACTTTAGACTTAAAAGTGACTAAAGACACTTTGGTACCGCGTCCGGATACTGAAGTATTGGTTGAAACCGTGTTGCGTTTAGACTTGCCTGAAGATGCGCGTATTGTAGATTTAGGCACAGGAACAGGTGCCGTTGCTTTGTCATTGGCAAGTGAACGGCCTGATTGGTCTGTTACAGCGTCAGACATTTATGAGCCGACACTGGAAGTCGCAGAATACAATGCCAAAGCACATGATTTAGCGCATGTGAAATTTGTATTGGGTTCATGGTTAAAGCCATTTGGCCGTGAATTCTTTGATGTGATTGTGTCGAATCCGCCGTATATCGATGCAGACGATGTGCACATGAAAGATCTAGCGACAGAGCCTGAGCGCGCTTTAGTGGCAGATAAGCATGGTCTTGCAGATATCGAGCAAATTATTCAGCAAGGCAAAAAGCATTTAACCGTGAATGGCTGGGTTGCGCTCGAACATGGATATGATCAAGGTGAAGCGGTACGTCATCTATTTTTACAAGCAGGCTATCGATATGTCCGTACTGTAAAAGATTATGGCGGAAATGACCGTGTGACCTTAGGGCAATGGCAACAGTAATGTAGCTGAGCCAAAAACAAATTATAAAAGCGCATTCAATGCGCTTTTATTTTGAAAGGCGGTTACTGTTTAATAACGTCTCGCCAGCGAAGTAACCAAGTTTCTAGTGCTTGCATGACACGATCGGTTAACTTACCTAATATTGCCAATAAAATAATCGCTAAAATGACAATATCTGGTCGCGAGGTTTCTCGGCCATCACTAAGTAAATAGCCAATTCCTTGTGTTGCTGCAATTAATTCAGCAGCAATCATAAACATCCAAGATAAACTCAGACCATTACGTAGCCCAGTCAATATGCCTGGGGAGGCTGCTGGTAATATGATTTGCTGTACAACTTGCCAATATTTTAAACGATAGACTTGAGCGACTTCGATTAATTTACGGTCTACGCCTTTAATTGCTGCTACGGTATTGGTATACACAGGAAAAAATGCACCAATTGCAATTAAAGTAATTTTTGAAGCCTCATCAATACCCAGCCAAAGGAGCAAAAGTGGTATCCATGCTAAGCTAGGAATAGACTTAATGGCTGAAAAACTTGGTTCTAAAAAGGCTTCAGCTTGTTTGCTTAGACCAACCCATACTGCAAAAAACAAGGCTAAAAAACTGCCGATTAAAAAGCCAATTAATACACGTAAGCTACTTGTCCAAATATGTTGCCATAAATCTCCAGCTGCCAATTCTGTGAAGCTTTGCCAAAGGCTACTGGGCGCAGGGAGTAAATACGGTTCAATCCAGCCTGCACGAACCAAATATTCACATAATATAAGAACTAAAACTGGGATCGTGAGCGCTTTTGCCCAAGTGCTTAACTTGGGCCTAGATGCTTCACTTTCAATTTTCAGTTTGAGTGAAGTAGGTGCTTTCGGTATTGCTTGAGAATGTGTCATAAGTCAAAAAATGCCTTTTACTTCACAGCATTTTGTGCAAATTTTGCATCAAGTAATTGAGTCACTACTTGGTTTACATCCGTGCCTTTACGTACTAAATCTTCTTCAGTCAAAATATTGCCTGCTTTTTGTAAGGCAGCAATATGTTTTGCAGTTGGAACGTTTTGATCGAAGTTGGTACGGCTAATTTGTAGTTTTGCAACATTTAAAGGAAGCTTAGATTCCTTGGCTAATAGTGTGGCAACTTGATCAGGATGTGCTTTGGCCCATTTTCGTGCTTGTTCATACGCCTTAATCACCGTGGTCACAGTTTCAGAGTTTTCTTTTGCAAAAGCATCTTTTACGCTTAAAACGCTATAGCTATTGAAGCTTACATTGCGGTAAAGCAGTTTAGCTCCAGACTGTAGTTGAGCCGAAGCCATTAATGGATCAAGTCCTGCCCAAGCATCGACTTGGCCACGCTCTAATGCCGTTTTACCATCTGGGTGTTGTAAATGAACCAGTTGTACATCTCGTTTAGTTAAACCAACTGTTTCTAACGCTTGTAAAGTAAATAAATAGGGATCAGTACCTTTGGTTGCTGCAATTTTTTTAGCTTTTAAATCTTTTAAATTCTTAATATTTGAGTTTTTAGCCACCAGTAATGCGGTCCATTCAGGTTGGCTTTGAATATACACTGTTTTAATAGGGCTACCGTTGGCCTTGCTTAATACCGCAGCTAAACCTGCAGTGGAAGCAAAATCGATACTACCACTATTTAAATACTCTAATGAGCGGTTTGAACCTTGGCTAAATACCCATTTGATTTGGCTTTGAGGGAAGGCTTTTTCTAAGAGTTTTTGATCTTTAACCACTCAACTGGTTGGGGCATAGTAGGCATAATCCAGTTTGATTTCTTTTGGTGGTGCTGCCAAAGTCACTGTGGTTACTAAAGCCGTAGTAGCCAAGATAGCAAGTTGACGAATCGTTTTCATATAACCCCGAAAATGTATAGCGCAAAAATAATTCGTTATAAATACGTGCTGAAGTTAAATAGAGCAAAATAGAAAAAGTGATAACAAAATGAAAAATATAAAAATAGAGTATTTTAAATATTAAGTTATTGAAAAATATTTATTTTAAAAATTTAGTATGTGATTTTGTTTTATATATCAAATAGATCATAAAATTTCAGTTAAATTGATAAGTGTAGTTTAGGGCTGTAAAAAGGTTTTTTATACAAAATAAAGCGGCCATGTCGGCCGCCGTATTTTTAATGATTATTGTACTACTGTGATAGATTACATTGGGTAATCTTGTAGACATTCTGCCACTTCAACTTGGTTGAAAGCATCAGTTTCTACTGCAAGACAATAGGCAACAATTTTAGTAGTTGCTGTAATGTAAGCTTCATCTTTTAAATTGGCACCAGCTTGAACTTCTTGAATGGTTTCCGTTGAAATATCCAAGTGTTGTGCAATTTCAAGTGCCTGCTCATTTAAGAAAAATGTAGAGACAATATTGGCTAAATCAATATCAGAAATCTTAAGTAGTTCCTGATGAAACTGAGCTTCAGTCTGTTCAGTTGCTTGAAAAATTGATTCAGAGAAATTTTGTACCAAGCTTTGCTCGAGTACGTCTATCATCTTAAGCATGTGGGAGCCTTCGAGGTGATGAGATCAGGGAGTGAGATACAGCCAAAATAACAATAAGCAAAATGCTTTAAATTGAGTGAAAAATAACCTATTTAAAGGGGGTTGGCAATCTTCTAGCGATGAACGTACAGTCGTATTTGTGTTTTTTAATAAACTATTGATAAATTTGTAAATTTTTCAATTAATCTAAAATTAAGCTTATTTGAGTGATTTTAAATATTAGACTTCTGAAATTTCATTCTGTTGTTTTTGGCGGTACATTCCTGGGTTGACGCCTGTCCATTTTTTAAAGGCACGGTGAAATGCACTTGCATCATGGAAGTTCAGTTGTTCACTAATATCTTGCAAGGTTAAATGGCTTTGTGCGAGCAAATCAATGGCAAGGTCACGTCGTATGTCATTTTTGAGTTGTTGAAAATTAATGCCTTCTTGCTTAAGTCTACGTTGCATCGTGGCTTCCGACATATTAAAAAGGGGCGCTAGTTCGGTCAGTTCTTTCCAATCAGCCGTTGCGGTTTGCATAAAGTGTTTACGAATTTGATGGCCCAATGCATTGGGGTTTTTATAACGCACCAATAAGTTATATGGTGTATGCAGAATAAATTGATGCCAAGTTTTTTGGTCTTGCTTAATGGCTAAGTTTAAGTAGTTGGCATCAAACTGAATATAGTTTTCGTCGGCAGCATATTGAATATCATCACAAAATCGAACTTTATAGTCGTGATCATCGCTCGGCGCAGTGCAACGTAGCTGAATTCGATTCAAAACAATACGTTGTCCACATAACCAGCACATCAGGCCATGAATTAACATTAAATACGTAGCATAACTGAACATGCGTTTGGGCAAGGTATTTTCTTGAATCACAATATATACATAGTGTTCTTCCACAAAAAACTTACTTTTAAAATCATCTAAAATAAGATTTAAAAATTGAAGAATTTGCGTTAGAGCTTGTTTTAAATCAGTGCTTTGCGTAACTGATTTGGATAAGAATGTATAACTGCCTCGGCGCATGGGATGCGAGTCCATCCCAAAAAACTCATCATTCATTGCATCGGCAAGTACAATCCAAAGCTGTGCATATTGGCTTACCGACACACGAGTTTTATCCGAATGCAGCAGTTCAGGTGCAATACCCGCTTTTTGCAGTAAAGCAAAAGTGTCATAGCCTTGTTGTTTTGCATGAAGGAGTGCTTCATGTACAAGGCTAATTGAAATTGTCCCTTTGAAATAGTCGTGATCCAATCTAAATTCCATGATTGAGCTGAAGTATATTTTCTATTGTTCAAATACATCACGCGCGATGCAGTATTTGGAAATTGTACTCAATTTATTCTGTGATTACTCTGTGTCTTAAGTCGAATTTTAAAACATGTTGTTTAGGATAAAAGAAAATGAAAATCCAAGGAAAAGTGTTTGTAGTTACAGGTGGTGCGTCTGGTTTAGGGGCGGCTACAGCTACTTATTTGGTTGGGCAAGGCGCAAAAGTCATTATGGTCGATATGAACCAAGACTTAGGTGAAAGCTTACAACATCGCCTAGGTGAGCATGCTGAATTTGTCATGTTAGATGTAACTAGCGAAGCTGCAACAGAAGCTTTTTTTCAACATGTTGAGAATAAATATGGTCAATTAAATGGTTTGGTCAATTGTGCGGGGATCGCACCTTCTGCAAAAGTATTGGGTCGCGATGGTTTGCATGACTTGGCAATGTTCCAAAAAGTATTGAATATCAATGTGTCTGGTACATTTAATATGATTCGTTTTGGCGCGCGCTTAATAGCTAAATATGAATTAAAAGCGGGTGAAGAAGAGCGTGGTGTGATTGTGAATACAGCCTCTGTGGCAGCTTATGATGGTCAGATTGGGCAATCTGCCTATGCAGCTTCAAAAGGTGCAGTTGTCGCAATGACTTTACCCTTAGCTCGTGAGTTGGCTCGCGAAGCGATTCGAGTAATGACCATTGCGCCAGGGATTATGGAAACGCCTATGCTTAAAGGCCTACCGCAAAATGTACAGGATGCTTTAGGGCAAATGGTGCCATTTCCACCGCGTTTAGCAAAACCAGAAGAATTTGCGCACTTGGTAGGGCATATTTTTGAAAATGGCTACCTAAACGGCGAAGTGATTCGTTTGGATGGTGCAATTCGTATGCAACCTAAATAATTCATTTTAAGGAAAAACTTCTTGTTTCCTTTTGATGGGTGAGCAACGAAACTTAATTTATTGCTGGCTAAATGGGATGTTTGGCCAGCAGGTGGCGCAACCGCCACTGCAATGTATTTGATAGTGAAAATAATTAAATTTTAAAAGGATGTAAGCATGATTTTGAATGATGAACAAAAAATGGTTCAGGAAATGATGCGTGATTATTCACAAAATAAACTGAAACCTACTGCTACAGAACGCGATAAAACTTCGCGCTTTCCAGCGCAAGAATTAAAAGAATTGGGCGCCTTAGGTGCTTTAGGTATGACTGTGTCTGAGCAATGGGGTGGTGCAGGCATGGACTATGTGTCTTTGGTTGTGGCTATTGAAGAAATTGCCGCAGGTGATGGCGCAATTTCGACCATTGTAAGCGTACAAAACTCTTTGCCATGTGGAATTACCCAGCGTTATGGAACAGAGCAACAGAAGCAGCAATACTTAAGCAAATTAGCGACTGGAGAAATGTTAGGCTGCTTCTGCTTAACAGAGCCACAAGCTGGTTCAGATGCCAGTGCATTGATGTGTCAGGCTGTACGTGATGGTGATGAGTGGGTTATCAATGGTACCAAGCAATTTATCACCACCGGTAAATATGCTGATGTCGCATTGGTGTTTGCAGTGACAGATAAAGCAGCTGGCAAAAAAGGGATTTCATGCTTTTTAGTACCAACAAGTACTGAAGGTTATATCGTATCGTGTTTAGAAGAAAAAATGGGCCAACATTGCTCAGATACTGCAACGATTATATTTGATAACTGTCGTATACCTGCTGATCATTTATTGGGTAAAGAAGGTGATGGCTACAAAATTGCTTTATCCAATTTAGAATCGGGCCGTATTGGTATTGCAGCCCAGTGTATTGGTATGGCGCGGGCGGCTTTGGATGCAGCCATTGAATATGCCAATGAGCGTCAAGCATTTGGTGTCAATATTGTAGAGCATCAAGCGGTGGCATTTCGTTTGGCCGACATGGCCACACAGATTGAAGCCGCACGTCAGTTGATTTTTCATGCGGCCACTTTAAAAGATGCCAACTTAGCCTGCTTAAAAGAAGCGTCTATGGCGAAGCTATTTGCCTCAACTATGGCAGAGCGGGTGTGTTCAGATGCAATTCAAATTCATGGCGGCTATGGCTATGTTTCGGATTTTCCTGTTGAACGAATTTATAGAGATGTGCGTGTCAGCCAAATTTACGAAGGCGCATCCGATATTCAGCGCCTCGTAATTGCGCGTGAAGTTGCCAAGTCATAAACATGCAGAGTCATAAGCATGAAGGCCGAAGTCATTAGACTTTGGTCGATGTTCAAAGCCTGCAATACAGATGAGGTTTATGGAAATTGCAGGCCATCTTTAAACGTGTTTTTCTAATTATATAAAAAAGGCGTGAGTTTAACTTAGGCCAAATTGAAGTACGGGATGTACAGCGCCACACAGCAAGATGTGTGTAAGCAATATAACAATGCTGAAGTGACATAGAGCAGATGCCAAGTCCTCAGCCCACATGATATAGGGAATACCATGAAAACACTTGAACAAGCATATCTCGATTTTGATTTTGAAAAATTAATTACAATGCAATTACAAGGTCATTCTAAGGAAGTAAATGCCTATGTGGAATGTTGCCAGCGGTACGTTGGACAGCACAAAACAGCGTTTATTTGGGAAGGTAAGAATGGCGAATCGGCAACATGGACTTTTGAACAACTAGATGAAGCCTCAGGCAAGCTTGCAAATTATTTTAAAGGTTTAGGTATTCAAAAAGGAGATTGCATCGCGGGCTTATTGCCACGTACAGCAGAATTACTCATAACTGTATTGGCTACATGGCGTATTGGAGCAATTTATCAACCCTTATTTACTGCGTTTGAATCTAAAGCAATTGAGCACCGTATTGAAGTTGCACAGACTAAACTGATTGTGACCAATACAGAGCAACGTGCAAAATTAAACAACCTTAAAGTGCAGCATATTTTAACGGTTGGGCAAGTCGATGTAATGCCTAACTCGATAGCTACTGAGGCGGATTTTTGGACAGTGATGGCCCAGCAATCTGTACACTGTGATGCAGAAATGCAAAGCTTTGATGACTATTTTTTAATGATGTTTACCTCAGGTACGACAGGTTTGGCGAAATCTGTACCTGTACCTTTAAAGGCAATGTTAGCTTTTAAAGGTTATATGACCCATGCTGTCGATTTACGTGAAGAAGATTCATTTTGGAACTTAGCTGACCCTGGTTGGGCTTATGGTTTGTACTATGGTATTACAGGGCCATTAAGCTTAGGTCATAGCATTATTATGGATGAGCGTGCATTTAGTGTAGATAACGCATTGCAAATTATTCAAAAATATAAAGTGAGTAACTTAACAGGATCGCCAACAGCATTTCGTTTGTTTTTTGGCTTTAAAGAAAAGTTTGATGAGTCAATTAAAACCCATTTGCGTGTGGTGAGTAGCGCGGGTGAGCCACTTACACCTGAAGTTATTCATTGGTTTAACCATGATCTAAATGTCAATATTTACGATCAATATGGTCAGACTGAATTGGGTATGGTAATTGCCAACCATCATGCCTTAGCGCATGAAAAGAAAGTAGGTTCTGCTGGGTATGCAATTCCTGGGCATCGTTTTGCTGTATTAGATAGTAATAACCAAGAAGTAGTAGCAGGCGGTATTGGTACCTTGGCCATTGATTGCTCACAGTCACCTTTGTTTTGGTTTAATGGCTATGGGGGCAATAATCGTAAATCATTTGTCGGGCACTATTATTTAACAGGTGATACTGTACGTTTAAACGAACATTTGGGCATCGATTTTATTGGTCGTGCTGACGATGTCATTACAACGTCAGGCTATCGCGTGGGTCCTTTTGATGTGGAAAGTACTTTGCTTGAGTGTGAAGAGGTTCTAGAGTCAGCAGTTATTGGTAAGCCAGACCCTGAGCGTACTGAGATTGTGAAAGCTTTTGTGGTGCTTAAAACACAATATGCTGTTACGGCAGAACTCATGAAAAAACTACAAGAATATGTACGTTCACGGTTATCAAAACATGCATATCCAAAAGAAATTGAATTTGTAGACAGCTTACCTAAAACATCAAGTGGTAAAATTCAGCGTAATTTGCTCAAGCAACAAGAAATTGCAAAATTAGAGCAGTTAGCCAAAGTGGGTTGAATAATTTAATTTATCTAAATATAAGGCGGTCAAATGACCGCCTTTATTGTTGATGTAATTTGTTATTTTTTAATATGTCGCATCTTTTTTAATGGTTGGCCATCGGGAGATGCTTTGGAAAAAACACGAAGCAAGTGATGGTGGCAAGCAATGCACAGGTGGCCATAATACTAATTAAGCCTATAGCGCCTACAGCTGAAGTACTTCCCGTAATTGCGGTAATGATTGCACCAAAGCCAAATTGCAGTGCACCCAATAAAGCTGAAGCTGTGCCTGCATTTTGGTGTTGAAAAGTTAATGCCAATTGTGTTCCTGTTGGCATAATAAAACCAAGCAAGGCAACAGCTATAAAGATAATAATACAAAATAGAATTAACTGATTTATACCAAAAACAAGACAACAGAAAAGCATAGCCATGACGATGAGTAAGGCAAATGTTGTAAATTTATAGGCGTTGAGGAGCCCAAACTTTTCATGCATTTTTGGCGTTAAAATGGCCGTAATAATTAAGCCAAAAGCATTAAAGGCAAATAGTAGGCTAAATTGGGTAGAACTCAGCTGATATTGAGAAATAAGGACACTTGCTGAGCCTGCAATGTAGGCAAAGAAAGCAGCCTGTGCAATACATAAGCTCAGTGCATAAATAATAAATTTACGGTCTGTAATGATGCGACCATACAGTTTAAATGTCTGTGAGAGCTTAAATTGTTGACGTAGCTTGATATCACGTGTTTCTGGTAGGTAAAGCGCGACAGCACTCATCACCACAATGCCATATACGGCAAGAAATGCAAAAATATTGCGCCAAGAGCCCAAGGTTTGTAGGCCATTGCCGATCAGTGGTGCAACTACGGGTGATAAACCTAGAATTGCCAATACCATAGACATCATTTTACCCATGGCAGGGCCTTGATATTGGTCTTTAATCATCGCAAAAGCGATCACCATTCCAATAGACCCTCCAAGGCCTTGTACAAAACGAATGATTTGGAGTTGCATGACATTTGTTGCAAAAGCGCAGCTGATTGATGCGATTATAAAAATACTCAGCCCTAAATAGATCAGTGGCTTACGACCAAATTTATCTGAAAGTGGGCCATAGACCAATTGCCCAAGCATTAAACCCACAAAGAATGTCATTAAACTTAATTGTACTGCACCTTCGCTATTGCCTAGTGCCTCGGCCATTGCAGGTATGCTAGGCAAATACATATCAATGCCAATGGGGCCAAGTGTTGCAAGCAATGCAATAAGTATTGGCATTGCGCGATTGGGGGATGCTGTCATAATAAATCTGAATTGTTTAAATGGCGCACATTATGAAACTCACTGGTTTCCTAAGTCAAGGAAGAGTACATGGCTAAATTGGGTAGACCTTTGGCAATGACAGTAGAGCAACGCCGTAAAGAAATTTTTGCAGTTGCAGAACAGCTATTTGGTAATTATGGTTTTGAAAATGTCACGATGGCTCAAATTGCCAGTGAAGCAGGAATGTCTAAAAAAACGTTATATGCATATTTTGCAGATAAACGCGCCTTATTGAACTCATTGGTTGAGTCTTCTTATATTTGGCCTGAAGAAGCTTTTTCAGATTCTCCTTTGAATGCTGTAGACAGGTTAAAACAACACATGAAAATGATAGCTGAGCACGTACTTTCTGAGCGTCATATAAAATTATGTCGTCTATCCATTGCGGAACACGCGGATATGGACGGTATGACACATACGTTTTATGAAATGGGGATTGCATCGAGTCGTAATCACCTCATTGTAGCTATTGAGCGTATTTTGCCCTCAGACTGGCGTTTAGCGTTAACTGCAGAGGTTTTGGCAGACATGCTTTTTGGTGCTTCAATTACTAAACCTTTCATTGATGCTTTATTCATCAACAAAGAAGCAAATTTAAAGGAAATTCATCAAAGAATTGACAATACTATCGATGCAATGCTGATAATAGCTTGAATATCGATACCATAATTGTTTAAACGGATATTGAAATCGTGAATCAGTCATCGGACTTGGACTTAGAACTCAGCGAAGCAGAAATGCACCTGTATAGTCGTCAAATACTCTTAGAGGGATGGGATCTTGAAGCACAAGAAAAGCTCAAACTTTCTAATGTGTTGATCGTAGGCTGTGGGGGGATTGGTTGTGCATTGGCTGAGTTATTGGCACGCGCAGGTGTGGGAAAAATTAGCTTAATTGATGCAGATAGCATTGAAGTGAGTAATTTGCAGCGCCAAATGGCTTTTGGACCTGCAGATATTGGTTTTTATAAAGCAGATATATTGGCAAAACGTTTAACACAAATTAACCCACATATTCAGGTGCACAGTATTGTCGCTAAGTTGGATAAAACCAATGCAGATTGCCTAATAGCATCGCAAGATTTGGTGCTCGATGGCTGTGATAATTTCACAACACGTTATTTGGTGAATCAAATTTGTCAGCAACACGGTGTGCCATTAATTAGTGCTTCAGCAATTGGCTTTCAGGGGCAATTGTTTATGGTTGAAGGCGATTCGGCTTGTTATGAATGTCTGTTTCCAAAAGAAGAACAGCAAAATGAAAGCCTACGCTGTGCGGACTCAGGTGTACTCGCGACCACGCCGAATGTGATGGCCAGCTTACAGGCGCATCATGCGTTATTATATTTGGGTTTAAACCTTAGGCCACTGAAGCAAAAGCTTTTATTGTGGAATGGTTTAAATATGACGCAGCGAATTTTAAATTTTATGCATGATGAAAATTGTGCAAGCTGTCAGGCAAGATAATCCTGCAAGGGCATAAAATTTTGCTACACTCACTACACTTTATTTTTCCTCAGACATTATGAAAAACAATATTTGGCTTGATGGATTACGTTCTGTTGCCCGTATGGGTGAAACAGCTGTGGTGGCAGCCAAGGCTGGCATTAAATACGCCACAGAAAAACCAAGCAATGCAAAACTCATGCGTGAAACTTTTGAATCGCTCGGTTCTACATATATTAAATTAGGGCAGTTTATTGCAAGTACGCCTTCGCTATTTCCACGTGAATATGTGGAAGAGTTTCAAGGTTGTCTAGATCAGACACCAAGCTTGCCGTTTAGCTATGTACAGCAGGTATTGGCTTCGGAGTTTGCAGGCCGTAATTTAGATGAAATATTTGCATCTATTGATGAAAAACCACTTGCGTCCGCATCTATTGCACAGGTACATGCAGCCACTTTAGTGAGTGGTGAAAATGTCGTAATTAAAGTCCAAAAGCCAGGTGTAGAAACCATTTTATACACTGACTTAAATGTCTTGCATTGGGCGACTAAATTACTTGAAAAAGCTGTACCTAAAGTTAAATTTGCGTCTTTAGCAGATATTGTTGAAGAAATAAAAACACGTATGGTGCGTGAAGTTGATTTTATTGAAGAAGCACAAAATTTAGATGATTTTGTGAATTATTTAAATATTACCAATAACCAAGCAGCAACAGCACCTAAGGTTTATCATCAATATTCAACTCGTCGTGTGCTGACTATGCAACGCTTGTATGGTGTACCTTTGACTGATTTTGATATGGTTAAAAAAGTTGCAAAAGACCCATCACAAGTTTTAATTACTGCCATGAATACATGGTTTGGTAGTCTGATGATGTGTAATAGCTTCCATGCGGACTTGCATGCGGGCAATCTTATGTTCTTAGAAGATGGTCGTGTCGGCTTTATCGATTTTGGTATTGTGGGTCAGTTAAAGCCAGAAGTATGGACTGCCTGTATTGCATTTATGGATGCATTGCAAAAGACCGACTATGCTTTAATGGCTGAAAATATGCTGAAAATGGGCATGACGGATCATAAAATTGATACCAAAGTTTTGGCTGATGATTTAGAGCGTCTGTTTAGTGGTGTATTGCTGGCAGATCCGCAAGAATTGCTCACATCAAATCCTTCGGATATTAATGACATTATGATGGATATGGTGGGTGTAGGCGAACGTCATGGCATCCGTTTCCCACGAGATTTTGCCTTGTTATTTAAGCAAATGCTGTACTTTGATCGTTTTATGCGTATTCTAGCGCCGTATACAGATATTTATGCTGACCAGCGCTTACAGATGGTACAAAGTATAGACCCTAATCTGTTGCTAAAGCACTAAGCTTTAATGCGCTTACAGTCTTTATTACTTTGACACACTTTTTTAAATCCCCCTTATATAAGGGGGACTTTTGTATTTGAGAGATTTATGGACGCGATTATTATTGAAGGCTTAAAGGTAGAGACAGTGGTGGGCTGTTTCAATTGGGAGCGTCAAATTATTCAGCCTTTAATGCTCGATTTGCAGATTAATACCAGTTTAGAGCAGGCATCTAATTCTGATGAGTTAGACGATACGCTCAATTATGCGGAAATTTGTGAAATTTCGGCAAAAGTGATTCAAGAAGCGCAACCTAAATTGATCGAACATGCAGCAAAACTGGTTTTGAATGCACTTTTTACTACCTTTCCTGTAGTGGAATCTATTATGATTACCATCCGTAAGCCTGCCATTATCCCGCAAGCAAATTCTGTAGGAATTCGTCTTGAACGTCACCGAAACGATATTCGCCTTAGCACTGGCGAGTAATTGCAATCCAAAACAGCATTTTCAACAAGCAATTGCACAACTCGCTCAATTCGGTAATTTAAGCTTTTCCAGTATTTATTTAATTCCGTGCCGAGATGCGATTGGCGCGGATTATTGGAATGCTGCGTGTTTATTGAAAAGTCATTTATCCGTAACGGATTTAGTCCTGCAATTAAAACGTATGGAAACCGATTCAGGGCGTATTCGACCTTCACATCAAATTACTTTAGATATCGATTTAATCGCATGGGGTAGTTGTTTGTCCAATATGCAGTTTAATGCCAAAAAATTACCTTTGGCATTGGATGTGAAAATTCCTATGTATGAGATTTGGTCAGATGCAGCTTTTGTACATGAGAAACATCACTTTCCTGTGGTCTCATGTCATGCATAGACTTGATTTCTATAATTTTATGTATTCAAATGTTGAGCACTTAGCGTTTGATTTGGGTGCTAGGTTGGGTTATCGCATAGCAGATCATTTGAGTCTGTAAAACAGCAGTCATGCTAGATTCAGTGCTAAGATAGAAAAAATAATCATCATCAAGTTGTTGGCTGTATGAATTGGACTGAGCTCATTCAGCATTATGGCTATTGGGCCATATTTGCAGGAACTTTGTTTGAAGGCGAAACAGTACTTATGCTGGGTGCTTATGCAGTGCATCAGCATTTACTTAATTTTTGGCTATTACTTTCGGTTGCTATGCTTGGAAGCTTTATTGGTGATCAATTTTATTATCAATTGGGCGCACGCTATGGGCAAAAAATGCTTGAATCTCAGCCAGAGTTTGCCAAAAAATTTCAACGTGCCAGCCAATTTATCGATCGTTATCCAATTTTAACTATTCTGGGTATGCGCTTTGCGTGGGGACTTAGAACAGTATTGCCGATCGCCGTAGGCATAAAAGCTTATCCAATTTGGAAATATGTACTCATTAACATTGTGGCCTGCTTCATTTGGGCATGGGTAGTGATTAGTGCTGGAGTACACATCACGCATGCCTTACATGTATTTTGGCAGTACATATTGCCTTATGACGATGAGCTTTATACGATTGTTGCTGTGATTGCTTGTATTGGGCTTGCGCGGTTGGTGTATGGCTATCGAAAAAAAGTAGCTGAGCAAAGCTCTAAACATTAATAAAAGATAAACGCCGCTATGCATCGCTAATTAATAATGAAAAGCTATATGCTCAATTTAAAATACTAGTTTCTAAAATTTAAAAAGCCCGCAGATTAGCGGGCTTTTACATCTTATGTATGGCTTAAATAAAATAACTAGTTTTGGTCATGAGCTTTGAAATGGCTGTCATGGTGATTTTAACAGGTGCTGGAAGGTCAACACCGCCTGCATTAAGCGCCGTATCGCGATGGTGCAACTCATCAATGTTCATTTGATTTAAAATTTGATATGAGCGCTGATCTTGTACAGGTAGCTGACTCATGTGGTGTTCTAAATGCATGCTCACTTGACGTTCTGTTTCAGCGACAAAGCCCAAGCTATATTTATCGCCCGCAATACCTGCTAAAGCACCCATACCAAAAGACAGACCATACCATACAGGGTTTAGTAAGCTGGTATGGCTATCCAGTTCTTTGAGTCGATCTTCACACCATGCTAAATGATCTTGCTCTTCAATGGCTGCTTGTTGCATTTCACGACGTACATTGGGTAACTTTGCAGTGAGCGCTTGGCCATGATAAAGCGCTTGTGCGCATACTTCGCCACTATGGTTGACACGCATTAAGCCTGCAACATGGCGAGCTTCACTTACAGCCAATTGTGTGTTGGTTCCATTGGCAGGGTTCTCACGTTGCGCAGAAGTGCTTCCAGGAACTAAACTGCGTAGCGCTTGGTCAAAAGAATGGATGAATTTGTCTAGACCGGTGTATTGACGCATGAATTAATCCTCCAACGAGACGTGCGCAGTTTTAAGCATAGGTTTTAAACGCAGGAGGAGCCAAATAGAGAAAATAGCACTCAACACTGCGGTTATGCAGAAAAGTATTTTAATATCAATCTTCAATATACTTAAGATGATAATTGAAAATATAGCAGAAGATACCATGAAAACAGCATTTAATATGTTGTTTGCCGCTACGATGCGCGCACGATGTGAGCGAGGTGAATAGGCTTGCATCATGGCATAGAGTGGCACAATATAAAAACCACCACTAATACCAAGTAAAGTCACTGCAAACATCACATTATAATAACTCCAGCCCCCTTGGAATACATCACTGAGGCTGAGTAGCGCACCAGTACGCTCTGGTACAAAAGTAAGGCTGGCTGCTAAATATAAAGCGAATACTGTAAGACCAATGGCACCTAATGGGACCATTTTAATATTGACTTCAGCACCCCCAATTTTACGACACAATAATGAGCCTACACCAATACCAACAGAAAAGAAGGTCAGTAATAAACTCACAACATTTTCAGAAGCATGTAAATTTTGCTGTGTCAGCTGTGGAATTTGAGTGAGGTAGGTTGCACCATAAAACCAATACCATGAGTTGCCTAATAAAATCGTAAAAATTAAAGGCAGGCTTTTGGCATAGCGCAAGGTTTGACCACTGGTACGAAAGAAATTCCAGTCAATGTCTATATTGGGTGAGGTGACTTGCTGTTTTAAAATAAAGCGACTTGATAAATAGCCTAAGCAAGCAATTGTGATTACCGTGAGGCTAATCCATAGCAAATTGCCTTGTGATAGGGAAATCACCGCACCACCCAAAATCATCCCGATCAAGATGGCCATAGATGTGCCTGATTGGAATAGTGCATTGCCTGACATAAGCTCTTGTGGCTTAAGGATTTCAGGCAAAATAGCGTATTTGATGGGCCCAAAGAAGGTGGAATGTGTGCCCATTAAAAACAGTGCGCACAATAATAGCCATAAATTGCCTAATAAAAAGCCTGCAGTCCCTAAGAGCATAATCAAAATTTCAGCAATTTTAAGCATTCGAACAAGCTGTGAACGCTCGTACTTATCTGCAAGCTGTCCAGCCGTCGCAGAGAAGATGAAGTAGGGTAAAATAAACAGTAAGGCTGCTAAGTTATTTAAAGTACTAATACTTGCTGTTTGTTGTTGAATCCATCCATACGTGATAACGAGAAGTAAGGCTTGCTTATAAACATTATCATTTAATGCCCCAAAAAATTGGGTGAGAAACATGGGTAGGAAACGACGGCTACCGAGTAAATGTTCACTGTTCTTCATATGATATGTGCTACATAAAGTTTTATTAAGAAATGTGAGTGTTTAGTAAAACAGCGAAGAAAATCATGTAAGATACTTTAAAGCCTAGGAAAATGGATCAATTCCATTGAAATTCAGTTCTTGAATTTAACTTCAATGGGGTTAAAGATCTATTTCATAAACACGTATGTTTAGAGTTCGCTATGCCAGAAAAAATAAATTTTAAAAAGACCACACTTAATTTAAGTATAAGTCATTTGACACTCGGGCATCATAACAACAAACGTTTGTGTTTAAGTATCTTTTTAACATTGTTTGCGCAGCACGTAATGGGTCAAACAGTTGAAGAACATACGCCTGTCGCCGATGCAACTCAAGTGGAAATGGTGAATGCATTAAAGGCTGAAGCCAGTCAACAAGGTGTTTCTGAGGAAGAACTTCGTCAAAAAGTTGAACAGCAGTTGACTCAGCCAGCTTCTGCTGACAGCGTACAAATGTTACAAGAACAACAAAATTCTCAGACCCCTATTGAGGCGTTTAAACCGATTGAGTTTGATGATTTAGAAAATTTGCCAGTTGAACCAATTGATCAACAGCTTGCAAATGAAATCTTTAAAGTTGCAGAAGAGGCGAAACAGTCTGCTCAGAACTATAGAGCAACACAAAATAATGAAGTTGCAGTTGCAGATATCACCCAACAAGAACTGCAAGAAATTAACCAAGCTCCAGTCAATGTAGATGTATTAATGCAATCTATCCGTGCGGATAGCGACATTGCGATTCAAGAAAATCAAACGGGTCGTGAGCTGGTGGTGGGTTTAGATAATCAAGAAGCTGTTGACGATAAGCAACCCAATTTCTTTAAGCGATTATTATATAAAGTGCGCCCGCCACGCCAAATGAATACAGCGAAAGTGCCACGGATTACTGCAGATGTTGTTTTGGTGTCTTCGCAAAATGAAAGCAATGTCTCAAATAAAGATTATGCGGAAGCATTAGAAAACTTAAAAGCCAATATTAAAGGTAAGTTGTCGAGTTTTACGCAAGAATCGTTCAGCGACTTTCCTTCCGCTTTACCTCAGCTACGTGCGTTGTCAATTCAGGCTTCACAGGCTGTGGGTTTTTATAATTCTGAGTTTAAATTTGAGAAAACTAGTAATTCTCGTGTTCGCGTACTTGTTACACCAAATAGCCCTGTAGTCATTCAACAGCAAAATGTTGAGTTTACAGGCCCTGGGGCGAATCAAGCACAGTTCAAAGTGATTGGTGTATTGCCAGATCAAGAAGAAGGTGGTGTGTTTAATCATGGTTTATATGAAAACACTAAAGTTCGTATAGATAATGCAGCATCTAATAACGGCTATTTTGACTCATATTGGCGTTTGCATGATGTGAAGGTTGCGCAGCCACAAAATACTGCCGATATTAACTTGCGCTTTGAAACAGGTGAGCGTTATAAGTTGGGTGATGTCGAATTTAGAATGAGCGACCCAACTAAACCATTCCCTTTGAATGAGAAAATTTTACGTAGTTTAGTGACATGGCAAGAAGGTGCGGATTATGCTTTTTGGCGGGTAAATGGCTTAGCCAATAACCTAACCAATTCACGTTACTTTAACTACACTTTGGTGGATGCAGTCCGTCCAGATCCAATAGAAAAAGAGCTAGACTTACCGCCAGATTTACAAAAGCTGGTCGATCAAAATAAACTGTCAGCAGATGATTTAGCAGTACAAGATAAAAAAGCGGTAGCTTCAGATCATGAAGTCACACAGCATGTAGTCAATGAAGATCAATTTGCAGGTGTGAAAGACCCAGAGCAAAAAGCGAGCCTACGCAGTTTGGCGGAGCAACAAGAGCAAAAAGATAACGAGCAAGATGTATTAAAAGATAAAGCACGTGAAAGCAAAGTTGTTCCTGTGATTGTCACTTTAAATGCTGACAAGCTAAATAGTGCAGAAATGGGTGCTGGTTTTGGTACAGATACGGGTGTTCGTTTACGTGGGCAATATCGCCGTGCAATTGTAAATGAACATGGACATTCATTTGATGCCAATATGGAGCTGTCACAAATTCGACAGTCTTTAGATGGTCGTTATAACATCCCTTATAAACACCCACTGAATGATTACATTAGCCTAGTAGGCGGTTATGAGCGTGAAGAGCGTGATAATGTTGGTGGTGATGTTAACTTGTTAATTGAATCCGCGGTTGCAGGTGCTGACCGAATTATTAAAAACCCACGTGGCCAATGGCAACAAACCTATGGTCTGCGCTATCGTTTAGACCGTATTACAGAAAATGGTTTAGCTGCTGTCGATATTGATAAAATACCTGAAGCCTTTTTAGTAAATGCCAATAGCCAGCAACAATCATTACTGATGGGTTATGAAGTGTCTAGAACAGATACGGACAAACGTGTAAACCCAACGGTTGGCTTTAAGCAGACTTATAAAGTCGAGCTAGGTTCCGAAAAATTATTGACCGATGCCGACATGGCAATCGTGAATGCAGGTTGGCGTTTTATTTACTCTTTAGGTGAAAATGACAACCATCAATTTGTGGGTCGTGCCGATGCAGGTTATATTTTTACTAAAGATTTTAGTAAAGTGCCGTATAACTTACGCTACTTTACAGGTGGCGATCAAACCATTCGTGGATTTGACTACAAGAGCTTAGCTGCATCTGAGTCGGGCTACAAAATTGGTGGTCAAGCTTTGGCGGTCGGTTCTTTAGAATATAACTATCAATTTAAAGATGGTTGGCGTGCGGCAATTTTTAGTGATGCAGGCAATGCCTATGACAAAGATTTTAATACTAAAACCGCTTATAGCGCAGGTTTAGGTATTCGCTGGGCATCACCAATTGGGCCAATTCGTATTGATGTTGCATCAGGTTTATCGGATGATAATCACCCAATACGAATTCATTTCTTCATTGGCTCACAATTATAAAATACGGTAATAGAGAGAGTTATGGCTGATCAAGAACAGCAGCAAGAAAACAATAATCTACCAGAAGAAAGTGTACCCAAGCGACGCCGTATTTTAAGAAGTGTCTTGCTTACACTTGGCTTTATTATTGTATCGCTCGTGGCTGCCTTAGCTGTGATGTTTTCTACAGACAAGGGCAGTAAGTTTTTGCTCGACCGTGTTTTAGAGCGCCAACAAATTATTCAGTATGAATATGAAGGTGGTAATTTATGGCGAGGCATTATTTTACGTAATGTATTGGTGAGCCTAAAACCTGTTGACGTCAAAATTGATCGTGCTGATGTAAAATTAGGCTGGCGTGCAATTTTAAATAAAGAAATTCACTTAAGCCATGCGGATGTTCGGAATCTACAGATCATCACTAAACTCCCACCAAGTGATACACCTTTTAGCTATAGTGATATTCGTTTGCCATTTGTATTACGTGTAGATGATGCAGATGTAGACTATATGCTCATTAAAACCCATTCAGCAGGCGTAGATTTTTATGATATTCATTTAAATGATGCCTTGTGGTCAGGTACAAAGCTTGAGTTTAAGGACTCACGTGTTGATATGGGCTATTTAGCCGTCCGTGGTGCAACGGGTTCAATGGACTTTACAGGTCGTTATCCAATTCATGCAGATGCTGTGGTGAATTTACCTTCATTACGTGAAAGCTTAAATATTCATGATATTAACGTTGCAGCTCGCGGTACTTTAGAAAGTATTCAGGCGGGTGTGGCAACCAATACGCCAGACTTACTGACGGGTTGGGCAGTTGTACGTCCAATGGATCATCACGTGCCAATGAAAGGTGCATTAAAGTTTAAAAACTACAATTGGCCACTCTTAACAGACTTCAAGCTACATTCTAAAAAAGGTGTGGCAGAGTTTCAGGGCAATATCGATCGTTTAGACTTAAATGTCAGAACGGATCTGAAAGGAAAAGATCTACCCGAAGGCCAGTACAGTGCCATCATGCATACCGATTTGATTCATCAACTAAATATTGACGACTTAAATGCACAGTTAATGCAAGGTGCCGTGAGCGCTGCTGGTGTGGTGAGTTGGAAGGATCATGTCACTTGGGATATTCGTGGTGCATTATCCAAAATTAATCCTAAAGATAAATTAATTCCACAAGTGGTACAGGACTTTTTACCACCAAGTCTAGACGGCAAAATAGGCTCTAAGGGTACACTAGAAAATGGTTTGCATTTAACAGCTTTGGTTGACTTTGATAAATACGAAACATGGAATCTAAAGTTAGATCAAAATCCAGTTAAAAATGATAAACCACAGCCAATGCTGATGAATGTGTCTTGGAAGAATATTGATCGCGCTGTGCCTTATGTTGGATGGTTAAGTAGTGCTTCTGGTGATGCGAAATTAGCATTGGTTGAAGGTCAGCAAAATATTTTTGTTGCAACAGCTGTGTCCGCACATGATAAAGGCATGCTTCCTGCAGGCCAGTATCAGGCTCAATTAAACCTCAAAAATAACAATTTGAATGTGCCAAGCTTTAGCTATATTGCACAGCAAGGCGCACTTAAAGGCAGTGCCGTGGTTCAGCTTCCAGATGACAAGCGCATGCTGAAGTGGAACGCACAGCTTTATGCAGATCATTTTAATCCGCAGAGTATTGCTGCTGCCGCACCTATCGATGTTTTAAATGGTCAAGTAAAAGCCAATGGTTATGCCAAGCCAAATCAGCAAATTATTCACTTAGATGCAGTTGATTTAACTGGGCGTTTAGTGGGTCAAAAAGATACTGTTCGTTTGACAGGTAAGAGCACAGCAGCCTTACTTTTCCAAGATGCTAAACAAGGCGGTGCGTTTAAAAGCTTTGCTGTGCAATATGATGGCGGTTTAACCGCAAGTCAGTTAGCAGCCAGCCAAGGTGTATTAAAGTTAAATGTAGCAGGCACACCTGAGTTAATTAAAATTTCAGAGTTACGCCATGATGGTGTCGCTGGCAAAATTTTGGCCAATGGGGTTTTAAACCTTAAAGATGGTTTGGCTTGGAATGTGAATGCCTCATTGGTACGTTTTAAACCGCATTATTTTGCATCGAATGTGCGTGGCGAATTATCAGGTAATGTAAAAACACAGGGCCAATGGTCAGATCGTTTGAAACGCGTGCAGTTAGACGGTTTGAATTTGGCGGGTGTAATTAATGACAAGCCTATACGTGGTAAAGGTAACCTAGCTATTGTGGTTAATTCAAATCAAAGTGGATTATTGCCACAGCAGTTTGAAGCCAATAATTTGTACTTGGCGTATGCAAGTAACCAGATACAAGCCACAGGTAATGCACAAAACTTAAGGCTTAAAGTCAATGCGCCAGCTTTATATGAAATTTACCCAGGTTTAAGAGGTCGGGCATACGGCTATTTAAATATGCAAGTGCAACCTCGACTACAAGCCTCTGCAAACTTAGCGATTGATAATTTCGGTTTAAATAACCTGTTTAGCATTCAAAAAGTACGCATACAGGGACAATTGCCAACATCGCAAAGTGTTCCGTCATTGTTGACCGCAACTTTAGACAACTTACGCAGTGGTAACCGTGGTATTTCGAAGGCCTCACTGTCACTGGCAGGTACACGTAATGCACATGTGCTCAAAGTAAATGCAGAAAATAAAATTACTAAATTTGGCGTACAGTTTGCAGGCGGATTTAATGCGCAAAATAACTGGCTAGGCCAAATCCAAAAAGGTGATTTCGACTCACTGCGTACTCGTCTTGTACAACGTCAAAATGCTTCGATTATTTATAATACAGCACAGTCGGATGTTTTTATTGGCGCACATTGTTGGATGAGTCAGCAAAGTGAGTTGTGTTTTGATCAACCTATTCGTGTTAATCCCAACCGTGGCAATGTGTCATTTACTACGCGTAACGTGGACTTAAATGACTTTGCGGCCTTCATGCCCGACGGTTTAGCGCTGACAGGTAAGGTCAATGGTTATGCCAAAGCCTCATGGGCAAAAGGTGCAAAACCTAAAATTGATGCACGTTTACTCACGCGCGACGGGGTAATGGGCTTGGCTGCAGAAGATCCGCAGTATCTTGGCTCAACCATGAAATACGATGAAGTGGCGTTGGTACTCAAAAGCGTTGCACAAGGTTTACAGCTTCGATTAGATGTAAAAGCCCCTGATATTGGTACAGGTTATGCCAATGTGGTAATTGATCCTTATAAAGAGTCAAAACCAATGAACGGTGAGATTGCCTTTAATCAAGTGCAATTGAAAATTTTGAAACCGTTTATTCAAGATGTGCGCGCGTTAGGGGGCACCATCTCGTATGCGGGTAAAATCAGAGGAACACTGACATCGCCATTATTAGAAGGTGAAGCACGTATTAAAGATGGTTCAATCAGTATGATTTCTTTACCTGTGAACCTAACCAATATTCAGTTGTATTCTGCCATTCGCCAAAACAATGCTTCAATTAACGGTGCATTTAATAGTGGACGTGGTGTTGGTAAATTAACAGGTAGTGTGGATTGGAAAGATGAACCACGGGTACAGCTCAGCTTAAAAGGCAGTGATCTGCTTATACGCCAAGCACCACTGATTACGGCCCAAGTCACACCAGACTTAAATTTAGATGTTTACCCATTTAAAAAACGTTTAACTCTGAATGGTACGGTTGAAGTACCGCGTGCACTTATTTCAATGCCTGAGTCTTCAGTGCCTGTTACGGCTGTTTCATCTGACGTTCGTATTGTGCATGAAGGCGATAATCAGCTCGAAATTTTAAAATCAGCACGCCCTTGGGATATCCGTGCTGACCTTAGTGTAAGCTTGGGCAATCAAGTGATTTTCCAAGGTTTTGATAGTCGTATTCCATTAATTGGTCGCTTGAATTTATCACAACGTGGTTTAGAAACAGCAATGCGTGCCAATGGTGCAATTGGTGTATCTAAACGTGTGAAAATTGAAGCTTATGGCCAAAGCCTAGATTTGAATCGTGCGATTGCTCGTTTCAATGGCCCATTGTCTAATCCAACCTTAGATGTGGATGCCAATAAAACTATTCAGAGCAGTACTGTGGGCGTACGTGTAACAGGAACTGCAACAAGTCCGAGTATTCAAGTGTATAACGATGCTGGCTTATCTGAACAAGAAGCGATGAATGCATTAATTACGGGACGTATTAATGAAGGCGCGACAGGCTTAAGTCAAACTGAGAGCTTTAAGTCCGATGTAAACAATACCATTGCAGCTGCAGGTATTAGTATGGGCTTGGGCGGTACACGTGCCTTAACCAATCAGATTGGTCGTACATTTGGTCTAAGTGGTTTAGCATTAGATGCACAAGGTACAGGTGATGATACCCAGGTATCTGTAACGGGTTATATTACGCCAGACTTGTTTATTCGTTATGGCGTAGGTGTATTTACTCCAGTCAATAAATTGACATTGCGTTATCAAATGAACCAACGCCTGTATTTAGAAGCAAGCCAATCTTTAGAACGCGCAATAGACGTATTTTATAACTGGCGTTTCTAAGGGTGAGAACATTTGAATTTATGTAAGTTGTTGTTATGTATGTTCTTATTTGGTTGTTTGTCTACATGAAAAATAACTGTGTAGACTATATGTAGACTGTTGAGTAATTTCAGGCTTAAAATGCAAGTGTCGAATTTGTAGATTAAGTCTGAAATGAAACTCAACAAGACTAATGTTGATGCTATTGCATTGACCGAAAAAGGGCAAGCCATCCATCGTGATGCAGACTTAATAGGTTTTGCAGTTCGGGTAACGACCAAAAGCAAATCTTATATTGTTGAGCGTCGACATGCTGGAAAGTTATTCCGCGTGACGATTGGTAAAACCAGCGAGATTACGCCCGCTGAAGCTAGAAAAAAGGCTCAATCGATTTTAGCCGATATCTCCAATGGAATTTTTGAAAAAAAGAAAGATATCCTAAATAATGAAATGACCCTAAGCCAGACTTTCGACTTGTATCTCAAGCAAAGAAAATTAAAGCCACTTTCAGTGAATACATACCATCACTGCATCGATACCTTCCTTCCGGACTGGAAAGAACGCCCTATATTTGAAATCAATAAAAAGGATGTGTTTGACCGTTTCATTAAACTGACTGAATACAGTCCAGCTCAAGCCAATCTCACGTTAAAAATGTTTGGATCTATGTGGCGGTTCGCTCAAGTGCATTGCTCCACAGATGAGAATCCAATTTTAAAGCACAATCCAGTCGATGTAATTCCGGCAAAACGCGGATGGAATAAAACAAAAGCTAGGACTCGCCACCTTGATGAAAGTAGCATTCATACTTTTTATAATGCAGTTCTTAATTACTTTACCGAACGGTCTTTGTATGAGGATGCCTCAAAAAATGCTGTAAGAGATTTAGTGTTATTTATCATGTATACCGGGTGTCGTAGAAATGAAGCCCAGACACTGAAATGGGAAAATGTAGATATTGAGAAGGGCTTGTTTGTTTTTAAGGACCCTAAAAATGGCGATGATCATTTGTTGCCAATGGGTGATCATTTATTTGAAATTATAAAGAAGCGTTATGAGCTACGTAGAAATGACTATGTTTTTCCTGGATCAAGTATGACTTCAAGCGCAAAACATATTGCAGGTGCTCAAGGCTTGTTGAATACGATTAACAAGCAGACTGGTATTGAAATATCCCTGCATGATTTGCGTCGAACCTTTGCCACAATTTGCAACAACTTGGATTATGGTCCGTATACCATCAAGCGACTTTTGAATCATCGCTCAGGTGCTAAAAATGATGTGACTGGTGGATATGTTCAGGTTTCACTTAAAAAATTACGGCTTGCAATGAATGACATTGAAGCCGTATATCAGGGAAAGCTAAATTGCTTTGATTAAGAGGCAAGTTGAGCGGTATTCATTACAGTTTGTCGCTCTTGGTAGGCTAGGACATCTGACTTTTTGTAAGTGACACAACGACCAACCTTAGTGTATGGAATGCCACCACCTACACAGCGTAAGCGCTGTAAGGTATGTGTAGAACAGGATAGGTAAATTGCTATATATTCCTGTGTGAATAATTGTTGATCTGGTGCAGCAAGGAAGCGTTCTAAACACATGTCTTTGTCTTGCTGCGACATTTCACTAAATTTAACCTTGCTCATGACACCTCCTTCAAACTTTCAATTACAGATCTTGGTAAAGGATCTTCATCTTCATACCAATAGATATCCATCACGCTACCTTCGCTAAATTGATTTGACGTTGCACTTCCACAAATTTACACATCATTGAATTATCCAGCTCTTCAACCCATGCTTTGCCATATTTCAACCACTGCAAGCTAAATAATTTAAAGCGCTCAATCAGATATTCATTCATAGCGTAATCGGGTTGGATCGAGCCACGTTTTGCAAGAATTTCACCAGTCTTCGAACCTTTTTTAATAACTACACGATCCTTTTTGACTTTGATGTCATGGCCACCACGGACTAACCATTCCAAGAATGCGGTACAAAGTTCATTAGGAAGCCGTGTGATGACTTTGATTTGCTCAATCATGGCGATACCCCCAACTATCTACAAACTGCTTAATGCAATCTTCAATGCCAAACAGGTTGATATTGCGGTAAGTTTTAACCCTTGCGCCGTGCTGAATAATCAGCACGCGGGTTATGGATGAATAGTGATAAGTCATTGGCCAACTCCATCAGCTAAAATTTTCATGCTTGAGTTCCTTCTTTGGCAAGTTGATCAATGTCTTGTTTTACCAATTGAATTTTTGTTGAATCGATTTGCATCAGTGAATCAATGCCTAAGTGTTCACATACTGTTTTCACATCTAAGCCACGTTCAGTAATGAAAGCTTGTAAATCATCTCGCTGGGTATCGTTAATGCCATTAAATTCAGGAGGACTAATCCACATTTCCTTGTGCTTATCAAAAGTGCATTTCAACTCTTTGGCCTTCAAAAGCATGGCTTGGCGCATGTTTTGGTAATACGTGTGACTTTTATCAAGTGACTCTGTTAATTGATTTAGATCGCTGGCATATACCGCTTCTTCACAGCTTTGCTTCCAGTTTTCTAAATCTTCAAGTGCTTTGGCAGAAGCCAATTGGGCAGGCGTTAAGGTATTAATGTGTGCTTTGGCTTGTGTAATTAAATCAGCCAAAAACGTAGGATTCGCTTTTAGATCAGGCAACCAGACTTCACCCGTTTCACCACCTAATGCACCAGAATTTTTAGCATGATGAGTAGGTGATGGTTTGAAGTTGATTACACGGGCATTTTTACCTTCACCTGTCGTGACAGTGGTTAAATAGCCCATAATGTCCGCAATGCGATACAGCTCATTACGGTTCTTACCACCAAGTTCTGGGCGGTAAATGACTTGATCGCCATTTTGATCCTCAGAAGCATGGGCGATGAAAACCACATCTTTGCCATAGCTGAGCAATGTATTGATGTATTGCTTAAACTTCATGTTGGCCAAACCTTGGGCTTTCAGTTTTAAAGCACCATCTTGCTGGCGGTTGTTTGCCGTCTTAAGCAGGTGAGTCTTAATAGACTCAAGCATTGCGCCCACGGTATCAATGACAACTGTATTAAAGGGAGCGAGATCCTGTTCTTTAATATTTTCAATATCAGACCACTGCTGTACAGGTACTACGGCACCACGACGAAGTTCGCCAGTACGGTGTGCACCACGGTCAAAATCGAAAGAAATTGCTTTATCAGCCGTAAAGCCGAGGGATGTTTTACCCACACCCGGATCTGCATAAATATAAGTAATGATAGCGCTGACATTTAAGGCTTGATCAGCAGGAATTATTTGCAAAGACATGATGATTCTCCTTAGTTAAACGTACGGCCAAAGGCATCGGTATTGTTCTTTTTAAGCTTGTACTGCTCACATTCATGGCGTGAGTTCCAGCGGTTTAGGTTGTGGCGCTGTGCTACGCGATCAGATCGACGTCGTGCATTCAGACATGCCTTAAATACGCGCTGAAATTCTGGATGACTGACTTCGTTTTCAGTGACAGCACGTAAGGTACCATTGTCATTTACCAGTAGATGGCTAAAAGAAAACATTGGTGCATAAGTGCTGGCATAACTGTCTAAGCCACTAGTGGGATCTGTTGTTACACGTGCTGTGTACTGAACGTCATTTACTTCAATCACATACCCACGACGGCTTTTGAAAGCAAAGTGCGCTTTAAATTTTAGAGTTTGGCCAAGGACTTCATCTACATTGCGACGGATCCAAGGCTTCGCAGTTAGGATGCTTTCATCTACCTGTGTCAGTTGGCCATTTTCAGACGTATAAATGACATTGTTTTTTACGCTGTATACGGTATTGCCCATGCGAATGCGGTGGAAGCCTGCATCATCAAGGCCTAAATCTTCACGGAAAGGTTTGGTATAAGCATTCATTAGACAGCCTCCAACATTTTGTTTTGAAGCATGTGAGCAACCAACATGGCATTGATGGTCAAGTGGTCATTGAAGTCGGTAAAGTCTGAGATTGGGTAACCAGATCTGTCCGTAACGTTATCTATACGTAGGTTTGTGATATCGGCATTGGTAAATTCACTACCCGGTACGCCGTATGAGTCATCTACACGGTCGAAGTCGAAACTCACGTCTAGGGTGAAACCATCTAAACGAATGACGGCGGTGCCTGAATGGTCTGAATTGAAGTGCATAGCTGCAACTGCAGTTTGAGCAGGTTCGATTTGCTTTGATGTTTGAGTTGAAAAACCAAAGTCTGGTTGATATGCGTATGCTAAAACACCAATTGTTACGCTGGCAGTAAGCGCCGTAACAGCAAAGGTATTGAAAGGGGTTAAGGTTTTGTTCATACTTATCTCGCAAAGTTTGCAAAGCACATCGGGGTTCGAAGATCGATGTGCTTTTTTGTTGTTTGTGAGATAAATATTACCTAAAAGGTAATTTATTGCAAGATAAAATTATCTTTATTTATCTTTTTGGTTGATTTGTTTTATAGTAGACAAAAGAAAATCCAACTATCAAAGGTGAGAAGATGAGCCTAGGAAATGAAATGCACGAATGGCGTAAGCAGTTGGTAGAAAAATTACTGCTGAATGGTGTAATAACTGAGGATTTGGAGGGGCAAGTGAGTGTAGCTGAGTTAGCTGTGTTTGGTAGTCACACGATTGAGACAACCATTAAGCATTCAATCAAGCTTACACCTAAGCTAAAAGCCACTCTCCTTGAATTTCAAGAAAAGAATGGCTGTTTTTTAGATATCAGCGCGAAAGGTTAACGACCAAAAATTGGAATGTCAGAAACATCTACAGCAGTCGGATTGGCTTTAGCAACAGCCTCCTTAATTTGTTTTTCTGATTCAAGATAGGTTTTCACCCAAAGATCAGCGCTTTTAAAGTTAATGGTTTGAGGGTCAGTATCAGCAATAGTTGCCTTAGTAAGCTCTAACGCTAAAGCCTCTATAATTTCAGGTTTCATATTTTCTCCGATATTAATGGGTAGTTAAGATCAATGTTGGCACAAAGTCTTAACTCCATAATATCAGTGAAAATTTGAGAACTTTTAGAAAATTCTTATGAAGTGAGTAGAATGTTTAAGAAGGGGAAAAATATTTTTATCTCACAACCAATATGAACCAAAAAACCTATATCATATAGGTTGATGTGAGGTTTATTTAAGATATGCAAATTGAAGCAGTAGATTTGTTCTGTGGTGTCGGTGGCTTGACTGCAGGATTAATTAAATCAGGAATTAAAGTTAAAGCAGGGTATGACATTGCAAATGAATGTCAATTTGCTTACGAGCACAATAATAATGCAACTTTTGTTCATAAGGATGTTGCAGAGGTAAGCGCTTTAGAAGTTTCATCTTGGTATTCCAAAGATAGCATCAAACTACTTGCTGGTTGTGCTCCATGCCAACCTTTCTCTACATATAATCAAGGAAAAGACACGACAAAAGACAAAAAGTGGCCTCTACTTTATCATTTTTCACGGCTAATTAAAGAAGTGAAACCAGAGTTAGTAACGATGGAAAATGTTCCTGAGGTAATACGTCATAAAGTCTATCAAGATTTTATTGATGAATTAAAGTCGTTAGGGTATGAAGTCTTTTCAAAGGAAGTTGTATGTGTTCAGTATGGTATCCCTCAAACTAGAAAGCGTCATGTAGTATTAGCTTCAAAAATTGGAAACATTGAATTGATTCCTCCGACACATGATGTAGCTGTAACGGTCAAAGATGTTATTGGTAAGTTGGAAAAACTGCGAGCTGGAGAGAAATCTACAAATGATGCATTGCATGCATCTGCAAATTTAAGTGTAATAAATTTAGAAAGAATTAGACATTCTAAGCCGGGCGGTACTTGGCGTGATTGGCCTGAGGAATTGCGGGCGGATTGTCATAAAAAAGAGTCGGGTCGCTCCTACCCATCGGTTTATGGAAGAATGGAATGGGATAAACCTGCTCCAACTATGACAACTCTTTGTTATGGTTTTGGTAATGGTCGTTTTGGTCACCCTGAGCAGGATCGTGGAATTTCATTAAGAGAAGCGGCGCTTTTTCAGACTTTTCCGGAGAATTATCAATTTACAGAAACCCCAAAAAAAATCAGTTTTAGGGGGGTGGGCAGAATGATTGGCAATGCAGTTCCTGTAAGGTTGGGTGAAGTTATTGGTCTTAGTTTTAAAAGCTTATAAGTAACTTTCTTGTTGCATAAAATTATTTAAACCATTAAATATTGATAGCATCATATTTTTAGCCTCATTATATTTGGGTGTCATAGAAAGAATCGGAATAGCCTGACCGCACTCTTCAAAGGAAAGCGCGCCATGAGCTAATTCGTTTCTTTTTAACTTAATTTCACGAATGGTTTTGGGTGAATATAAGCTACTCTGTCCATTAAGTGGATAAGATTGAAACCCATACTTTTTCTCTATTTTTTTTAAAACGTCGGCATCGAAATTCCCACTGAGAAGATCTTTTTTATTGTATCCATGTTTCATTATTATCGGTCTTAAATCAATATTGGAACTTATTAGATTGTCTATTGATTGTTCTCCTAGTCCTTTTTTCAGGTTGTTGTAAATAATACGTTTAATTTTAACAGAAACTTTCTGTATATCTATTTTCTCAGTTTCTAAAGTTTGATGCACTGCATCAAGTGCATTACACATCGAAGATTCCAATAAATTATAGATTAGTAAATAAGTTGAAGCTCTAATTGTTTTTTGAACCTCACGGCTTATTATGCTAGTTTCCCAGATGTTTAAATCATTTTTAGACAGAAGATGATTATCAGAACCTGTATCTAATTTGTCTAAAAAATTCAAATATCTTTCAATTTCAGCACATTTATCCTCAAATTCCAAAAAGGCATTCAGCAAGTGAGAATTAGTTATATTCAGTGAGCACATCTGTATCCAAACCTAATAGCTTATGTTTCACAAATTCGATTCTTGCTTTCACTTTTGGCTTTGAATTGCTGGCATCGGATCTCATCATTGATAGAAATGGCTCTTTGTAAGCCCAAGAAGTATCGGTTGATGAATAACTAGAAATAGCTGGATTTTGCTCTAAAGCAAGTGAACAACCAACAGCTGTAGCTTCAAATCTAATTCTTGATACGTTTGATGCTCTTTCGCCTTTTCTAAATTGAAATCTAAAATTGACTTCAATAAAATCTAGCATGTTATTAAACATTTTTTCTAAACGAATTTCTTCTGCTTCATTGAAATATTTTGATTTTTCATCTAGATAGTCATTTAAGAAATCTCTCACACTTTTTTCGAAATTTTCATAATTTTCACGATAAGCAAAGAACCTCAAAACATATTCAGCACGCTCACGCCTTGTTTCTTTTTTGCTAGGCATTGGTGTTAAACGTACAAAATTTTCATCACTAGCAAGACGTCTTAAAAATTCAATAAATCTACCACTTTCAGTGCCTAAGCGTTTTTCCATTTCTGTAAGAGGACTACCTCCTGTATTTAGGCGATCAAACATTAACCGTCGACCATCTTCATTAATATTTTTTAATTCAATTAAACGGACAGTAGTTCTATTGAAGCGACGTTGCCTTGCGATAGGTAGGTCTGAATAACGTGCCCCTTCTAGTGAAGGTAGCCTTTCCATATTGCATAATTTTAATTTATTTTTTCTAAATTGATATATTGTTCTTGTGCGCTGCGCTCCATCAATAATTTCAATTCGCCCATCGGCATCATCAAGTTCACTATCATCAACATCTGCTACAAAAATATAGGGTATCGGTAGGCCGATTAGTAGAGATTCTATAAATAATGATTTTTGTTTGTCTGACCAAACGTCATCACGCTGATATTCAGGAATAAAAATATCTGAATTTCCATCAGGATTGGGATTGAATTGTTGAACTAAAAAGTCAACAGTGTATTCCCGAATGTCAAAATCAAAATCTTTTTGATTAGTCTTAATTTGATCTTCAATTAAATGTTGATCAAAAGTAGAAAACAGATCTGATTGGAATAACTCTTGATCTACCATTGCTCCTCCTGAGTATTATATAAAAGAATAAATTTAGCTTTATACATCACGATATAGGCCAACAACCTTACCAACCAACTTACAACCATCTTCTAAAGCAATCGCTTTTTCAGACCACTCAGGGTTTAACGGTTGCAAATACATATTGTCTGTTTCTACGATCAGCTTTTTAAACGTTGCTGCTTTATCGCCCTCACAAGAAACAATGACAAGATCCCCGGTTTTTAAATCACTGACCTGAAAGTCAGGGTTTACATAAATTTTGTCGCTAGGACGGAAGTCGGGGAGCATTGACTCACCAACCACCTCTAAACCGTAGCCATTTTTTCCGCATTTAGGGTTTGGTGGTAACCATTCGTCAAACTGTGTACCCGCAGGCACAGATTCAACAGTAGTCCATGCTCCAGCTTGAACCCAAGAGATAACGGGTACGAATTTCCCACTTAATGGAATTGGATCTGACACATTCTTTTCAATAGTTTGTGTGCCTTCTTGTGGAATATCCAACCAGCCATGAGGTTTATCAAAAGCTTCTTCAATTTCACGTGCTACTTTATTACCAATACCTTTAATTGGATTGGTGCCTGCAAATTGACTGGTCTGAGATTGTCCCTTACCAATTTTGTCAGCAAAACTGGATACACCGCCAACTTGATCAACAAGTAAGCGAGTGTTTTGGTATCTAATTGATTTGCTGTCCATATTTTTCCTAAATCTGTTGTGACATGTCACATCTGTCAATTGTAGTTTTATCACCAAAAAGGTAAACAAGAAAAAAGGTTGTATTTACATTACCTAAAAGGTAATATTTGGATTGATACGAGAGGATCAATCTATGAATTTTCGAGACTTCATTCTTAAGCAAAGCCCAGCAGACTTAGAACAATATGCAAAAGATGCAGGAACTACAGTCGGTTATATAAAGTCACACTTGTTGTACGGATACAAAGAACCGCGTCGGAACCTACGTAAAGCTTTAGCAGAAGCCAGTAAAGGTGAAGTTTCTGAAACTGAGATTCATCAGCATTTTGGGTTATTTCCTGTTCAAACTCTTAATAACCAAAATGGTAATAACCCAGCTATCTAATAACCACGTTCAAAAGGAACTGCCATGAACATATTGGATGCTGCTTACAACACTGTTCACGACTACCAAGGTGGAGCGAATGCACTCGCACCACGCATGGGCATCAAAAGCCCAGCAGTACTGAACAGCAAAGTGAATCCCAATACGGAAACACACCACATCAGCTTGCTAGAAGCTTCAAAACTTATGGAGCTGACAGGGGATTACCGCATTTTGCAATGCCTAAACGCACATCACGGAAAAGTGGCCATTAACTTGCCAAGTATCCCTGAATGTAGAGACACGGCACTTACGGATCTAGTTTTGAATTTTGGAATGGGCGGTGGAGACATCTACGCGCTATTCAAAGAAATGATGGCAGATGGCCGTATTACACGTGGGGAAGCCATAGACATGTCGCGAGTGATTCATTCACTACACGAAATATTGGCAGAGCTGGAAATGCAGATCAACAAATGCGTAGAGCAATAAAAAAGCCTGATCTCGTACATCAGGCTTCTAATTCAAAACTTAGGGAATTGAATATGAAACAGAATTTACCACATAACTGCGAAAAGTGCACCTGTACACATACTGAATATATGGCTGGGGATGTTGTGGTGTTTATAGATCCCAATAAACCGAATGGCCTAATGACCGTACATAAAGTCGTTGGTGATGGCGTGTTTTTAGATGGAAACGACAACTTTGCACTTACACATTTGATTCGTAATGCATCTGTAGCCGAAGTACTAGCAAAGCGCAGATTTACTCAAACTGAACATGCTTTAGCGGAGGTTTCATGATGACCAATAAAGCCATTCTGCAAAAGCCTGAACACAAGCAAATGCAGTGGACGCAATCATGGTATGAGCCTGCGCTACGGTCACTAGATACATTTCTAGAAGTCAGAAAAGCAAACTTGCGCAAGATTAACCGCGATGAGAAAAACGCAGCGATTACTCGAAATGAGTTTATTGAAGCATTGGTCAATGAACATCGAATCTCTGTGTATCAAGCGAGTGAAATCGTTTCAAGCTTACATCGAGCCAATAAAATTTTAATGCATGGCAGTTTTATTTATGAAATGCCAAAAGGGGATGCTCAATGAGATATTCAACTAAACGCACGAAAAAAGACGTCCAGTCCCCAGCACCAATTGAGGTGATTATTCCGCTACTTGATCCAGTGAAGATATACACGCCCAAAGAACTTGTTGCTATGCCTTTGTCTGTAATGAATAAAGCTATTGAGGCTCAAGAAGCATATTTCGTTCTTGAGCACACCACCCACATGGGTGAAAAAGCAATAACGATACGCCGTCAATTGCAGGATGGAGTACCACTGATTCAGGTCAAAGAAAAGTCGCGAACGCGCTACAAGATCAACAACGAATTTGTCGAGCCTCGAATTATTCGTCAGTTGGAAAAACGTGGCCTAGTCAAATTGGAGTGTGCGCAATGAATTACTACCAACACCATATTGGTGACTTTAATAACGCTACACGTCACTTAAGTCTTATTGAACGAGCGATCTATCGTGACTTGCTCGATATGTATTACGACACTGAGCAACCACTTGATGCTTCAAATTTGGATCGTTTAGCACGACGTGTCCAATGCTCAACTGAAGAACAAATCAAAGCTCTTCAATATGTGTTAGATGAGTTCTTTATATTGAATGATGGTATTTACATCAATAATCGTTGCGAACGTGAAATTGCTGAATATCATGGCAAACGCAAACAGGCGAGTGAAGCTGGTAAAGCATCAGCGAAAAAGCGTGCAGCGAAAAAGCAACAACATCCTAAGGGTTCTACATCACTGGTTGGACAAGTAGATAGCGACAGTTCAACGACCGTTGAAAATTCGTTAAACGAGAATTTAACGAACGAGCAACTAACCAATAACCATGAACCAGTAACCAATATTATTGATAGTAGTAGTAATACGCGTGAAGAAAAAATTTCTTTGCCACCAATTCAATTTTCTCAGTACCACGCTGAAGACAGCAAACGCTATACGATTCTGGAATGCGTAAATCTATATCCACTCCAAAACGATTTTATTGAACTTGGAAAACAAAGATTCTCTGAAGTTGAGGATCAAGACATGATTTCCATGTTTACAAACTTTGGTGATTTCTTTTGTGCCAAAGGTGATGAATCGAAAAACACAGCAAGCCTTTGGTTGGTGAAATGGTTTACTTGGATTCAGAACAACAAGGATGATGCGCGCCGTAAACGTGATACTCAACACATCCCTCAAAAACAAAAAAATTATTCAAGTGCATCAATGCGAACCTCGAATGAAGCGAATGCATGGATGGATGAAATTGGTTCTGTTGAACCAGCACCGTCGATCCGTGATGTGCATGAAGTGGAGGGAATGAAATATGCGTAATGATTTAGCACAACGCGAACAGCCACATGCTGTACAACAATTCAGTGAGCAAGATGCACGTAAGCTCGTTGAAGACATGCTCTTCATGTATGGCAAAAAGTTTACAGACCAATGGTCTGGCTTGAAAAAAGGACAAGTGATTGAAAAGTTTGTCGAGAAATTGTCTGACCTCACTTATGAACAATTCCTACGTGGATTAAAGCGACTTGATACGGCTGATTGGCCACCGTCAATTCCTGAATTTAAGAACTGGTGCAAAGGTGGTTATGAATATCAAACCCATGATGATGCATGGTTGCAGGCGTTGATGTATGAAAAAAACAATCGTTCTCACGAAATCAAAAAGTTTGCTAAGCAAGCATTTGAAGAAGTAATTCGACCATACGGACATCTTGGTTCATCTGATACGTTCTACAAAGTTTTTTGCAGTGTTTATAAGCGCATTATCAATGATGCTAAGGAGCGTAGTGAAGTGGATGTGCTTTACGACGCTGTACCACAGGTGGGTACTAGCAGTGATCAAGATAGCAACCATGTATGCGTTACGAATGAAGAGGCAAAGAAGCATCTTGAAGCGCTGAAGAAAAAACTGAATGTGAAAAACCGTGCGGTACCACAACCACAAAAATTACAACCAGCGCCAAAACAATCACCAGTTCATACGTATTGGCCAGATCCATTTGATAATCCAGATGAATATCGTGCCATGACATCAAATGGCTTTAATCACATATTTGGGGGCTAGTTGTGAATACAGAGAAACCCACTGTGAACGATCGCATACTCAAAAATCAGACTAAACAATCTCAATCTGCAGATCAATTTGAACTAAGGCTTGGGCTTCTACGTTATATCGCGCATCTCAATAGATCCGTGAGTATCTCTGAAATTCAAGAAGCTGAAATTGATAAAAGCCCTCAAATAATTCGTGGGTATTTAGCGGACTTAATTCAACTGGGATATGTGCAAAAAGCTTCGGTATGGACCTATAGCGCGACTGAAAAAGCAAAACAGTTATTTGGGGTGAAGTCTTGACCAGTATCTCACTCGCTGAATATCACGATCGGTACACGCCCAAGGCTAAAACAAAGTCAGGGCCTTCTAAATACAAGGCACAGCGCATTGAAAAGGATGGAATGAAGTTTGATAGCGTCAAAGAGTACAAGCGCTATATCGAGCTTACAGCGAGGATGCAACGAGGTGAAATCTCAGAATTACAGTGCCAGGTTAAATTTGAGTTAGCACCTAAGGTAAAGATTGCAGGTGAAAAGAGAGCCAAGCCTGCATTGAGGTATTTTGCAGATTTCACATACATCGAAAATGGAGTGCAGGTTGTTGAAGATGTGAAGTCAGCAGTCACGCGGAAATTAGCAAGTTATCGCAATAAAAAGCACTTAATGAAAACAGTACACGATATCGATATTAGAGAAGTTTGAGGGACAAGGGATGAATGTAGCGTCGGAAAAGTTTGAACAATTTGAATGGTTGACTCATGGCATCTCTGCTAAGTCACCAAATTTTGAACCAAATGTGCGTGGCACTGGGGAGAAGCCTTTGAATTATGAAGATCGTTTAGGTGCCATTGCTACAATGGATACCCAGCTGGCGAAGTCGATTACTTCATTAATTGTCTTTGATGGTAAGTGTGAAAGTGATTATGAATATGTGCGTATGCACCTGGTAAATATTATGCTTAAAAACGCCGTGGTTGATAAGAAGCGAGAGCCTGAGCAAATCACTATGAAGCACTTGGCTTACTTGATTGCGCGTATGGTTATAGATTTCTCTTTAGATCCCCAGCTTGAGAATAATTTTACTGCGCAGGGCCGCTTGTATTATGCTGGGATTAATGGGCAGCAGATGGATACCGAGAGCTATCGTAAGACATGGAAGTGTTATGAAAAATTAATGAGCTTGGCCATTGAGTCAGCAATTAATGAGGCCTCACAGGCTATTAAGCTATATAAGAAAAATACTTACAGGAGTTAACCGATTTTAAAAGCCTGATTTCAATAATTTATATAGCAAAAGGTCACACTTAACAGATATATTATCCTGCAGAAAAAGATTCATTGTAATCGCATTTCAATAGGTTGAAGAATGACCAAAAAAAATGACTTTAAAATTGGACAATGCAAGCTTTGTTTAAAAGATGATACGACTTTAGTTGATAGTCACATCATCCCAGATTTTGTATTTCGGTGGTTGAAGAAAAATTCTTTTAACCGTTATTTACGTACAAGCATTGTGCCAAACAAAAGAGCTCAGGGGGGTATAACAGAAAAATTGCTGTGTGAGAAATGTGATAATGTGACATTTGGTGGGGAGCTAGAGGCTCCATTTGCGGATACTATATTTAATCCAATTTTGCTCAAACAAAAAGATAGTGAACCTTTTATCTACGACAAAGTGCTATTGCGATTCTGTGTCTCAGTATTATGGAGAGTTCTAATATTTGGTATAGAGGATGCAAAAAAAACTAAAGGATTGACAGTAAATTTAGATACAATAATTTTGGGAATGGAGGATTTAGCTAATCAGTGGAGGGAATATCTTGTAGACAATCAATCTAGCTGGACAGGCCTCAATGTTTATTTTTTACGTTTTGGAGGGGCTGGGCTAGACCCTAGAGATATTGGTCCAGGTATGCACACATACTCACAATTAACCATAGATATGGGGAGTTTTGTAGATCCATATATGTGGGAGCCAAAGATTTATGCGAAATTGGGTCCATTTGTAACATTTATTCCAATAACTGATTATTATTTGCCTTTGTGGGAAAAAGAGGGAATTTCATCACTTAACGAAAATGGTGGATTATTATCCTTTAAGGGAAGAAAGCTTCCAGAGCATTTTAAGCTTTTCATGCAACAAAGATCTGACTCTTCATCAGGTATGTTTCAACGAATGAGTGATATACAGAAGAGCAAAATATTAAAAATTAAAAATGAAAATCTAATAGAGTATGAGCAAAGCGATGAATACCTTTTGGCAATCAAGGATATTCAAGAGATTAATTTGCACGATCAAAGTTGAGACTTTGAATATCCTATTGTTCGAATTCAAACTTAATAAGCATTCTTGAATTTTTGATTGAAATAGGATTCCATTTAAATGGAATCTAAGCTATAGTTTTTCTATACTGGTCGTATTACGGTTTATCCGAGACCAAACAAGATTCTTAGTTGGTAAGTTGGTTTTAACACCAACTCCAACACTTGGAAGCTTGGACTTTTGTTCGCTGTTCAGCGTCTTTGCATTCCTTGCAGGCTGGCTATTCACGTTAATAGCCATTCAAAACAACCTTAAAAAGTTTAGAGGAGAAGAACAATGATCAATTTTAATTGGAAGAGAGCGTGGAGAGTTATGAGTGTGCTGTGGAGTGCAAAAAGCCTCGCGTGATCGTGTGAACAATGGTTTGAGTGGATGAGTTGAATAGCCCTCTGGGGTGAAAAACCCCCTCTCCACACCAAATTCAAAAAAGCTCGCCAAATGGTGGGCTTTTTTATTGCCTAGTGATTTTGATACACAAATAGATTTGTCTCTCAGAATTACCGAAAAAGGAGAATAAAAAATGCCAGCATTTGCTTAACCAGCTTTTAAGCTACGCCTAGGCCCCGCGAAAGAGGGTACAACCCATGCAGTTCATCGAGCATGAATAGGATATGCAGGAAAGTGAAATCAGAACTGGGAGTGATGCCCCACCCAAAAAAATGATAATGAAACCGAAAATTGATTAGTACCGTGCCTATTAGGTGGCAATCAAAGTAGGGAGTAGCTATGGACCACAGCATAGATCTTCTGTGGTGATCTAGCGCTATTAGCTCAGTTGGATAGAGCATCCGCCTTCTAAGTGGATGGTCACAGGTTCGAGTCCTGTATGGCGCGCCATTTTAAAGTTTTAGCGTTTTTATCGTAATGTAGATTGTGTTCTTTAGCATTGGGATTAGTTTGCCTCACATTGAGAATAATGACTGGTTTTTTTGACATTGTATATTCTCAAATAAAAGTCATAATAAAATTTTATTTTGAGCTTGAAGCGGAATGTCTATTTTAACGGTTAAGAAACTAGAAGATACTCTTAGTAAAATAGTGGTTGAAGGGAAAAAACCTGAAAAAATATTATTAGGATATAAAGCTTACGCAGAGTTAATGGATGATCGTAAGTTCTTTGAGACTGTAGCAGGCTCAGCAATGGATCCTAACAAACGAAAATACAAGAATATAAAAATCAAAGTTACCCAAGATGAATATCAATTTGAAGTTAAGTGCACCAAAGATTAGTTTCTTATAGAAATTTAAATTGTTAGTTGCTGATTATGTGGAAAATCATATTTTATTAAGATTTCCAAAATACTTGGTCTATATATTGATCAGCAAGAAATAAAAAAACTAAGATGTAAGAATCAGCGAATATAAACCTGCTTATTTTGAGAGAAATAAGCAGGTTTTTTAATAATAGAGATATTATTTATATAGCCTATAGACGATTTAAGAAGAGCATCAATTATTGGGTTTTTTAATTTTTAAAATGTTAGAGTGGGGGATAGCATTTAGGTAATTGGTTTTCATGATTGAATCATATAAATACATATACACACAATTTAGCATATTTGGCTCACTTCCTACGTATAAGGTCTATTTAGCAACAGGGGGCGGGAAAGCTAAATTTATTTTCGCAGACAACACATTTATATATGGAAATATTTCAGATTGGGCTTTAAATCACTCTGGCCTAAATACAAGAAAATCATTATGGTCTGAAGAGCCTAAATTGTTCTTAGAGAATGAGAAAGGCATGTTGCAAAAGTATCGAGATTTACATCCAGAATTTGTAACTGAGCCGAATAATATTCATAATTAAATATTTACTTAAATTATGCTTTAAATTTTATATTTTAAAATAAGGTTTGCTATATGTAGGTTTAAGGCGTATAAAGCTAACACATTGATGCGGGATGGAGCAGTCTGGTAGCTCGTCGGGCTCATAACCCGAAGGTCGTTGGTTCAAATCCAGCTCCCGCTACCAATAAAAAATTCAAAGTTTATAACCTAGATTGCTTAATGCTTTCTAGGTTTTTTTTTATGATGATTTAATTTCGCCGTGTTAAATTAATTTTGATGCTCCTATGTGCTGATTAATCAGAATATTTTCTTATTTAAATAATAAAGTTAGATAAAAATAGGTTATAGATGTTAAATCTGTTATAGTGAACTTGATCGAATCCGTAAGCGTAACGGTATTGTTTGAGTTGTTATAGGAACTGCGTATTCCCTTCAAAATTTCAGGCATTTATGTCGAATTCAAACAGTTAACGCATAGCATGAATTCGCAACATGCCGATCAAGAGAGGCCTACTGCTATTAGTAGGTTTCTCTAAAATTATATTTTCAAAATACTGTAAATATCATAAGTTTAAATACTTTCTTAAGTGAATTATTTCTAACCTATAATTGATTTTATCTTTAATATTTTCTTGTTTGCAAAAACTTATCATATGTGTCATTAAATGAACATTAAAAATGGCTGGACTACAGCCTTAGCGACTAATGGCGATGTCATTAAAGTAAATATTATTCCTTTAACTAAAGTCCAAAGTACGATGAAAGGTCATACTTGGGTTGAAGTTGCAAAACAAGTTGAGCTAGAGTCAGGGAAAAAAATTGAACTGAATTTAGACGGCAAGTCTTTTTATACTGAATTGAATAAACTTTATAAATTGTATTCTTAACTATCCCAAATTATTCAAATAATTGTAGGGTAAAATTTTTAATTTATTTTTTGTTTTTTATCTAATTAAACTCAGAGTATTTCGAATTTTCCTCTATTACAAAAAATCTCTAAGGAAAAATATATGTCTAATCTAACTACTGGTACTGTTAAGTGGTTTAACGATGCAAAAGGCTTTGGCTTTATCTCAGGCGATAATGGTAATGAGATTTTTGCTCATTACTCTCAGATCATGTCAAACGGCTTTAAAACGCTAATCGAAGGTCAGCGAGTACGGTTTTCAGTGTCGGAAAGTCAGCGTGGCTTGCAAGCAAGTGAAATTGTCGCGATTGATAATTAACTTATGAATACTCCATTAGAAAGAGTTCTAGTTGATGTCATTGATCAATATGGTGCTACATATACAGTTGATGCTATGTGCGAAAGAGCGAATGAGTTAAATAGTTTTGGTGAATGCATTAGATCGATAAATATAGATGATGAAGTGATTAAGCCTAGTTTTGACTTCCATTTTTATAGCGATAAAACCGGAAAGATTTTTAAACTTTCTTAATTTTGATAATGTAATTCAAGAAACCTCCTTCGGGAGGTTTTTTAATGGGTGAAATATGGAACTAGATGCATATAAGACCCTAACCAAAAAGTTACCACCTAAAAAGAAGCCACGCACAAAACCTTTACCTAAAGCCAAAGAAAAATATTTAGAAGCTGAAGAAACTCTATTCCAAGAATTAGAAGAACACTTGATTGGCTATGAGCGTAAATTTCAATTTGAATCAACAAGAAATTGGCGTTTTGATTTTCATATCGTAAAGCTAAGACTTTTGATCGAAATAGCAGGTAGTCCATGGGCTGTTGGTCGTGGTGGGAAAAGAATTGCTAACTCATTCCATAAGTATGATCTGGCTGAAGAGATGGGTTACAAGATTCAGCGTTTTGAGCCACATGCAATTGAGTCGGGTGGTGTGATTCGTTGGATCAAGTCGCAGTTAGAGGGATTACACGATGAAACTAAGAATATATAAAAAACTGTGCAGACAAGCGGTAGTAGTTCTGGTTCATGGCTTTGGATTTTCTCAAAATGACTTTAAGAATGATTCAAGTGGCGTCCCCTATGTTGTGATCGATGGGTGTTATGAGGAATTTGAACAATCAGCTTTAGATGAACTGTTGGCCATGATGGAGTGTCAAGATTTAGACATTGATGTCTACAGCCTAAAGGCTAATGCACGACTTATTAAAGAGGCTATTCAGTTTATCTATATACCGCCTCATCTAAACTCATTTTTCCGCGTTTAAAGAGCATATTAAAAATGGAACGGATCAGACCATTTCCACCTCAGGATCTGATTGATCAGGCAGATGAAGAGGAAGCTATACGCTTGACTCCAGCACCAGAGCTAAAAGAGTGGGTTTTGGCAAACTGGCTGACTTTAGGCGGTGAGCTTCATAATCCAGACCACGACCATATTGCTGAGTTACTACACGATGATGAAACCTTCCTTGCATTCGCTTGGGCCTCATCTGCCTGTATGGCTAAAAAGCGCATGGTATTGGGCCAATGTGAAAAAGTGATGTTTAACCAGGGTGGATGGAAAAAGGCTCGCCAAGAACAGCAAATGCGCGACTGGTTTGGCGCCGTACCTGTGTACCTCATAACAATTGATGCGACTTATTGTGAACAAGCTTCCGATCGTGACTTTTGTCGTTTAATCGAGCATGAGCTTTACCACATTGGTGTAGAGCGTGATGACGATGGCGAACCGATCTACAGTGATAACACTGGCTTACCTAAGCATTATTTAGCTGGCCATGACGTTGAGGTGTTCTTTGGTGAGACCAAACGCTGGGGCGCAGATGAAAATGTTAAGCGTCTAGTTGAAATTGTAAAACAGGCGCCGTTTGTGTCTGAAACCAGCATGGCCTCATGTTGTGGGACCTGTGTAATTAATTGAGCCTAGGGGCTCTTTTTTTGCCTATCTAGCGACACGTAGCGACACAAAGAGGAATTTATGGCAACACTTAAAGAGCCTGTAAAAATGTTTATTGTTCAGTCTCTTGCATGCCGTGACACCCCTCAAGAAGTCGCGGATCTTGTGAAGCAAGAGTTTGATCTGATTCTCGATCGATCTCAGGTTGCTTTGTACGATCCAACCAAGCAGCGCGGGAAAAACCTTAGCAAGAAATATGTTCAATTGTTTGAGAAAACTCGTCAGGATTTCGATGCAGGATTAATCGATATTCCAATTGCGAACAAGTTCTACCGTTTGAAAGAAATCCAAAAAATGTACGACGATTCTGGTAAAAATAAAATTGCAAAGCAGAAACTGTTGAAGCTTGCACATCAGGAAACTGATGGCAGAACAATTCGCCAGGAACACACTGGAAAAGATGGAGCGGATTTAGAAATCAAAATTATCCGTGAGTTTATTGATTAGGAGTGGCAGACGTGGAGCTAAGAATCAAAACTCCACGTTGGTCGAAGCCTTGGTTTAAGCCAGCACGCTATAAAGGTGCTCATGGTGGACGTGGTTCAGGTAAATCCCACTTCGTTGGTGAGCAACTGGTAGAGGAATGTGTAATTAATAAGGATCTACGCGCCGTATGCATCCGCGAGATCCAAAAGTCGATTAAATATTCCAGCAAGCAGTTAATTGAAGACAAGATAAAAGCATTAGGTGTAGGGCATTTATTTGATATCCAGCGCGACTTAATAAAACGCAAAGGCGGTGAAGGTGTGATCCTCTTTCAAGGTATGCAGGATCACACTGCAGACTCTATTAAGTCGCTTGAAGGCTTCAAAATCGCTTGGATTGAAGAAGCTAACCGACTTTCAGCAAAATCCCTTCGGTTGTTGCGCCCGACGATGCGTGCGGAAGGATCTCAAATTTGGGCGACGTGGAACCCCGAATCTAAAGATGACCCAATCGATGATTTTCTCCGTGGTGAGTTTGCGCCTGAAGACTCGATTGTGATTGAGATTAATATCAACAATAACCCATTTGCTCCGCAAACATTATTGGATGAGTACGAGGAAGATCGTAAGCGTGCCATTCGCATGCAGACTGCAGGTGATGAAAATGCATGGCCTATGTTTGAACATGTGTGGCATGGGGCATATTTAGAATTTAGTCAGGCGATTATTTTCTCAGGCCGTTATGTAGTTGATGAGTTTGAACCTGAGGATGATTGGACCGAAGTATTTTATGGTTCAGACTGGGGATTCTCTCAAGATCCGACGACCTTGAATAGAATTTTTATTCATGATGATGTGCTTTATATTCGAGATGAAGCACATCAAGTGGGTTGCGAAATAGACCACTTGCCACAGCTCTTTGATGAAGTACCAGGCGTTAGAACTCATAAAATCCGAGCGGATAATTCAAGGCCTGAGACTATCAGCTATATGAAGCGCCAAGGTTTCAAAATTGAAGCTGCAGATAAATGGCCTGGATCTGTCGAAGATGGCGTGACATTCATGAAGAAGTTTAAGCAAATCGTAATTCATCCAGAGTGCCCAGAGACAGCAAGAGAATTCAAACTTTACTCTTATAAGGTCAATCGTGCTGGTGATGTACTACCAGATATTCTTGATCTAAATAACCATCACATGGATGGTATTCGTTATGGCTTACAACCACTGATTAAAGGCCGAAATAGTAAAAAACCAGCTACAGCTGGAAGTCGTACATATCAATAGGAAAAATTATGGCAAAGTCTAAAAAGGGCAAAGCGTCAAAGAAGGCTTTGTCTAAGGGTGGTTTATATACTCAAGAAGCGATTTCAAACTTTTTCGTGCATTTCGGCCGACAGCCCGACAATGATGAAGTGTTACGTAAAGCAGGGATTACACGTCATAAGCTGAGGGTATTGCTGGATGATGATGAGATTGCGCAGGTAGTAGAGACGCGTATCGATGCGTTATTAGCTACGCCATTCCGCATAGAACCTAGTGATACTCCAGAGGCCGTACATCTAAAGGCTGAGCTTGATGAGTGGTACTTTGAGATCGCAGCAGGAGCATTGAATGCTTTGTTCTTTGGTTATTCAGTCCAAGAGGCTGTATATGAAGTAAAGCAAGAGGGATATCTAGGGTTGCAGTGGATTGGTGAAAAGCCAATGCAATGGTTTGAACCTAAAAATGATGGTCGCTTGATCTATCGTCAAGATGGAGGTGGTGCAGACCGGGAAGTTGATCAATTTTTAAAATTCTTCCTTACTCGCCGTAAAGCTACATTTGAACAGCCTTATGGCAAAGCATTACTGGCGACACTCTATTGGCTGTTCTTCTTCAAACAGAATGGGTTTAAGTTCTGGGCTAAATTCTTGGAGCGATTTGGTACACCTATCTTGCTAGGTAAGTGCAAAGACACTGAAACCGATGATATGAGTCAAGCGTTACTCAGTGCTCATGCACAAAGTGTACTTTCGATTGATATTGAGGATGATGTTCAGGTTCTATCAACTCAAGGATCTGGTTCAGCCAATGGTGCATTTGAGACATTCAATAAGACCTTAGCACAGCAGATTCAAAAGGTTGTACTGGGGCAGACGCTTACCAGTGGAACAGACGGTAAAGGTAGTTATGGCTTAGGTAAGGTTCATGAAAATGTTCGATTAGATAAACTCAAATCTGACATTCGATTAGTTACCCCTACACTTCAAGCTGTTGTAGATGCGCTATGTGTATTGAATGACTGGAAGCCACATAAGGTGCTTCTAGGGGAAAAAACCAAGCCGCTGAATAAGGAGCAGGCTGAGCGGGATACGCACTTAAAGAATGCTGGTGCGAATCTTTCAGAGTCATACTTCATTCGTGAGTATAACTTGCAAGAAGGTGACCTTAAGCCTGCTACAGAGCCTGTTCAGCAGGCTTTTTCCGCCTTACCCCATAAAGCATTTTCGTTTTCTGCTAGCACCAAAAAGCTTTCTGCAGAACAGCAAGAGGTTGAGGAGCTTACGGATGGCCAAGGTGAATTGCAACTATTGGAGCCAGGTCAAATAAAGGCGTTGGTATTCAAATCAGATGGCCCTGAAAGCCTAGCTTATAACTTAATGCAATTAATACCAGGTGCAACTCAGACTCAATTTACAGCCAATCTAGATCAAGCGTTATATGCTGCGGATGTATTGGGATATGTGACAGCTCAAAATGGGAAGTAAGTTATGCAACCAGTCACGTTTCTTGAAGCGCTACAGTATGCACATGACAAGAAGATCGTGCTACCTGATGAGTTTTACTCGATGGACTTAAAATCTCGGCAGATGGCGACTACGGTTAGTTTTTTGTCGAGTCTAGAGCAAGTCGAGACGGTGATTAAGTCACTGAATAAAACCTTGGCCAACGGTGGCACCTTTAAGGACTTTCGGGAGCTTGTAGCTGAATCTGAAATCATTTTGCCTAAACACTACTTAGACAACGTATTTCGCACCAATATACAAAGTGCATATAGCCATGGACGTTGGCAACAACAACAGAGGAATAAAGATAAACATCAATATCTGATGTATTCGGCGATCGATGATAGTCGCGTACGTCCCGCACATTTAGCTTTGAATCGTATTGTATTGCCGATTGATCACCCATTTTGGCTAACACATTATCCACCGCTTTCATTCCGTTGCCGATGCACTGTGATTGCTCTTACAGAGGCACAGGCACTTAAATACGGCATTACACCAGATGATAAGTTGCCTGAGGTTGCCGAGGCGTTGGATTGGAGTTCACATCCATTGCAGTTTGGAGAGTTTGAGGCATTGGTGGACCAGAAGATTTCTAAGTCAGTACTGGATAAGGAATACCTCCTCGAGCAGAAGGAAGCCATTAAAGCTGAATGGACTGCATCTAAAAAGCTGACCAGCCTTTTAGCTCCAATGAGTGATTCTAGCCGTGATCTATTTAATACGATTGCCGATACAGTTATCCCGTTAGATCCAACCATTAGGCCGAGTGCGATTAAAACGTTGTTGGATTATGTGCAAGGCAACGATGTGGCACTGACAGGCTATTTAAACCAGCCAGCCATAAGCTTGGCTGACGATGTTCTTAAGCGCTGGGTGAAGGAGGATATGGCAAAGATTCACGCCGTATCAGCTAATACTGCAGAAGTGATTTCGGGATCGACCACGCTGGCCTTTGCGACTTCGCTTGAGGTTGGGAAGGTGGTGACGCTAGATGCACCGATGTTATTGGCTGGGCAGTCTAATGTAATGATTCAGATTGAAAATGCTAAAGGTTTAGGAATTGATTTTGAAAAGTTGAACATGGACCAGGGCTTCCTAATACCAATAGGTTTGTCATTTGAGGTGGTTTCGATGGAGATGTTTGAGGGGCAGATGATTTACACCTTAAAGGCGTTACTGAATTAAATTGAAATTAACTAGAGACCGTCCGAAAGGGCGGTTTTTTTATGGAGCATGAAAATGCCAGATCCAAACGAAGAACGGCTTAAGTACTTATTCAATGCTCCTGCAATTGAAGTGCCAAAAGCCGAAGAAGGGCAAAAGCGGAAATTTAAAGGCACTGCGTATGCTGGTGGCCGTGTAGATGGTCACTGGTACTGGGGGCGTTCAGGTGTGGTTTTCGATCTTGATGGTATCGAGATTGATCAGCCTGCCGCTTTACTTGAAGAGCACTTTAGCTCAAGCCGAATTGGTGTAGTTCAAGCCGTAGATACCAATGGGAAGATTGACGTTTCAGGTGATTTCCTTACCAACCCAAAGGCGACTGAAATTGTTCAAGACTCTGACGATGGTTTTCCTTTCCAAATGTCCATGATGATCGATCCAGGATCAATTGAAGAAGTTTCCCAAGGTAAGACTGTCATTGTAAATGGCCAATCATTCGAAGGACCAATCACGGTATTTCGACAAAATCGTATTCGTGAATTCACAATTTGTTCCACTGGTGCTGATCGTAATACATCAATTAAAGCCTTTTCGGGCAAAACCAATCCAAATCCAACCAAAGAGGACACTGACGTGACCGAATTAGAACAAGCCAAAGAAGCTCAAGCGAAAGCCGAGCAAGAACGTGATGCCGCACAATCAGAGCTTAAAAAGTTCAAAGCTGATAAGCGTGAAAGTGACATTAAAGGTCTCGAAACATCTTTAAATAAGCAATTTAGCGCTGAAGAGAAGAAATCCTATACCGATATGGATGACAACACATTTGCATTCATGTCCCAGCAATTAACGCAATTTACAGCGGGTAGCCAACCACCAGCTGGACAGCACCAACAAACGCATCCTGCACCAAATGTAAATCCTGCCTTTGCACATTTATTCACTCATCAAGCGAATGGTGGGCAACAAGTGAATGGCGGTCAGCAAGGTACGGCTTTAGACCAAGCCTTTAGCCAATTTGCTGCGGCGCAACAAGGAGCAAAACAGTAATGAGCACAATTACTCAAACAATCACTACTACACAACTCGTAGTTGGTGATGGTGTTCGTACAGAGAATGCCAAAGTAAAGACAGCCACTGCATATAAGCGTGGAGATTTACTTAAGGTCGGAACAAACAATGTAGCTGATCATCCAATTGTCACTGAAGGTGCAGTAGGTGATTGGAATGCAATTGCAAATACCGATATGACCGCAGAGCAGGCAACCTATCATGCAACCAATGGTCTAGAAATGCCGATCTATGTGCAAGGTGCATTTGATATTGCTGTCGTGACTGTAAAAGGCATGCCACTCACCGAAGCGCAGTATGATGCCGTACGCGCCCAGGCCTTAATTAACAAAATTGAACTTCGTAAAGTCGTGGGGAAATAATACATGAGTCAGTCATTTACATTTCAAAATGCACCAGTAGAACTGTTGGATGTGCCACAGCTAGTATTGCTCACTGATACTACACAAAAGGTGGATACATGGTTGATGGATCGCTTCTTTCCACAGCGTGTCTCTTATACTAAAAAAGAAGTGCCAGTAGGTGAATTGAACACTGCAACACCACTGGCGCCGTTTGTTACGCCAACTGCTGCGGGTCGCCAAATTAAGGTTGGTGAATCTGGCAATGTGAAATTCGTTAAGCCTGCATACCTTAAGCCTATGATGACAGTCATGCCAAGTGATGTGCAAAATACTGCCTTAATTACTCAACTACGTAAATTTGGTGTTATTGCAACAGGTTCAAACCGTTTAAGTGATGCAGATCTTTTGCTTATTGACCAAGCGCAAAAGGCCTTATATCTGCGTCAGTCTATTGAAAATCGAAAACTACTGATTGCCCGTGATGTGTTGCTATATGGCAAAACAACGTTTGCTTCTGCAGATTTCCCAATGTATGAAGTGAATTATGAGCGTAATCCAGCATGTACGTTTGCGCCATTAATCAAATGGGGGCAAGCTGGTGCAACTCCAGTCAAAGATATTCAATCCATGATTGATTTATCTGTAGAACATTCAGGTACATCACCGAATATGGCTCTGACCACATCAAAGGTCTATAACACGTTGATTAAAGATCCAGAGTTTAAAGAAAAGTTTATTGCGCCGTATGCGGGTATTAGTGTTCCTTTAACTCCAACATTCGATCAAATGGATAAACCTCAATTCCGTGGCACGATTGATAATATTGAAATCTGGACATACGATGTTCAGCACAGTATTGGTGGTGGCACTCCAGAGCGTTTTATTCCTGAAGATTTCTTTGGCCTGATTTCAGATGCCAATGGTTGGATCGCGCACTGTGCTATTCAAAACGTAGAGGCTTTTGGTCAAGCTTTAGAATTCTATTTGAGCCAATGGCAAGAAAAGAACCCATCAAGTATTCAAATGTTAGCTGAATCGTCGCCATTGGCTATTCCTAACAATAAAAATGGCCTGGTTGGCGGTCGTGGGTTTGTATAAGGAAAATATCATGACAAAGTACATTGCGAAGCAGTCGCTTGGGCATTTCCGTCCAGGACAAGAAATCACAGGGCTTGAAGCTAAACAACTTCAGGCCCTTTTAGCATCTGGGGCTATTGAAGAATATCAAGAGCATCAGGAACAAAAGGCTGATAACACTGCTGCTAAATTAGCTAGCTTTGCCGCCGAAGTGGCAGAGCTGAAGGCAAATGAGGTAATTCTTATTGCTAGCAAAGAGCAGGCTGATAAAGAAGTGGTAGAGCTGAAGGCAAATGAGGTAATTCTTATTGCTGGCAAAGAGCAGGCTGATAAAGAAGTGGCAGAGCTGAAGGCGGAAGTTGACGGCTTGAAAAAATCACTGGCCACATCCGAAGCTGCCTTAAGGAAAGCCACTGCCGAAGCCAAGAAAGCTACTGCTGATAAGTAAGGTGATCTATGTATGCGACTGAAGTTGATTTAAAAACACGGTTTGGTTCGCAGGTGATTGATGATCTTAAGTTGGGGTGTGAAGGCGGGACAGATCCTGTTGATGTTGTGCAAGTCGCATTACAGGATGCTGAGGAAGAAATTAACGGCTACATCGGTGGCCGTTATTCTTTACCGCTTGCAAACGTACCATCGAATTTGAAGCGCATAGCGTGTGACATTGCACGCTACCGTCTTTACACAGAAGCTCCACTTGAACATATCACCAAGCTTTATGAAGAGGCTGTCAGTTTCTTGAAGTTGATCGCAACCAATAAAGCACATTTGCAAATTCAGAATGTGGAAACAAACGAGATTGTGAATGACACACCCAAAAATAAACCATCTACAGCGCCAATAGGCACGACTTATACAGGTGGTGTCTTTGGTGACGATGTCCTTGGAAAAATGCCGAGCATTAAGTGAGGTGATGTATGCCAGGCGCATTAATTGAAATCCGTGCCGATGGTGAGTCTGCTGTCGCTAAAGCTCTAAGTTTGTATGCTGACGTTGATAAACGTCAGTTGAGGCTTTATGAGCGCATGGGTGCAAAACTTGTCGACAATATCCGTAGACGGTGGGAGGTCGGAGAGGGCCTTTACGGGAAGTGGCCATTATCCGTCAGGGTGATGCGCCAAGGCGGGACAACACTCCGTGATACATCTCGACTTCTGGACTCTCTTACCAGTAACACAATTACTAATGGTTTTGAGGTTGGTACAGACATTGAGTATGGCGCGATCCACCACTTCGGTGGTGAGATTAAGCATGAGGCTCGTCAAGGCACGGTTTACTTCCGACAGAACCAAAAGACAGGTGTTGTCGGTAATCGCTTTGTTCGTCAAACACGATCTAACTTTGCTCAAGATGTGACTGTCGGTGCTTATACCGTAAAAATTCCTGCACGTGCATGGCTAGGTTTAACCCGCGACGATGAGCAGGACCTATTAAACATTATTGAGGATGTAGTGCTGGATGAGTGACGAAAATCTATATGCGGTACGTGACGAAATAGTAGAGCGCCTCGAGCATTTCATGGGTGAATGGGGTGTAAAGAAAATCTATACACCTAAGAATTTGGGTATGACAACTGAGTTGTCACAAATCACTCCGAATATCCAAGTCAATTTTCGCCGTACCAAAAGTGCAGGAGTGGTGAGCAAAGGCGATGCGCTCAAACTGAAAGTAATTTGGGAAGTAACGGCTTGCTGTAAGCATGCGGCATCACAGGTAACAGATGGTTCGAAAGCATTCGATATGGCTGGTGACTTAACAATCAAGATCATCAAAAAATTAAGTGGATGGGAACCTTCATCCAGCGCTGAGCCATTGATATACGTAAATACCGAAGAAGATATCTCTAAAAGCTGTGTTTACTCAACAGTGGTGTTGGAGTCTGAGTTATTTATTCAAACAGAACCTGATTAAGGAAGCTTATGAAATTGAAATACAAAGCCCTAAAGCCAATTGGCCCATGGGTGAAAGGTCAAACTGTTGGTGATCTACCCCAAGAAAAAATTAAACAGCTTTTAGAGGATGGCGTGATTGAAACAATCAAACCTGACTCTAAAGCAGAAGTTAAGCCAAAAACTAAAGAGGTGCCTGCAAATGGCTAAGAAGTATATTTCATTACGTGGCAAGTTCTCACTCGCTCCGATTATTGAAGGTGTAGTTGGTGCTATGCGTGAACTGGGAAATATTCCTGACTTTACGTTAGAAATCACTGCGGAAAAAATTGAGCATACAGAATCTATGTCTGGCGATGACACCACTGATTTGGTTTTATACAACACTACAGCAGTGTCATTTAGCGGTACTCTTGAACAGCTTGATCCCGAAAATTTGGCGTATATTCTGTCTGGTAAAAATGTAGCAGTGAATACGAAAACTGTAGCAGATTTGGATTTAGGTGCTGTTACGAAAGGTCAAAAGATTAAGCTGGATGGATTTAATCTCACCACGCCAACAGTTACAGATGGCGAGTCACCAGCAGTTACTATTGAATCAACAAAATACAAGCTAGATACGGTTTACGGAACTATCGAATTTCTTGAAGATCTGCCAAAGGTTGTGATTGGCTACAAGACTGGTGCAGTGACACATACCACGATTGCATCTGACTTCGGTAAGGAGTACGCGCTGTTTTTTGAAGGTATCGATAAAATTAGCAAAGAAAAAGTGTTTCTGGCCCTACATCGTACTGTGAAGTCACCTGATTCAAGCTTTGGCTTAATTCATGAAGAGTTTGGTTCATACGAAATCAGCGGTGATGCCTTGGGCGACCTATCAAAAGATAAAGATGGTGCACTTGGTCTATATGGTTATTACACGCAGATTCCAAAAGTTGCATAAACATATACAGGCACTTAAATAGGATGCATTAGGCATCTTTTTTTGTGCCTATAAAAAGCAAAAGCCCAACGATTGCAGTCGCTGGGCTTTTTTATTTCCACCCGCCAGATAAAAGCAAGGGAAAGAAACTTGTGGTTGAAATTATAGCAGTAGTTTTACACAAAGTAGAGGTTGTAATGGAAAAACATGGTTATTGGAAAGTAACAGGTGCCATTTTAATGGGTATTTTCATCTGGCAACTCTCAAATATTATTAATGCATTTGTGGCTCTAGCGAAGGTATTTCAATGAATGATTTTTTTATTGCCTCAAATCGACCTATTAAAGTAGGTGAATTATCGGTGCACCAACTGCAGATGCATAACTTTGATGAGTGGTCAGGTGCGGCGCAGGTAATTAAAGACTTTTTGAATGACCATCCAGATGAAACCACACGAAAGATCTTTGATGCTCATTTGTTTGAATCAACTCAATTGATTGCTCATTCATTGAAATCCAGTATTGAGCAGGTCATTGAGTTATTTAAGAGTGATGCGCAAATCATCACTCAATTGCTGGATGCTGTGATTAATGTAAATCATGCTTTTTTCTCAGAGCCGAAGCCTAAACATCGTGATGATTTAGATCCTCGCAAAAAGAGTAACTGGTTCGATGTGTTTCAGATGCTGGTATCGAATGGTCATCAGCCTGAAAGTATTATGCAGATGAGTTACGGCTCATTCCGCTATTATCTTAAAGCGACTCAAAAAGCTGAACGTATGAAGATGCGTAATTTAGCGATCGCAACTAGGGCACAAAATGTAATAAATAAGAAGTTTAATGAATTTATTAAATCACTTGAGAAAGATCAGTAATTTTTACATTGTGGTGTGAATTTGATCACTGTAATATTCAGTAAATACTTAAAACACAGGGGAATATAGTGAAAAAACTACTTGCTGGCTTGCTGATAATTTCATCAATTTCCGCTATGGCTGCGGAAACGCAAAGCTTTCGTGTAGGTGGTGATATTGTACAAGTTGGGGATTCAATTGGTTCGTTGCTTATCAAGGCTGGAAAACCTATTCACCAACATACATATACGATTGATACACGAAACAATACCTCTATTTCTGTAACGGATTATGTATATTCCGTTGGTAATGAGATTTATACAGTCACGATTCGTGAGGGACGTGTTTCAAAGATCACTTGGGAACGTCGCTAAGGGGTAGATGGCAAATAAATGCGGTTAACAGAGAAACTAAATAACCATCGTTCGCGGTGGTTTTTTTATGCCCAAAGAAAAACCCCGACGTTGGAAGCATCGGGGTTTTATTTTTTCCAATCTACAGAGCGAGCAAAGAGGAAAAGTATCTATGCCTGAAAGTATAACAGTGATTATTAAATTTGTAGAGGCAATCATGGATAAATATGATTTCTGGAAAGTAACACTCATCATCATATTAATGATACTTGCATGGAAATCCCCTGAATTGGTATCAGCAATCAAAGCTTAAGCCGGCCCAATACGAGGTCGGTTTTTTATTGTCTGTGTGTGTGCCAATTGGCGGGTTTTTTATTGCCCAAAATTTGAGGTCGTCATGTCTGGTAAAAATTTAACTTTTAAATTAATCATGGATGGTGATAGCAAGGGGCTTGTCACCGCTGCTAAGCAATCTGAAAACGTTACTAAAAAGGTTTTTGACAGTATCAAAGTTGAAGCGGATCAGTTGAAGCAGACAAGTAGTGATACAACCAAAGCACTTGGAAATATTGTTCCGGAGAAAAGTAAAGAGTTGGCAGATGGCCTAACTAAGTCACTAACTAGTGCCACTCAAATCATTCGGGATGCTGGAGATAATGCCAAAAGCACTGCAAAAAACTTTACCGATTTTGGTAAACAATCGATTAAATCTTTAGCGTTCTTAAAGTCTGACCTAGAGTCAGCCAAAAAGAGACTGGAAGATTTTTCTAAAACAAAAGCAACACCTGCAGATATTTCAGTTGCACAAAAACAAGTAGACCAGCTTGAGAGCGAAGTTCAGCAAGCTGAAAGTGCATTTATTGAATTTCATACCGAAGTTGGCAGGGCAAATGCCAGTCTTCGAAATACAGAAAGCGCTACACAGACTGCACAAAAAGGCCTAAATAACGCCAAATTTGCAGTCAATGCACTTGTTGGTGCTATGGCTACAATAGGTGTGGGGCTTGGTATTCGCGAATTGTCAGCGACAGCCGATTCATATACCAATCTTTCAGCACGAATTAATATCGCAACTAAAGAGGGCGGTAACTTTAAGTCTGCAATGGCTGGCGTGCACCAAATTGCTTTGATGACAAACTCAAGTCTGAGTGCAACAGGTGACTTGTTCACGAGATTGAACGCTGTTGGTAAAGACATTGGGATGACTCAGCAGAATTCGCTTGATTTAACTAAAACCATCAATCAAGCAATTCAAATCAGTGGTGTATCCGCACAAGCTAGCGAGGCCTTTACACAGCAATTTATCCAAAGTATGCAACAAGGTACGCTTCGTGGTGAAGAATACAATTCCATGATGGAAAATGGTTTTGGGGTTGCAGAAGCGTTAGCCAAGGGTTTAGGTGTCACCACTGGTGAACTTAAGAATATGGCTGACAATGGAGAGCTTGGCGCAGAGCGTGTTTATAAGGCTTTATTGAGTCAAAAGGATGCAGTACAACAAACCTTTGATCAATTTCCAACTACTATCGGTAATGCATTACAGCGCATTTCAACCAGTTGGGAAATTTTGATTGGTAAGATGGACCAGTCTAATGGTGCGAGTGCAACTGTAGCAGAATGGCTTGTAACGATTGCCGACAATATGGGGATTGTTGAAACTCTTTTAAGTGATATTGGTGAGGGATTTGTATGGGTGGGTGATCAACTTAAAAAGGTTGATCCAGAAACCGTTGTTGCGTTAAAAACTGCCCTAACTAGTATTTATGAAGTCATCAAAACAATAGGTGAAACACTGGGTGAAGCTTTTGTCATCACTCGTGATGTCTTAAATGATGTGTTAAGTGGAATATATGATTTCAATAACGGAATTGATGAGGCTAGCTCTAAAACGAATGGCTTCACCAAGGTGCTACAAGTTTTCAATGTTGCAATGGGTTTTATTAGCGATGGGTTTAAAGGAATTCAAATTGCTGCAAATTTATTCGTGGGAATTATCTATGATTTAGCAGCTGCATGGGTGCAATTGGTTTCAAAATTCACATGGGGTGATGTTAAGCAACAAGCTATTGCAGATATGGATGCAATGGCGACCAAGGCTCAGGAGTACTACAAGAAAGCTTCAGATGGTGCCTTAGAATTTAAATCTAAAGCTGTGCAAGCTCTTGATGAAATAGGTAAGACTCAAGAGCAAAAAAATGCTGAAAATTTGGCTGATTCCAAAAAACACCTGGATCAGGTGCTCGCAAATCAACAAACTGAGCTAAATGGAAAGAAAGCCACAGAAGATGAGAAGTTAAAGGCCGTTCAGGCCTACGCTGAATCTGCAATTGTCGCTAATAAAGGCCTAATGAATGGTGTGATGCAAGCCGATCTGATGACGAAAGGTTATATCGTCACTATGAACGAAGCAGGCAAAATATCTGTTCAAGCATGGGATGCATCTGCGGAAGGCGCTGAGAAAAATGTAGCTTCAGCAGATAAAGCTAGAAAGGCTGCGATTGCCTTGGGTCTGGATTTAGATGTTTCTTTAAATCGTGTTTCTGCGAAATTCAAGGAAAATGAAGCCAGTGTTAACAACTTTGTTTCGGGCTTGGAAGCGCTAGGGATTACAGGAAAACAAGCAGCAGATGTTACCTATGAGGCTTGGATTAAATGGCTGGAAATAGCTAAAAGTCAGGCAGAAATTGACGCTGCAAAATTAAAGCTTCAATCCTTTGGTGAGCAAGGAAAACTGTCAACTTCTCAGGTAGAAATGGGGATGCAGGCAGTTAAGCGTGCCGTGCAGGAATTGCCCGATGCCTTGAATCCAGTTGAGCAGGCATTCGAGCGCCTTGGTATAAAAACTAAGGAGCAACTAAAACTTGCTGCTGATTTAGCGATGAATGATTTCAATATTATTTTGAAAAGCGGTGAAGCCACGCAGGATGCTTTGCAAAAAGCTTATGAGGAAACTATTCGTTTGGCCTATGCGTCAGGTGATGCGCAGGTGATTGCTGCCGCAAATGCCAAAGCTGCTTATCTAGGCCTTGAAGTCCAAATAGATGCCACTGGCAAAGCTACAGTCTCTAAACTTGGCGAGATCCAACGTGCGGCTATTGTTACTCAGAGCAGTGTTAGTCAAGTATACCAGCCAACTGTGCAGAATCAGCCTGAGGTTGGTACGGATAAAAAAGCGTCTGATGATTACTGGGATAACTTTAAAGCTGAAATGAAAGCCAAAACGGATGCAGCGAATGCAAGAGCTCAAGCACAGCGATCAGGTGGTCGTTTGAGCAATATTGGCTCAGCGCTTACTGGTAGCAGTGAATTAGTTTACCAAGCGCCGGTAATGCCAGATGCGCCAATGGTTGCTTCTAGTTTTGATCTTACGCCGTTGCAAGATATTCAACCGACCGAGAAGAAGGTTCTGGAATTGCAGTCAGGCGTTAAAGTGGCTGAGCTACAAGGTACGACTGAAGCTGTTAATAGCGTTGAAGAAATGCTTCAAGAATTTGAAATGCTTAAACGGAGCATGTAATGAAATTAGTACGTAAAAACACATCAGAAACCATCCAATTAGAGGATGGTTTTTTTTGGTCTGATGAAAACTGGTCTGAGATACAGCAGAACCAGGAATATGCCATTAACGGTGCTTTGATTATTCAAGAAGGTCGAAAACAGGCGGGTCGGCCAATTACGTTACAGCCCGCCAACAAAACCAAAGGCTGGATCAAACTGCGTGACTTAAACAAGCTACGCGAATGGCAAAACCTTCAAGAGCAATTCACATTGCAATTTCAGTGGCCACATGATCAGCGGCGCTTCAACGTGGTTTTTAACCATAAAGATGGTGCCCTTGAAAGCTCAACAATCAAGGGTACACCTGCAACATCACTTGATACCTATTTTAATGTCACTATGCGATTCACCGAGGTAAGCGATGCCGATTGAAACCAACAACCTAAAACTGCTGGAGTCTGAACGCATTAAAACTGATGCTGAAGACGGTGGTGGTAAATATTCAGGCCGTGAAATTATCGATGGCCAAAGTAATAACTTGTTCAACGATATTTCTGAAATGGATCGAACAACAGGTCGCACATCAATCCAAAAGATTTATGCTGCAGTCAATACAGCTGATACTGATGCTTTGATGGGTGCTACAGTCTTTATTTCTGAAAATCCTAAAGATCCGAATGTTTCCGCCGTATTATTTAGTACCAATAGCTGGACGGATGAGCGATCGAGTGCGCAGAACCGAATCGAAAACTACTTGGCCAAAGGTGCACAGCTGACAGGCACACCACTTGATACACACTGGTTGGGCATGAAGTCGTTGCAAGTGGCCATGTTTCCACAGGAAGCAGAAAGTGCGATTGGTGCATCCATTGTGCTGATTTCGAATGAGGGCAAGCCTTTAGAGATTGAGCAGTATTTACGTATTACCGAAGTCTCAACACGTACTGCAATTTTGATGATTGATGGCAAGCAGATTGAATACAAGATTGCGACTTATGGCCTCAGTGATGCACTCAAAACTGATTTTGTGGGGCTATCAGCAAAGCAGTGGTACAACGGCGAAAAAAGCCAAACTATTATTCGTGACACCATTGTTGCTGATACCGGTAAATACTATGCCAGTGCAAATTTAAAAGAATCTGCACAGGTGGGGGATTATTCTGTTATTGCTGACAGTGTTTATACCCAGCTTGTTCCATCAGCGCAGACTGAAACACCAATGGTCAATATTAATGCGGCAGGCGATTCAGTAGCGTTAGTCAAAACTGCAAGTGGCGTATTAAACAAGACATTCCCGAATATCACAGTGAATACAGTGCAAGGCCTATACATCGGCTCAAGCGTAATGCCTAAATCGGTTGAATTTAATTTATTTGGTTCAGCGATTACTGACGTCGGTGGGGAGTTAAAGAATAGCGCTGGTACATCGATCGGCACAATTGATTATCAAAATGGCGCAATTGCTTGGAATAGCAATGCAGGGGCTGGTGTTGCAACAATCAGCATTCAGTTTATGCCTGCTGCTAAAGTCACCGCTCCAGTCGAGTCCATGCTGATTTATGTGAATCAAGAAAATAACGGGTTCAACTGGATTAAAAATTTAGTGCCACTACCATCACCTGGCAGTTTACAGTTTTCATATTTGGTGCAAAACCAAGTTTATACCTTGCGCGACAATGGCGCTGGCCAGTTACGTGGATCTGACTCATCCTTTGGTTCTGGCAGTGTAGATTATGAAACAGGTACCATGGCGGTCACTGTCGGTGAGCTTGCCGATGTGGGTAGCGCAATATTGCTGACTTGGAGCAATATGATTACAGCTCAAGAGCGTTCTGGGCTGGCCATCAATAAAGCTTATGTTGAGATTCCCGTAAATGATTCGATTGTGGCGGGAACATTGACTGTAGATTGGCTACTAAATGGTGTGACTAAGACTGCCACAGACAATGGACAAGGGCAGTTCACAGGTGATGCGACTGGTAACATCGATTATGCAGATGGTGTGGCTAAACTTATGCCAGTCTTGCTACCGAATGGTGGTACCACATTTAATGTTTCAGGGCAGAAAGGCCCTAAGTCAACCGTAAGTTTAACTGCGGTACCATCAGGCGGATCAATTACAGTTGAGTTAGATAATGGCTCTGCACCGCTGGTTCCTAAGTCTGTAAAAATCCGCGTGCCAGTAAAATACATGGGTTATTCGGGTGAAGTTGAACTGCGTGATATGCCTATAGATGCGACAACTGGCCACATGATCAATGGCGCGGGTCAGCAACAAGGTTCGATTAACTACACAACTCGAACCATTACAATTGCGCCAAGCGCCACGCTTGAAGCGATTGAGCGCGAAAAGGTTATGCGCCCTTACTACGGCACACATAATACATCCCAAGCAGCAATAGAAGCAGGCATGCTGGGGATGATTATTAATTATCAAAATGTCAAAACCACAAACACATTGACCTTAACTGAGGTGGCGACTGCAGTCACAGTGAGTGTTTCATATCGTGATGAATCAGCTGCGCAAAGCTGGAATGACACTGTGATCGGATCTGTACTTAAAACTGATTTAACAGAAGGTTTTGCTGAGCAAATTCTGGCAGGATCGGTGCGACTTACGCTAGCCAGCTCAACTTACGTTGATAAGATAGGATCTCTCTATCGAAACCCATCTGCAACCACAGGCGCTGGAACGCTTGCGGGTCAAATCCAGTATGGCAACGGCACTATTGAGATTTCATCGTGGGATGTAGGCGGCGCGAATAACCCAGTTTTGGAGTCATTGGCAACACAGCTAGAGAGTGTAAAAACCAACCAAGTGTCTTATCGTGCACCGATGATTCCAATTCGCGCTCAATCATTGACTTTATCCGCAGTGAAAGTTGAAGGTGGCGTGCTGAATGTTGTGCCAGATGGTTCAGGCACGATTGATACGGCAGACTGCGATGGATTCTTTAACTTTGACCAAGGCTATGGCCAATTCGTTTTTCGTGAAAAAGTAATTATTACTGAAGCGAATCGTGCAGAAATTATGGCGCAGGATTGGTATGTAGCTGAACTAGAATATGCGAAAGATGGAAAGCAATGGATTCATAAGCCGATTATGGTGTTGCCTGAAACCATCAAATATAGCGCAGTCGGATTTAGCTACATTCCCATTGATGCAGAGTTGCTTGGTTTATCTGCAGTGCGTTTACCCATTGATGGCCGGGTGCCGATTTTCCGCAGTGGTGAGATTGGTATAGTCAGCGCGAGTAAATCGCAGGAATTGCCTGATTATATTGCGGGAAAAATCTATGCTTTGGCTGATCAACGAATCTCTTGGTGTGAACTTGAAGATGCAAATGGAATCAAAATTCCTTTTGATATGTATACCGTTGACTATGACTACGGCAAAGTAACTTTAAACGGTGATTTTGCCCTGGGGAATCTAACAGGCCCATTGATTGCTAAATACCGCTATCAAGACATGGGCCTTGTACGTGATGTCAAAATCAATGGCCAGGTGACTTTTACTAAGCCGTTGACACATAACTATGATCCAGCAAACACCATTGTTGGATCTGCACTTGTGATTGGTGATATGAAATCGCGCTACACACGTTTATTTGTTCAACCAACATGGAATTCGGTGTGGTCAGATGAAGCGATTGGTGGCGCGATTTCTGCCAATTATAATGATGCCTTGTATCCGATTGAAGTGAGCAATAAGGGGGCAATTCAAGAACGCTGGGCTATGGTGTTTACCGATACAACTACGTTCAAGTGTGTTGGTGAATATACCGGTGAACTTGCACAACGTGGCACTACAACGACGGACTATGCACCTCTAAACCCAATCACCAATGCTCCATACTTTAAGATTAAAAAAGAAGGCTGGGGTAGCGGATGGGCGAATGGCAATACTATGCGCTTTAACTCAATTGGTGCGAATTATCCGATTTGGGTAATTCGTACCGTAAAGCAGTCTGAACCAACAGTGTTGTCTGATTCATTCCAAATCATGCTGCGCGGTGATATTGACCGGGTTGCTTAAACTTTAACTTTAATGACCGCTTCGGCGGTCTTTTTTTATGGGCTTTCGCTATGGCAACAGATGTAGATATTCAATATTTTAGCCACTTGAATGGCTTGGTGCTGAGTAATAATTGGGGAGATATGATCCGCCTTTTAGATGCTTGTCTAGTCAATGGGGTTGAACTGCCAGTTGTCACTTCAGCATCAATTGATGAGCAGGGTGACGTTCATATAACGCTATTTGCACCACATAAAGCTATGTTACTGCAAGTGGTTGAGCTTGTAGGTTTTGAGCCTATATCTTTAAATCAGAAGTATCGAATTAAAGGTGTGCCAAGTGACACGCAGTTAATCCTAAAACCAGCGAACACTATTGCTGAGACTGCAATTACAACTAAAGGCGCTAGCAAATTAGCATCACTGGGTTATGACATTATTTTTCGTGATGATAAGGATGTTAAGCGAGTTTATCGTGCAAAAACTCCTACATTGAAGCATCCGTATATTCGTGTCGATGAAACTATTTCTGATGGAACGAACTCATATAATTCTAGCTACGCAAAATCAGCAATGGTTGGTTTGCTTGAGCACATGGATCATATTGATGATTATCAAGATCCTAATGTGTTGCAATTACCGTTTGACCCTGAAAATCCCTCAAAAAATTGGACAATAGAAGGTAACGCAGGCAATTGTATTCGCGGTTGGTTTAAATGGCACTGGGCATATATGACTAGTACCGCCAACTATGCTGTGCAAGAAGCCGAAAGTAATGGATCAATGGCAGGTAACAGAGGGTTTACTCTATGTGGTAATCACAATTTTTTTATAGGCTCTATGGCAACAACTACAAATATTGCTTCCTCAAGATTGATTGGTTGTGGAATTTACGACACAAGTCTTCCAGATGATGTTATTAAGCCATGGTTTCTGATGGCGATGGAGGCAAAAATCAAAGCTAGTGATGGTAGCTTAACCACTATACTTGCAACAGGAGGAGACCCCATTGCTGTTCCTGAATCGGGCAGAGGATTTATTAGCACACGATATAGCCCCTTAAATCCTTTATCCGCACACATCATAACGTATGGCATTACATATAATTCAACAACAGGTCGAGCTGGGGCATTTGGGGGATCAGCTGTTCCAGCTTTAACCATTCCTATTTTTGATACAGGTGGTTTTTTAAAAGGGGCGTTACCTTGTGTATGTTATTCCGGAAGATTGATCTCTGGACTAACGCCATTGCTATCAGAGAATTCGATGTACGTAGAATCAACAATACGTACACGAATAGGTTCTGATACCAATCCCGGAGGTGTTTATTTTTATTTAGGTGAATTAGCATGAAACCGACGGGCTTTGTTGTTAAGAAAAATGGAGTGATGCTTCAAGACCTAAATGGCCTGATTTATAGCAGCATTAAGGGCTCTATCAACAAGCAGGGAGAGAAATACATAGATGCAATAGTTATACTTTACAATAGGTCGAATCTACTCCCAATTGCAGTAAGCAAGCCAGACATCAAAGGTCGCTATCAATTCTTAAATCTATATGCAGATTTGAAAACATTTATTGTTGCTTTTGACCAGAAACAACAATACAACGCAGTCATTCAAGATAATGTGGTGCCGAAATGATTCAACCCTCTTTAAAAGCTGGTCTTGTGCAACTTCAAGCGCTGGCGGCGTATCTCGATCAAGGAAGCTCAAATGCTTCCTTTGTTTTTTATGATGATGCGAAACCTGCTTCGGTCTCAGTAGCCGCGAATAATGCTGCTAAGTTGGTAATCTTAACTTTGCCGAAGCCTTGCTTAAAAACCATGCATGCTGATCGTATAGAGCTTTATCAGACTGATGCGGCAACGGTAACAAAAGCGGGAATTGCAATATGGGCACGACTGTTAAATGGTGCTGGTGAAGCTATTGCAGACTTTACCGTGGGTACAGATATAGAGCTGGCAAATCCCGAATTGGTGCTTGGCAGTACCTTAATGATGAACTCATTAATTCTAAAGCCGTCTACATAAGTGAGGTGGGCATGTGGCGAACTATATTCCACCTGATGCACATCATGTAAATCTTAATTTTAAAGATCTTGTGACCGGATCTGCAGATCTTAATTTTGGAGCGGATGAACAAAACCTCGCATCACTTGACGCAACCATTGATACCTCATTTTTGGCTTTGTTTCAGGCGCAGAGTTTTGATTTCAATGCACTTGAAGCTGAGATTAATGTTTCATTTCATGCTGAATTTAGCGCTGTATCAGGGCAAACTGCACGGCTTGAAGCAATCATCAACACAGATTTCGTTCCAGAGCTATATGTGGTAGGGATTAATGCGTATTGCTCCCTTGATGTTGTGATCAATACGTCATTCAATTCTGATTTTGATGCCTTGTTTGATATCAATCATCAATTAGGGGTGGAGCTGAGACTTAATACCGTATATGAAAAAGCGGTAGTACATCTTGGATCAACCGAAATACCATGGGCGAAACCTGTACTTAGGGTGTCAAACAGTAGCTTTTTTTATGACCGTGGTTTGGTGATCAATTATATTTCAGATGTGGGTTTTGAGCGTGGACTGACTTTATCTGAATCTATCTATTCTGTATTTGATCAGGGTTTAAAACTAAGTCGAAACCAAAGTATAGGTTGGCAAGAAAATCTCAAAATTCGTATTGTGCGGAACCTGTATTTTGATGAATCTATCAAGCTTCGATTGAATCGTGAATTTTCGCATCAAGAGATGATCCGAAAGCGACGGAATATTTCGTTTTCACATCAAGTCGCGCATATGATTGAAAAGCGGTTTAGTTTTGATTGGGACAAGGGCTTAGAGCTGGTCACACAAGATGAGATCCTTTGGGATAAAGCCAAATCTATCCATTATCGCAAGCATCCGATTGAACCATGGCCTGAGCCTGAAATTCCTCAATATGAGGGTACAGGCGATCTTGAGTTTGTATGCCTATGTCATGATATTGACTCACACAACGTCGTTCTGAATTTTGGGGCAGATGACTGCATTCCTGCAATTCCAAATAAAAACTGGTGGCATATCTTGAATACTTTATCTGTAACTCGCTTAGACAATGGTGAGGAAATAAATGTGCTGGATGGAAATTACAGTACGGATCGCAGTCGCTGGTGTTGGTCATATAGCTTGACTGTCCCAGCAGGTGAATTACCTAAACTTGAACCCATTAATAGCCAGCCCGTGATTTTGAAAATTATAGTGAATGGCAATGAGCATCAAATGCTTCTTGAAAATCGAAGTCGCGCACGGAAGTTTGCACAAGATGTTTATGTGCTCACTGGACGAAGCCAAACAGCATTACTTTCAGAGCCTTATTCACCTGTACGCTCATTTCTTCAAGAAAACGAACGCACTTCAGTACAGTTATGTCAGGCAGAATTGGATCGGGTGTTTAGCAATACACAATTGAATTGGCAATTGATTGATGAATTAGGGTGGATTGTTGCAAATAACAGTTTGAGTTATAGCAATTTAGCACCGATTTCTGTGATTAAAATGGTGGCAGAAAGCGGTGGTGGATTTGTGTATAGCGAAAAAAATGGCAATGCATTGACCATTAGGTCCCTTTATAAAAAGACCTTTTGGGATTCACTGACTATTGATGATTACGATCGGCTAATTCCTGAAAGTATTGTTACTGCGCAATCTACAGACTATGAGTTATATCCAGACTACAACGGCATCACACTCACCAATGACCGTACGGGAAAGCTTGCGCAAGTAAGACGAACCGGAACCAATGCAGACACGATCCTGCTGGCGGAAAATAATCCACTCTTTGATCACGTCAGTATGGGCTCTTTCGGGAAATCAAAACTGGCTAAAGCGGGAATGGTAGAAACCCACACCTTTACGATGCCGATCTCATTAGAAATTGGTGAGTGTGTACTAGGTGAAGTGCTTGCATTTAATTCTGAATGGTGGGGCATCGTGGATAGTGTCAGCGTCTCATTTAGTCATGCTGTGATCAATCAAACCATTAAAGTGGAGCGTGTGAATCATGAGTAATGCACTGCAACGTTTGATTGGCTTACTGCCTAAAGCGCCAGAATTTATTGGTACGATCACCAGTGAGAGCCATCCAAACTATAAAGTCTTAGTGGTCGATGGATCGGGTTTAGTGATGTGTACCAGCACAACACGTTATAACTTGGGTGCTACTGTATTTATTAGTGATGGAGAGATAAAGCGCTTAGCACCCAGTGGTGAAGTGATACAGATTGAAGTTTAAATAGTGACTAAATCAACAGCACCTTCGGGTGCTTTTTTATTGCCAAAAAATAGGGGAAATAAATGGAGCCAGTCTCTACAAGTGGTATTGCTACGTTTTTAAAGTTTTATGGTGCCGCGGTTGCAGTGACATTAGCCATCTGTTTGGTTGCAACTGTTGTCATCATGATGAGGCTTCCACGTTCACCACAAGAATGGGCGGTGGGGCTAATTTGTACTGTGGTATCCAGTCTTACAGGAGGTGCTTTTATCATTGTGAAATGGGGCCTACATGAATGGGTAACGGATATTTGGGGGATGATCGCCCTAGGTGGATTCTTCTTTATCTGTGGGCTACCAGGCTGGGCTGTTGTACGCTGGACTTTTAATTTTATTAACAAACAAGAAGGCAAAACGATAGTTGAAGTTGTGAAATATTTGAAAGAAGCAAAAGATGATCTGAAGAAGTAATTGTTAATTATTGATAAATAAGTCACATTTATTTCTTGTATGGTTGGTTTGTTGTCACTATAATCCGCGCAATTAGATTAAATGGTGAGCCTTTTCCATGCATACAATTTTGTGGGATGAAGAAAGTGTTTTTCCTGAGAAGATTCAATCTTTTAAGAAATTCTTAAAAAAATATCTAACATCACTGAATAGCACTGAACTTTTGCAGAACAAACCATTTAACTATGACTCAGAAAATGATGAATTTTTGAATCCATATATACAAGAATATTATGAGCTTTGGTCAATGGCTTAATACTGACTAAACATGAATACTAAATTGTAATTTATACCGCCTTAGGGCGGTTTTTTTATGCCCAAAGAAAAGCCCCGATAGCGCGAACTATCGGGGCTTTTTCATATCAACCTACAAGAAAGGAGACATGATCAATCTATGTTCGAATATTCTAAACCAATAGTGGAGCTGATGAAAGTGTCTATTGAAAAACATGGATTATGGCAAACTATTTTTGCCTTCTTAGTTTTATTTTCTATCCCAATTCTAATTTGGAAACTGCCTGAAATTATTTCAGCAATCAAGGCTTAATCTGACCCAATAAGAGGTCGTTTTTTTATTTTCTATGCACCGAAAGGTGTTTTTTATGCCTAAAGAAAAACCCCGACGTTGGAAGCATCGGGGTTTTATTTTTTCCAATCTACAGAGCGAGCAAAGAGGAAATGTATCTATGCCTGAAAGTATAACAGTGATTATTAAATTTGTAGAGGCAATCATGGATAAATATGATTTCTGGAAAGTAACACTCATCATCATATTAATGATACTTGCATGGAAATCCCCTGAATTAGTATCAGCAATTAAAGCTTAAGCCGACCCAATACGAGGTCGGTTTTTTATTGTCTGTGCGCGCCATAAAGCGCTTTTTTTATGCCTAAAGGAAAGTGAAATGAGTAAAAAATTAATCCCATCCCAAATTGAAGATCAAGCCAAAAAATTAGGCGTTGAAAGCGCCGTATTACGTGCAGTGATCGAAGTAGAATGCAAAGGCTCAGGCTTTAATGCTGATGGCACTCCAGTGATTCTATTTGAACGTCATGTGATGCGACAACGTTTGATAGCGAATGGCCAAGTAAAGATTGCAGATCAAATGATGATTAAGCGACCAGATCTATGTAGTAAAACGGCTGGTGGCTATGGATTATATTCAGCCCAACACGGGCGTTTAAATGTAGCGACACAATACCATCGTGCATCTGCATTAGAGTCTGTTAGCTGGGGCATTGGGCAGGTGATGGGCTATCACTGGCAGTCACTTGGTTATGCATCATTACAAGCCTTTGTAAATGCCATGTATAAAAATGAGGCTTCACAGCTTGAAGCAATGTGTCGCTATATCAAAGTGAATGGCTTGGTGAATGCTCTAAAGAATAAAGACTGGAAATCCTTTGCACGTGGCTATAACGGCGTCGAATACGCAAAGAATAGCTATGACATCAAATTGGCTAACGCGTATGAAAAGTTGTCATAACTGGTGGTGTAGAAAAAAATTGTTTTATTGCAAAATGCGATAAATTGGCTATAATTGTTATATAGCAAAATGCGATAATTAGTATGCATGTGATCACCCACGCTCGAATCATAGAAGCAAAGAATAAGTGGCCACAGGCTGAGACAGCATTGGATGGCTGGTACCGAATTATGAAAGCCAATGATCCTAAAGATTTTGCTGAAATGAAGCTGCTCTTTCCAGCTGTAGATAAAGTCGGAAAGTTGCATGTATTTGATATTGGCGGAAATAAGATACGGTTAATAGCGGTCGTAATGTATCAGGCAAAGCGCGTATACATTCGTTATGTCTTGTCCCATAAAGAATATGACAAAGGTCACTGGAAGGAGGGTTAATATGAATGCAATGATTAAACAGGCAGTAGATCACTGGCATTATGTTGCACCATTACTCAGCAAGCCTGAAAATGAAGATGATTTCAATACATTGGTTGAAGCATTGGATGACCTTTTGGATACGGTTGGTGATGATGAATCAAATCCTCTCATGGGGCTTATTCATCAACTTGGTGATTTAGTTTCTGCTTATGAGAATGAGCACTTACCAATGCCTAAAGGTGATGGTCGGGCCGCTTTAGCTTTTTTGATGGAGCAACACGGATTAGGGCAATCTGATTTAGCAGAAGTTGCAACTCAATCCGTCATTTCAGAAATTTTAAGCGGTAAACGTCAGTTGAATATTCGTCACATTAAGGCGCTGTCTGAGCGTTTTAATGTTTCGGCGGATACGTTTTTTTAAATAGAGCGCCATGTGGCGCTTTATTTTTTCCTCTTCAAACACTTCTTTCGATTTCCCCCTAGCAAGCAATCACATGCTTGACGATCCCCATAATGGTCTAAACTTTTTCATCCTGATTTCTTTCTTTTCTCATACCATTTCTGTGCTTGTTGACATGTAGGGAAATCAACGGTTTTTCATATTATATTTTATGTAATAAGTATCTGATAATTAATCGTAGTTTAAGATTTTTATTATATTTTACTGTTAGTACTTTACATGGAATAGATAATAATGGCGTCAAGTGAAAAATATCCAAAAATCATGATATATGCACATTGGTTAACCCTAGTTCTTGTATTAATCGCTTATTTTACGAGCGAAGGTCATATTGAAGATAGCTTGACTGGACAAGTACATGTGATTGCTGGAGGACTGGTTTTTATATTTTTCTATGTTCGTCTTCTTTTACTGATGTGGTTTAAAGCACAGATTCCTACGGTTTCATATTTATCTGAATTGCAAAAAACTGCTTTTACCTTAATGAAGGGCGCCTTATATGCTGGCTTATTCGCGGTCCCACTATTAGGGTGGTTTACTTTTGCTTCAACGCATGAGTCTTTTAACCTATTAGGAATCGAGTTACCTAAAGTACTTTTTATACATAATGTCGATCTTGGTGAGATTCATCCAATCGTTGCCAATATCTTTATGACATTGATTGGACTGCATGCATTGGCTGCATTAGTGCATCATTTTATTTTGAAAGATGGCGTTCTAAAGAGTATGAAATAGTAGGGTGAAGCGCCTTGTGGCGCTTTATTTTTCTTTAAAGTTGCTACCAAGTAAAACCACATTCTTTGGTTCAACCAATGAAACATTCTTCTTTTCATCAATTAATGCGCAAAGTGAAGACCCACACTTGATAAGAAAAAGTTCCTGACCGTCTGATTTAACTTTTGGAAGAACACGTACATCTTTCATTACTTCTGTAGAAATATTTTTCCCTTTTTTCTCAATATGAACGAAAGCTTGCAAAACTCCCCAAAATAAAATCATTGTTAATAGTGTGGTCAATGCGACCGTAGAATAGCTCTTTTCAATTCCATCAAAAAATTCAGAATTATGGATACGCAATACAGTCTTTTTTGGGCGTTCATTTTGTGGAATAAAGCTGGTGAGTTTTTTATCAATAGCCTTTCCAAATTCAAAATAAATAAAGATGCTTCGCCCAAAGAAAATTATGAGACCAGCCAAAAGAATATACAAATACTCATTCACACCTTTTAAAAAACCGACATAAATTTTATCTTGTACTGAAAAGTTAAGAACAACGGAGTCTATAAGGAAAGGGCTTAAATAACCGTTTAAATATATTTGGCCCGAAGTATAGAAAAAGACTGTTGTTAAAGTTAAAGCGATTGCTGCATCTAATGAAAAATTAAACTTCATGTCCTTTTCTTATTTCCTCTTCTTTAGCAAATTCTTACCATTATTTTCTAGAAGATAATTCAAGAACATAAATTACTGCTAAAATATTTCATAATGTCTCTATTATTAGTTAGATTAATGTTTTTAAATGGTTTATATATTTGAATTAAATGTTGAAAATGAAATATTTTTTGACCTTGCTGTATGAAAATATACAGCAAGGTCGGGAAAACTACTTATTAATTTTTACGTGTTTATAAAGTTTAATATCTGTAGATATTTTATTCATGTTACTGATTGCACGTAAAAAATACTGATCTTCATTTTTTGGGTTTGGAAGTTTTCTAGATATTAGCTGGCTAATTATTTCACATTTGCTTTCAATATGGTTAATTTGTTCTATGCTGAAAATTTCTTTAAATTTTTCATATGTATTAAAATATCTACCTAAAGGTCTTAATGATTCTGTTCTTACTCGTGAACCATTCAAAACTCTAATCATATAGGCAATAGAGCTACTGAAATGATTGAACGCTAGCTTGTGTGATTCTTTCTCAGAGAAGTAAGATTTCTCTATATAGCATCTAGCTAATTGTGTGTAGATGTCATCTACCCAATAGTTATTCCAATTTTTAGAAATTGATAAAGCAGTTTTTAAGTGGCTTAACGCATCATCAAGATTTTTTTGTGATGGAATGCTTATAATTGCTATGGCATATTGTAGCCAGAAGTGAGGATAATCTCTTTCTTCTTTTATTTCCCTTAAACCTTCATAAAATTCTATTAAAGAGGCTCTTTGGTTCGACTCGGGCATAATTAGGGAAGCATTTTTATAGCTAGCTAGATCACGATATATTTGCATGTATATATCTCGATTATGAACGACTTTACTTCTAATATTTTTACATATGGTAATTAAAGTTTGCACTAGTAGTTTTTGATCTGGAAAGTTTTGAAAGAAATTATTTGCAAAAATAGATGATTTTGGGAAGTAATAACCATCATTATCTTTATAGATTAGATGATTAAAAGCAGAACTTGATCGCAACTGTAAAGAACTAAAACTATTTTCTCCAGTCAATGCTGTAATTAAATAATTCGATGGATTTTGGATATTTACTATGTTTAAACATAGAATTGATACAATTATTTTTAATAATGTATCAGAGCTTTGAACTTCTAAATAAAGTTTATTTATCTTATCTTGCACTTGCTCTGATTTAATTATACCTAAAAGTATAGAACTAATTTCTTTTCGAGCATCATTAAAAATATAATTTTTCTTTTGATGTTGTTTATAACCTGCCAATTCTTGCCATAATCCATATCGCTCTAAATAGTAAGAAAAATTGTCTATATCAATCTTAGTTAATTTATCTATACATTCTTCAATTGTTTCGTGGGTTTCTAAGATTTTGTTTTCCATTAAGATGTCATTTATGTTTCTTTCATGTTCTGTTGTTCTTGAAAGTAAAAGTAATTTCGTATTATTAACACGTGAGAAATTAATTAATTTAATTAAATCTAGGTGTTTAGTATAATTTTCAATTAAAAATATTGTGTTCGGGTTATTTTTTATAATTTGCTCAGCTTCAAGACTTGCTAAGTTAACATCATATATATCTTTTAGTACATATGCTTTAAATCCTTGATTAATCATTTTGAGACAAATTGATTTTGCTAAAATGGTTTTACCATTAGCAAGTGATGAATATAATATTAAGTTATTTTTATTGGTAATATTTCTTATGCATAAATCCTCAATCTCACGTTTTATTATGTAGTCATTTTTACTATTATTTAATATCTCATTAGTAAATAATTCATTATTTATTTTTCCATAAGATAGTAACTCTTTGATATCCCCATATTCAGGGAGTCGTGTGGTATGGTCGTTAACTTCTAATTCATTGAAGTTATTTATGAAGAGTGGTTGATTTGATATAGCATTTGGATCTACAGATTTCAGATCATTGGCAAATTTTTCTATCCCAATAGGACAAACCTTTCCAAAAGTAGAAATATCTAAATCTTCGATTTCCTCAGAAGTAAGATCTGTTCGGTCAATGAAAAAAGTTTTATTTTTATTACTTTTATCTTTATGCAAAATTTCTTGTATTTCTATGTCGTATAATGAATACCCAATAAAAAATATTACGCTAGCTGTTTGTACATCACGATTAAATACTTCACTCCAATTGGAATCCCTAAATGAAATAGTTAAATAACTTCTATCAGTTAGTTTGAATGTATCATTCAGTTTGCTTTCTGTTAGGCTATTGATATAGCCATTTATATGTATAACCGTTTGTTTTTGAATATTTCCTCTAGGCTGTTTTTCCATATCAACAGGGTAAAAAATTTTTTTGTTTACCTCAGCAGAAGTTTCAAAAACATTATCATAATTGGTTGTATATACGCGTAGCCAATCAATATTAGCAATTTCTTCATGTGCTTTTGATGAATTACGTACAGTGAATAATTGTTGAAGTAAGTTAATTAAATCCTCTGTTGATTTTTTTTCCAGATATCGTGAAGATGCTTTTTTTAGATTTTCGGTTAATGTTGACTTAGATTCTTCACATAATCTTTTAGCTAATCCTGATGCAGTTGGTATTTTTTCTCCTAGAATTGATTCTAAACCATAAGAAAATCCAGACCCTAAAAATAAAATTGCTTTACCGCTTTTAGCGTATGCTAAGGCTTGTTCGTAATCCATATATCCCCCCAATAATTTATATTATGTATAAGTGATTTTACAAATATTATTATTTTAATCAATTAATAATATTTATTGGTAAGTAAAAAACCTAATGAAGTTAACTTTCATCACTTTTTTTTGAGAGTCCTTTCCCACGCTCAATTTCTTCACTTGTCAGCCTTATAGAGTTTTCCCCAAGCCTTTTCATAACAACAGCTAATAATTTCTCTAATGGTACACTTTCTAAATCCTCAATTTCATTTCTAAAGCTTTGCTCTAAACGAAATACAGCTTCAGCATTGATAGATCTGCCACTTTCTTTAGCAGCATTTTCAACCTGTTGTTTAAGTTCAATTGGTACACGAAGATTAAATTGTGGATCTGTTCTAGCCATCAAAATGAAACCTAAATAAATTTTAGTAAGAATATGCTAGTACGGTGCTTGACTTCAATATTAGCACGGTATTAGTATTAGCACTGTGATATCAATAAAGAGTCTCTTAAATGTCAAGACAAGATAGACAATTGAATATTCGAATACCCCATAAATTAATGGAAGAGCTAAAAAAGAATGCGGAATTAAACAAAAGATCTATGACAGCTCAGCTAAATTTTATTATTGAACAGTGGTTGAAAAATCAGCCAAATAGTTAATACAAACAATGAAGCCCCTCAATCTTGGCGGACTAGGGGCTTCTGTCTAAACTTTGGAGAAAAGACATGAGTAGTCTAGCATTAACATTTAATGAAGTGAACTTGAAACCACTATTAGTGAATAATGGACAATTATGGATAGGGGTAACCCAAATTGGGTTAGCCTTAGGATATGCCAATCCTGAAACAGCTATAACTAAAATTTTCAATCGTAAGTCTGATGAATTTACTTCTGATATGACTCGTTTAGTTGAAGTACAGACGAATGGTGGCCTACAGCAAATTAGAGCTTTTTCTTTACGAGGTTGCCATCTCATCACATTCTTTGCCCGCACACCAGTCGCTAAAGAATTCCGCAAATGGGTACTTGATGTACTAGAAAAAGAAGTTCTGCAACAGCAAATCGACACACGAGTAAAAATCAACTCAGAGCAACAAGCTGAACTCAAAGAAATTGTAGACCGACGTGCCCAAGGTGAACGCAGACTGCATGCAGAAATGTGGTCACGCCACAATAAACACTTTCGCATTACACGTTATAGCGATCTGTTGGCCATACACTTCCAAGATGCCGTGAATTACCTAGAGACTCTAGAAATCAAGTCAAAAGGGAACATCTATATAGATGAAAAACAATCACTAGAAATGCTCTGCGTACATGCTCGATTCTTTCAAGCATGGTGGAATACACATAGCCCAGCATTGGCCAAACTTAATCCAGCACTGGTGAGCATGCTCCATGACAATATGTTTTCTATGAGTAGTGCCATATCCAGCGTGAGTAAAAAATGTGAATTTACCATGCCAAACTATGACTACGACCACATGTTTGAACTTAAAACATTACCGCATGAGCGATACAGATTGTTGAAGTAATAAATAGACCGCCTTCGGGCGGTTTTTTATATCTATAGGAAAGTGAGATAAGCTGATGCAAAACGATTAAGTGATACTTGGCCATAATAAGTAAAAGCCCTCAAGAGAGGGTTTTGATTTTTTAGTTAGTTCTCTCTTAGATGAATCAAATTTTCTAACAAGTAGTCAGCTATGTTTTTTAAAGATCCAACCTTTATATGCGAATAAAAAATGTAGACTGATATGTAGACTGTTGATTTGCACTTGTAGACAACTACATATTGTTAGTGCGAAGTGTCAGTTGTATCTAATATCTTTATTTACAGTTGCTTATGAGTATTTATTACTAAATCCATTGAATTCTAAATTATGGTTCAAGAACTGGCGTTTCTAATCTTGTTTGTTCTGTAGAAGTAAAAATATCCGCCTAAATTTAAAACCATTTAGGCGGTTTTTTATTACGGTGCATTTTCAATGGTGCAAACAATTAAATCATGCGACATTTATTTATATTGAGCGGGTTAAATTTACTAAAGTGTTTTTTAGTATGTAATGATAAAGATATACGGTTATAAATCTAGCTGAAGAGGTTGGTACAATTTAATAGTAGAAACTGATAAAAGTATGCTAAAAAAAATAGAACACATCAGGATAATAAAATGTACTTAAAAACTTTAATAAATTTTACGGTGGGTTTAGCGCTAGTAGCGAGTCAATCAGCAATTGCAAATGAGATTTCGGATACATTTAAAGGAAAAACGAAACTCAATTTGAATCTTTATGTTTTTGCCGCGGATATCGATGGCGATATTAGCAAAGGTCCTATTTCCTATGAGGTTGAACAGCCTTTTAAAGAGACGTTAAAAGAGTTAGATAAATCCTATATGGCACATTTGGATTTGAGTAAAGGCAAATGGGGGATTTATGCAGATCGTCAATATGTAAAAACTTCTCAAGATAAACAGGTTTTGCATGTTCCTTTGGCTTTAGCGACTAAGTTGGATCAAAGTAGCTACGGTATTTATTATCAGGCCTATGTTTCCCCTGAGCAAACCAAAGATCAATACGCTAAATTCATTGTTGAGCCCACTATAGGTATGCATCATACAGATGCCAGTGCAACACTTGGTGCTTTAAATCATAAGATTCAAGCTTCTACAGACTGGGATGAATTCTTTTGGGGTACACGATTTAAATATAACCTCGATTCTGCGTGGAATTTTGCTTCAGAAATCACTTTTGGGGTTGAAGATACCCGTTCTGTACAAGCTTATGTCGGTTACCGCATTCCTGTATTTAACCGACATTTGAATATACGTGGGGGCTATCGTTATTTTGAGCAAGATTATACAAGTGGTGATTTCAAGTGGGATATTAAAGAACACGGACCAGTCGTCGGCATAAATTTACCAATTTTTTAAATAGAGGTGTTTCATGAATAAAGCATTACAAAAAGTGTTATTCGCAGCAGGATTGATGTTTGCTGCTGAAATGGCTTCGGCATGTACGCGTGTTATTTTTCAGGGCAATAATGAGATTATGACAGCCCGCTCAATGGATTGGAAAAGTGATGTCGGCACAAACCTATGGATTTTACCCAGTGAGGTTAAGCGTAGTGGTTTGGCTGGTCCAAAATCTGTGCAATGGACGTCAAAATACGGCAGTGTGGTTGCAACAGGCTACGATATTGCCACGACTGATGGCGTCAATGAAAAAGGCCTCATGGCAAATTTATTGTGGTTAGTAGAGTCTGAATATCCTGCAGTGCAAAAAAATACCAAAGCAACTTTAAGTATTTCACTATGGGCTCAATATGTATTGGATAATTTTAGCTCGGTAGATGAAGCGATCAAGTTTTTAGAAAAAGAACCGTTTGTAGTCGTATCAGATCACGTGCCAGGTGAAAATCGCTTAGCGACGTTACATTTATCAATTTCAGATGCAACAGGCGACAGTGCCATTATTGAATATATTAATGGCAAGCAGGTCATTCATCATAACCGCAAGTATCAAGTGATGACCAATTCACCTACCTTTGATCAGCAACTGGCGCTCAATACATATTGGCAACAAATCGGTGGCACCACCATGCTACCAGGAACAAACCGCGCAGCTGATCGTTTTGCTCGTGCATCGTTCTACACCAATGCCATTCCAAAAAATGCAGATCAAAAACATTCTTTGGCAGGTGTATTTAGCGTGATTCGAAATGCTTCAGTACCTTTTGGCTTAAATACAGAAGAAGAGCCGAATATTTCATCTACTCGCTGGCGTACAGTTATAGACCATAAGCGTGGTTTGTATTTCTTTGAGTCGGCTGTTTCGCCTAATGTGTTTTGGGTGGATTTAAAAGATATCAACTTTAAAGATGGTCAAGCCAAGAAGTTGGAGCTGGGTGCAGATCAGGCCAAAGTATATGCAGGCAAAGCCAATGATTCATTTAAAGTGACTAAACCATTTGAGTTTTTAGGCGCTCGTTAATCTAATCAAAATAGATTTAAAAAAAGTAATCCTAGGATTACTTTTTTATTTTGCAGTGTATTTACGCCGTATACATACTTTACTCTTTGAAAGTTTCATTGAGTGCATTTTGCACAGCGTCAACTCGAGATTTACAAGCTTTATAGGCTTGCATAGATTCCTCAACAATTTTCATCAAATTATCAATATCTGGTTCTTGTTGCGATTCTAGCAATTCAGCATTTTTCTTTAAAACGTCGTAGCCTTGTTTAAAGCTGATAGATTCATTACTCATGGTAATACTCCCGTATGCGGGTGAATATGGCTCAGTTCGGCATCTAAAATGCCATCCTGAAGTTCAATTTGGATAGGTTGAGAGGCCTTTAGCTGTTGAACATGACGAATGCTGTGGCCATCTTGACGCACAACAGCAAAGCCCTTGGAAAGTACTGTGCGTGGGTTTTGTAGTAGCGCTTCACGCATTAAAGCTTCCATTTGATGTTTGGCAAATTTCAGTTGCTGATTGGCATAGTTTTCAGTCAGTCCAATGAGCTGCGTGAGCTGCTTGGAGGCATCCTGTAGCTGGTTTTGTGCAAGGGTTTGAATCAGGGTTAAGAGTTTGTCATTTTGACTTTGATACACGCTAATTTGCTGTTGTGACATGAGCTGGATGCTTTGCAAATAGTCGCTGACTTCCTGTACACGTTCCACAATATGATTTCGGATACCTGCGATGACTTTACTTGGCGTATCAAAAGAACGGTGCGCGATTTCATCTAAAATTGTACGGTCTTTTTCATGACCGATGCCGACCCAAATAGGAACGCTACGCTTACAAAGTAAAGCCGCTAAGTCATAGTCATTTAAATAGGCTAGATCATTGACTGCACCACCACCACGAATAATCACAATGAGGTCTGGGGCGGTATCATATTGGTTTGCCCATTGTCTTAAACCTAAGGCCAAGGCATCTCGAATACTTTGCGCCGCTGTATTGCCTTGAAACGTCGCATAATGATAAATAAATTGGCACACTTTGGCATTGGACAGTGCATCTGCATCTTTTTTAAAGTCACCCAAGCCTGCTGCTTTTTCTGGAGCAATAACCAACACACGTTGAATATCAAAAGGGGATGCTAAACGTATATTACGTTCGATTAAGCCTTCTTCTGTTAATTTTACTAAGATTTGCTGGTAGCGTTTGGCTAAATCACCTAACGTAAAGCTAGAGTCAATTTCTTCTACATTCACAGAAAAGCCGTACTGTGGATCAAATCGGGCACGTACTTTAATAAGCACATTCAAATCACGACTGAGTTCAATACCACTTTCTTTTTCAAATGTGCAGACGATTTTTGACGCCGTAAATTTCCATATTGTCGCTTTACAGCTGGCAATGACTTTGTCACTGTCAGGATCTTTTTCTGCCAGTTCTAAATAGTAATGACCACCTTTAATATTTAGATTACGAATCTCCGCCTTGACCCATACAGCATCATCAAAAGCCAGTTTGATGACGTTTTGAACGGCTGATAGATATTCACTCAGTGAAAGTTGTGAGTCGTTCATTAATTAATAGAGTATAAATTATGCAAAATGTTAACAAATTATAAGTTTTTTTTAGGGGGAAAAACATGAATTTTGTATAAAATATTTAAGTAGTTCATAAACTGAGTGAATCTAAATTATTGTGGGCCTCACGAGATGAAAAAAAATTAAATATGTATGTAAAATAATCATATATTTTATTTTTTTTAATTTAACCATTTAAATAACGAAAAATAATTGAAAAAATCACTGTAAATTATTATTAATTATTGTTTTTTCTTTCACTATTTTGATAGTTATTGCCAATTGGTTTGCTGTTTTTTGTAAAGATAAGCTAAATATAAAAATATATTTATTAAAAAATAGAAAATAAAAAATGGCTTAAAATTCTACAAATTTTGATTAAAAAATCGATTTTTCAGCGTTATTTTTTGCTTTTTTTAGTATTTTTTCTTATGTTTATATTTTTTTTGTTAATTAATTATTGAGTTTTTCTATATTTAGTTATTATTTTTGGATGATTTTAATTGATCTAATTTGCCAGTGAACGATAGGTTGTTTGATGATATTTTTTTACCGCAGTAATTTATTTTTTAAATATTATCAAAATATAATATAAAGTCAGGGGGAGAGTACAGCATGGCTAAAGTATCATTAGATTCTTTGCTTGAAATTGATGGTTTTATCGCGAGTGCGCTTGTGGATAGTGAGAGTGGTTTAGCTCTTGCTACACAAGGTAATAATACAATTGATTTAGAGCTTGCGGCAGCAGGTAATACAGAAGTAATTCGTGCAAAGCGAAAAGTATCTAAAGCATTAAACTTGAATGATTCGATTGAGGATATTTTGATTACGTTGGGTAAGCAGTATCACTTAATCCGTCCATTGGATTCAAATGAAGCATTATTTCTTTACTTAGTGTTAGATCGAAGTAAAGCTAACTTGGCTATGGCGCGTCATGAGTTAAAGCACTTCGAGAAAGAGCTTGATTTTTCTTAATTGAAATAAAGGTTATTGCACCTAGCAATAACCTTTTTAATTTTTAACTAATATGATTGTCTAAAATTATGGCTAAATCAGTTTATGTTTCAATATTCGGTTTAAGTCTTTCGACGATTAATGATTTAAAAAATATTATTTATAATAAATTTTCTAGCCAGTTTGATATTTGTTGGACACCTATTTCAGATGATAGGTTGCAAATTTTATTAATAAATGATGATTTTTCAGATATTAATTATGTTGAAAAAATAAATAAATCGAATGTAAAAAATTTAAAATTAAAGAAAAATGAAAAATTATCAGGTGAACTTGTTAATAATACACTATATTTACCCATAAATTCATCACAGATATTGAATGAATGGATTAGTAATGCGTTAGATGATATTCATGAAACTTATTATAATAATAAAAAGTCATGCAATATTTTTCCAGAAAATGCTGATATTTCGAATACCATTAAGCATCAAATTCTTACGTCTGCTTTTTTGCAAGTTACGCAAGAATATTCAGGGATTAGTCATTTTGTTATTGAAAATAATGACAAAATAATCGCCTGTTTTGATTTGAAAAATAGGGAGTTTTATCAACATCCAGAACTGACCAGTATTACGGGGCAAGATCTATCAATTGTACCGGCAAACCTTAATATTATTGTTAAGTTTAAGAAAAATTTTCAATATAAAGAACTCAATACTGGAATTTGGCAATTTATTTGGGATCATTCCCCGTCAGATTTACCTGAATATTATGGTGCATATCGTTTACATCATTGGCCACAACCTGAGCTAGATCAGCAACGTCATGTAGTTTTAAAAATTTCTGCTTATTTTAGCCGAGGATGTACGGTGCAATATATTGAGCAAAAAACCAGTATTAATGCAACATTGATCAATCGCTACCTATTTGCATGTCACATTGCTCAAATTGTAGAAGAAATTCCTGAAAAAGATTCATTGGGTCAAATTACGACGCCTTTAGAAATTCAGGAAGTAAGTAAGGTGCGTGGTTTTTTTAACAGCTTGCGTAAAAAGCTAGGGTTATAGTGGAATAAAATGATTTTACATCAATACAAAATAGTCTTTGCAGGGACAATGGGTGCGGGGAAAAGTGAGGCAATTAAGTCATTATCCAGCGTTGGCGTTGTATCCACGGAAGCAATTAATACAGATACTCAGTCTCACACTAAAATGTTTACTACAGTCGGAATCGACTATGGTGAATTAATCTTAGATGATGGAACGAAAGTAGGGTTATATGGTACGCCAGGCCAAGAACGCTTTGATTTTATTTGGAGTGAGATTTGCAAAGGGGCTTTAGGTACAATTATTTTAATAGATCATAGCACTGAGAATCCAATCAAAGAGCTTGATTTTTATTTAAATTATTTTAAAACTGTTTCTGAAAATATTATTATTGGTATAACGCATTTAGATGTGAAAACAGCTTATAACACATCTATTTATAGAGATTGGGAAAAAAGTCAAATAGATACAAAATATCCGCTATTCTTTATTGACGCCCGTGAAAAAAATGATGTGCTTTTACTCATTGAAGCATTGATTGCCAATGCAGAAGTTCAATTTTCAATTTAATTATTTAAGGTAAAAGTATGTTAGCACATCAATTGAATCGTCAAGCGCCAGAGGCACTTGTAGAATATGCTCACGAGCATCTTAATGCATTGCTCAGAGATATTTCGGAAGTTGAATTTACTATGCTGTGCTCTACAGATGGGTTTGAGCTTAGTTCAGCATCTAAGAAGAAGATTGAGAATGCCGGTAAATTGGCCGCTGTAAGTAGTTCTATCCTAGCTATGGTACAGGCTTTTATGGGCGAGATAAATTTGGAAGGTTGTCAAAGCTTAACTTTGGACGCCAATAATGGCAAAGTCGTATTAACAGCTATTCCAAATGCTAAATACCCAATGGTATTGGTCGTACTAACCTCAAAGCATGTGCTTTTAGGTCAGCTACTGTATTCCATCAAGAAAATTGTTGAGGCGATCACGAAAAAAACCGAAATCATCAATCATGGTTAATGCCTTTTTGTTGTGCAGATCTTTTTTAAATGTGCTGATCCTTTTTTAATGCTGTAAATTTCTAGGTTGTGATTGTACAGTTGGTAATCATCTTGTCGCGGTTAGGTTCTATTTCTACTTGTTTTAAATAGACATGACCGCGCTTGATACAACTGAGGAATTTCTATATAGCCTATTTCACCCTTAAGAGTTCATTCCAGTTACTTAAATAGGCGGGCGAGCACATATTTTTTTTCATTCGCCATGTGGCTGCATCGTCTTGAGGTAGCCCTATAGAAACAAAGTGATGGCCAAATTTTTTTTGAATATGATCGAGTGTATCGGAGAGTTTGGAGCGACTTTGACGCTGCGCAAGATCACAAAATAAGTCGGGTACAAAATTTTGCTTGGCTTGTAGTTGCAATAAAACGACGCCTGCTTTTTTATATTTAAATCCAGCTTTATAAATTGTCTCAACGGCATACGTTGCTGCTTGTGTGATGCTGAGTAAATCATCGGTGTGTTCATTGAGCGTAATGGCGGTATAAGGTGCATATTTTTCGTTATTACCAAAACGTCCTGTCTGAATAAATACACCCACCATACGGCATAAAGACTGATCTGCTCTTAAACGCGTGACAGCACGGGCAATATAAAGCCGTATAGATGCTTTAATGTCTTCAAGTGCATAAACTGGCTGTCCATACGAGCGACTGCTAATAATTTGATATTTACATGGTGCGTCTTGCTCAATGTCTATACAGGCTATACCTTGCAGTTCACGTACAGTTTTTTCCATCATCACACTAAATAAGCGACGCATGTCCTTTGGGTTAGTTTCAATTAAATCCAATACACTGAAAATATTTATCTGGTTTAATGATTTGTGGTGATTGCGCCCAATTCCCCAAACTTCATTTACAGGCATTTGGGCCAGTAGTTGTTCTGAGGCGCAAGGATCCATTGTGACTAAATTGCAAACCCCATTTAAGTATGTATTTTGCTTTGCAATATGATTGGCTATTTTTGCTTCAGTTTTTGAGCGTCCAATACCAATACAGCAGGGAATACCTAGCCATTGATTGACGGTTTGAATAATTTTGCGTGCATAGTCCGTTAAATCAAATAAATTTTGATAACTGGTGAAATCTAAAAAGCATTCATCAATTGAATAAATTTCCCGCTCTTCGTCGTTTACAAATTGCCCTAGGATATTCATAAAGCGTTTTGACATTTCGGTGTATAAACCGTAATTGCTCGAAAGTACTTGTACATTGTGCTGTTGTATTAAGTCTTGAATTTGATATACAGGCACCGCCATTTTAATGCCTAAAGCTTTGGCTTCGGCGCTACGCGATACCACACAACCATCGTTGTTTGAGAGAACAACAACAGGCACATTATTTAATTTGGGATTAAAAACACGTTCACAGCTGACGTAACAATTGTTCACGTCGACTAACGCAAATATTTTATTTTCGGCTTTCATAGCAATGCTCTATATTTTACAAACGCTTATAGAGCTGCTTAAGATTAAATGTCACCACACCCTGAATGCTAATAGTTTGCGAGTCTTCTGGAATGATATGTTCATAAGCAGGATTTTCTGCTTTTAACCACATTTTAGGCAAGACTTTATTGGCATCGCCAAAGATATCGGCAATTTCATCTTTAGACATTTTTGCGCTAATCATCAGGCGTTTTAGTGTAATTTCACGGTTATCAATCAGTGCAACCACAATATCGCCATGCTTGGCTTCTAAACTACGGTCAACCAAAAAGGTGTCATTAATTTCAAAGCCTGCATGAAGGAGTGATTCACTATCTACATGTGCAATAAAGGTTGCTAATGGATTAATCACCAAATAATCATTTAAGTCTAAGGCTTTTTCAAAGACATCTTTATTGGCAAAAGCAGGCCCTGCAGGAATTCGCTCGAGTGCAACAGGAAGTTGAATATGCAAGTTTCGCTTGATGGCTTGCACATTGAGATTCGAGTGTAAAAATGCATCTGAAATATCTTGCTGTTCAAGCAAGGCATTAATAGTCGGACTGGGTTTGCCATTGTCGCCCATGAGGTGTTGTAAGGACGACCACGCTTGGTCCGAAAAATAAATCGGCAGCTTTTTTGACATATTTGCTCCTACGCTACAAGGCGTGTTTGAAGGAAATCTACTTTTTAGCATAAGGGCTGCGTGGTTTAATTTTCAAATTTAAAAAGCTTTAAAAATCAGTAGCACGTCAATTTAGGACGTTTAAAATGGAAGAGCTTGATGCTAAGCATGCGCTTGTATTTGGTTTTAAGACTGGATTTAAGATGAGAATAATCAATAGTAAAGTGAAAATACAGATTGAAAATCAATAAAACCATACTATAAAGTATGTGTATATTGAAAGAATATGATTTCTCATTTGAGTATAAGACGATGTCAACTAAATTTACGCTAAGATTTGCCATGATTTTGCTATTTGTTTTGGTGTTTACAGCAATTGCGATTCATTTTTTCTTTAACCCAGGTGCGACAGTCATTCTTTGGATTTTTGCAATGCCAATGATTTTAGGTGTACCAATTTTATCTTCAGTGGTTTTGGCGACTAACGAAGAACTTGATATTCATTCGGTCAATTAAGTATTTTGTTTTGAGCACTTTTTATATTCTCGAGTAGCTTTGTAATAACTGTTAATTTAAAGACGAATTATGAAGGAAAGACTAATGAAAAATATGATTTGGATGAGTTTGATGGTGGTTGGGCTCGCAGGTTGTGCGACTCATAATAGTCAAAGCACAGTGCCAAAAGTGGGGATGACTAATCCTGCAAGTCAATACTGTGTGGATCAAGGTGGAAAGCTTGAAATACGTAATGAAACGAATGGTCAGGTTGGATATTGCCATTTAGCCAATGGGCGGGTAGTAGAAGAATGGGCATTGTTCCGTGCAAGTCAGGCCAATTGTTCTGCTGAAGAGGCGAAGCGTTTGGTTGGACAATCGAATTTATCTAAAGATCAAATTAAAGTGCTCACAAAATCTCAAATTGTCAGAATGGTTCAACCCGGACAACCTGTAACAATGGATTATCGTGCAGAGCGTGTAACGGTTACAGTCGATCCAAGTAGCAAAAAAATTACTGCTGCAAGTTGTGGTTAAGTCAAATTGTTCAAAAAGCCCGTAAGGGCTTTTTGTTTGTTTAGAATGCTCTCATTATTTACATGACAAAAGCCGAGCGATCTTTTATATTGCCTGTCGTAAGGAGAAATTCATGAAAAAGTTACTCGCTTTATCTGTTTTGGTGGCTTTGGTTGGTTGTGCCGAAAAGAAACCATTAACACCTGAAGAGCAATGGCATGGTTATTGTCGTAGTGTGGGTAATGCTGCACGTACTGTAATGTTAGATCGTCAAAATGCGATTGAAAAAGACAAAGCAGTAGAACATGCTTCAAAAATTGAAGATGAAACTACGAAAAAGTTTCTGATCAGTATTATTGACGAAGTGTATGCCTTGCCTGAAGATGCCATCAAAAATGATGTAGAAGCATCACGCGAAAAAATCCGAGCTGAATTTACAGCTAAATGTATTGCAACGCCACATGACGAAATGCCAGATTACAAACCATTTTAAGCGTGTAGCTTGATACAAAAACCGTTCATATTTGAACGGTTTTTTTATGGGTATCTATTTTTTTATGGATAGACAGGAATACTTATAAATAGCCTAAGCAGAATGTGATCACAAATTGACACAAAACCTATTTCTAAAACATAGAAAAGCTTATCTTTTTAATGAATAATGATTTTGAAGATCCGCATTAAAAGGAGTAGCAAATGGATGTTGTTGGCTATATGAACCATGCAGATTTACTTTTGGAAGATGAACAGGGCCTTGTCATTATTGGTGGCGTAAATTATGTGCTGAGCATTGGGGACAAGGTTTATTTTAAGCATAATATTATGCAGGGAACATCGCGTTGCGAAGTCGATATTTCGTTCGCAAGTAATCAGCACTGCGGTAGATTTGAAGACCAGTGTCAGGTGAAATTCAGTGGCAGTCGTACAGAATTAAACCAATATATTTCGGCAACTACAGTACACTAAGGTGGAATATCCAATCTTAAAAAATATAGGCAACATTTAGTTGCCTTTTTTTATGGGGTGAATTCCACTTCAAAGTTAATTTGTGAGTGAAAAGCATGCAATAAGTGTTGAATTTGATTGTAGATTAAGCAAAATCGATACCATTTATTTACAAAATAACGGGCATCACAAAGAAACACTTTACTTGCATTAACTTTTAACTGGAATTTTAGTAAAATTTAGCAGTCCATATTACTTGTGAAGCTTTTATAAAGCAGGAATTCGCGAGTAATTTTTTAAAAAAGAGGAATAACACTGTGCTAGAAGCTTACCGCCAACACGTTGAAGAACGTGCCGCACTCGGAGTCCCACCGAAGCCACTTGATGACGCTCAAACAGCTGCATTAGTTGAATTATTAAAAAATCCACCAGCTGGCGAAGAAGCATTCTTAGTTGATTTGCTTGAAAACCGTGTTCCTGCAGGTGTTGACCAAGCTGCTTACGTTAAGGCTGCTTTCTTAGCTGCTTTGGCAAAAGGTGAAGCGACTTCTCCACTTGTAACTAAAGAACGTGCGGTTTACCTACTAGGTACTATGCTTGGTGGTTATAACGTTGCTCCTTTAGTTGCTCTTCTTGATGATGCTGAGCTTGCTGAACTTGCAGCTGACGCGCTTAAGAAAACTCTTCTTGTATTTGATGCGTTCCACGACGTTGCTGATAAAGCAAAAGCGGGCAATGCAAATGCACAAGCAGTTATGCAATCTTGGGCAGACGCTGAATGGTTCACTAGCCGTAAAGACGTTCCTGAAGAAATCAAACTTACAGTTTTCAAAGTAACTGGCGAAACTAACACAGACGACTTGTCACCTGCACAAGACGCTTGGAGCCGTCCAGACATTCCGTTACACGCTAACGCAATGCTTAAAAACGTACGTGACGGTATCAACCCAGAAGTTCCTGGTGAAGTTGGTCCGCTTAACCAAATTAAAGACCTTATCGCGAAAGGCAACCAAGTTGCTTACGTAGGTGACGTTGTTGGTACTGGTTCTTCTCGTAAGTCAGCAACTAACTCTGTACTTTGGTTCTTCGGTGACGAAATTGCTTACATCCCGAACAAAAAAGACGGCGGTTACTGCTTAGGTTCTAAAATTGCTCCGATTTTCTTCAACACAATGGAAGATGCTGGTGCATTACCAGTAGAAATCGATGTTCAAAACATGAATATGGGCGACGAAATTGTTCTTAAGATCGATCACGCTGCTGCTAAAGTTACTGCGTTCAAAGACGGCGCTCAAATCGCTGAATCTGAACTTAAAACTCCAGTTCTTCTAGACGAAGTACGTGCTGGTGGCCGTATCAACCTTATCGTTGGTCGTGGTTTGACAACTAAAGCTCGTGAAGCTCTTGGTCTTGCACCTTCAACTTTATTCCGTACTCCAGTTCAACCTGCAGCTACTGGTAAAGGCTTCACTCAAGCTCAAAAAATGGTTGGTCGCGCTTGTGGTCTTCCTGAAGGTCAAGGTGTACTTCCTGGTACTTACTGCGAACCTAAGATGACTACTGTTGGTTCTCAAGATACAACAGGTCCAATGACTCGTGACGAATTGAAAGACTTAGCTTGCCTAGGCTTCTCTGCTGACCTAGTTATGCAATCTTTCTGTCATACAGCTGCGTATCCAAAACCAGTTGACGTTCAAATGCAACACTCGCTTCCTGATTTCATCATGAACCGTGGTGGTGTATCACTACGTCCAGGTGACGGTATTATCCACTCTTGGTTAAACCGTATGCTTCTTCCAGATACAGTAGGTACTGGCGGTGACTCGCATACTCGTTTCCCAATTGGTATTTCATTCCCAGCGGGTTCTGGTCTTGTAGCATTTGCTGCTGCAACTGGTGTTATGCCACTAGACATGCCTGAGTCTGTTCTTGTTAAGTTCAAAGGTAAAATGCAACCTGGTATCACTCTACGTGACCTAGTACATGCAATTCCTTACGTTGCGATTCAGCAAGGTGACTTAACTGTAGAGAAAAAAGGTAAGAAGAACATCTTCTCTGGCCGTATCCTTGAGATCGACCTTACAGAAATGGAAACTGACCTTACTGTTGAGCAAGCGTTCGAACTTTCTGACGCATCTGCTGAACGTTCTGCAGCTGGCTGTTCAATCACACTTTCTGAAGAGAAAGTTGCTGAATACCTTCGTTCGAACATCACTATGCTTAAGTGGATGATCTCTGAAGGTTATGGCGATGCGCGTACTATGGCTCGTCGTGTAGAGAACATGGAAAAATGGTTGGCTAATCCATCACTTCTTAAAGCTGATGCTGACGCTGAATACACTAAAGTGTACGAAATCGACCTTTCTACAATCACTGAACCAGTTCTTTGTTGCCCGAATGACCCAGATGACGCTAAATTGCTTTCTGACGTTCAAGGCGTGAAAATTGACGAAGTATTCGTTGGTTCATGTATGACTAACATCGGTCACTTCCGTGCAGCTGGTAAACTTCTAGACAAAGTTCCTGGTGGTTCTTTATCTACTCGTCTATGGTTGGCTCCTCCAACTCGTATGGATGAACGTCAATTGATGGAAGAAGGTTTCTACAACATTTATGGTAAAGCTGGCGCTCGTACTGAAATGCCAGGATGTTCATTATGTATGGGTAACCAAGCGCGCGTAGCTCCGAACACTACATGTGTTTCGACTTCTACTCGTAACTTCCCGAACCGTTTAGGTCAAGGCGCTAACGTTTACTTAGCTTCTGCTGAACTTGCATCTGTTGCTGCTGTACTTGGTAAATTACCAACTCCAGAAGAATACCAACAATATGCAGCTCAAATTGATAGCATGTCTGCTGACATCTACCAATACTTAAGCTTCGACAAAATGGAAACTTATACTGACGCTTCTAAAGAAGTTGATACGAAGAAAATTGCTGCTGCTCAATTAAGCTAAGTTGTTGAAAAATAATTTAAGTTGAGTTAAAAATAAGGGCTGATTTATCAGCCCTTATTTTTTGAGAATAAAAATGGATCAGCCTAATATTTTTAAATATGCTACAAAAGAATTATCACAAGATGCATTTATTTTTTGGTTATTAGACCATGCTAATCCTAAATACAAAAATTTAGATGAAAATTTAAAAAAATGTGCTTTAGATTTGATAGCAGAGTTCTTCAGACTAGAAAATAAGGTAATGCCTAGTAATATAGAAGAATTTTCTTTATTTAAGCAATATAAAAATATTGATATTTTGCTTAAAATTAATAATTACAACATTATTATAGAGGATAAGACGGGCACCAAATCACATGGTGATCAACTTATAAGATATAGAAATATTATTGTTTCAGAAGTTGGTGAAGAGAATGTTTTAGCGATATTTTTTAAAACGCATGATCAATCTAGTTATAAAAAAGAACTAGGTGAAGGGTTTAAAGTTTTTTCTAGAGAAAACTTAATCTCAATTTTAAATCTTTATAAAGATATTAGCAGCGATATTTTTAATAACTTCAAAGATTACATTTTAGAAATTGAAGAAGAAGTAAATGCTTTTATTTTTAAAAATGAATGGAATAATAAAAATTGGATTGGATTTTTTAAATACGTACAAAAAGAATTAAATCGAGGTAATTGGGGATATGTTCCTAACCAAAATGGTGGATTCATGGGGTATTGGTGGGCATTTCAAAAAAATGAATTTTGTATTCAGTATCTGCAAATACAACAAAATGAATTAGTTCTTAAAATAAATAGTAATAAAGCTGAAAATGATAAAAAATTTAGGAATATCTGCTATCAGCATTTTTTAGAAAAAGCGAAACATGAAGGACTTAGTTTTTCTAAACCTGCTCGTTTTGGAAAAGGTGAGACGATGACTATTCTTAAAACAGATTATCTGGTTAGAAGTGAATCTCAATTGATTGATCTTGTTGCAACTATGGAAAAATTAAGAAAATATACTAGTTTTATAGAGAAATACGCTTTATCTGCTGATGACTTTATTCATTAGAAGAGGATACATATTTTTTAAAATCTAAATAATTATTCAACTGCATTACATGTACAAGCAAGATTGCTGAGAAATGTACATTGCCCAAGCATTAAAATGTGAGATTGTATTAACGGTTATGTTAAACAAGCTCGAAACTAAGAAAGCCTCATACTTATTATGAGGCTAACCATGAGCATAAATTAACTGATTAATACTGAAATTTCAGCGGGCGTATAGCCTCGTTCATACAAAATACTGCGAATGGCCATTTTAATGCTTTGACAGTTTGAATATTTCACTTTTCTTAATAGTGTAAAGTCACAGTCATGACTTAAATTATATTTAATTGCTAATACTTTTGAATCGGGAGTTGAATAAAGAGATTTGAAAAACTGACGTATTCGGGGTCGCATATAGACTATAAATTAATAAAGATAATTAAATCATAGCAAGTCTATAAAAATTGAAAAGGGATTTTTGATGAACATTTGTAAGTTTGAAGAAATTTAGCCTGTTTTAAAAAAATGCTCTAGATAGAAAAGGTGATAAATATAAAAAGCATTAAAAATTAAAATGATACACCAATATAAGATTAAAATTTAAGCAATTATTATCGGGGGCTTATCAGTGAATTATGATAAACAAGGCCAAAACTTTTGAATTTCCTAGAGTTTTGATTCACTCATTGTATTAATTTCATCAATGTATTGTTGATTCAACCTCCACAATTTCTGTGCTACATCTACTTCGTAAGCGGGCTATGTGTTTGATCATTGTAAGTACGATGTATCTGATGTGATCGTTATAAATCATCATAAATTAAAACACCAAGATTAAGAAAATATTCATTTTACTTTGACTCTAATTGACTTGGATTCTGCAAATTCTTTAGCTTTGAACAGGCATGGCGGTAGCAATTATTTTTGAATTAAATATACTATAGGGGAGTATATTTGTGGTCAAAAAAATGCAATATCTAAAGAATGTCAAAACTAACCATAACCACCAATTTGATGAAGGAAACCCGCTAGCACAAAAGAAAATACTCATTGCCACAGTCCTGACAGGCGTCATGATGGTATTTGAAATTGTTGGCGGATGGTTCTTTAATTCGATGGCCTTATTGGCAGATGGCTGGCACATGAGTTCACACATGTTGGCTTTAGGACTAGCATATTTTGCATACCGTATGGCGCGTAAATACTCACAAGATCAGCGTTTTTGTTTTGGTACATGGAAGATCGAAATCTTAGCGGGATATTCCAGTGCAATTTTGCTGATGGTTGTTGCGTTATTCATGGGCATACAATCTATAGAGCGTCTTTTTAATCCTGTGAATATTCACTATAACGAAGCCATCGCCATTGCAGTTATTGGTTTAGTTGTTAACTTTGTTTGCGCATGGTTATTGCATGATAGTGGTCACCACCACCACCACCACCATCATCATGAGCATGACGACCATCACGGTCATGGCCATCACCACCACGCTGAAGATGAACAGCATGATCATGATTTAAATCAAAAAGCAGCATTTTTGCATGTTGTAGCTGATGCCGTAACATCTGTATTGGCCATCATTGCATTGTTTGCAGCTAAATATTTTGGTTGGGATTTTTTAGATGCAGTGCTGGGAATTGTTGGTGCTATTTTGGTTGCACATTGGTCTTGGGGGCTTATTCGCGAAACAGCTAAAACTTTACTGGATGCAGAAATGGAGCATCCTGTCGTTGAAGAAATTCAAGAGGTCATAGAAGATTTAGACAGCCGAATTGTGATCACGGATATTCATGTATGGAAGGTGGGTAAAGGCAAATTTTCTTGTATTCTGTCCTTAGACGTAGGCAACATGAATATAACTGCGGATCAAGTTCGCAAAGCACTATCCATCCATGAAGAAATTGTACATGTTTCTGCTGAAATTAATCACAGTTGCAGGCTACAAGCGGCAGTATAAACATGGTGTGTTATAAGCAGGTCAATGATCTGCTTATTTTTACCTGCTGAGTTGAATGAATATGCCAAGTAAAGCAGCTAGGCCAATGACACGTAATACGCTTTGATGAAATTTAAAGAGCGCAATGCAGGCAAGGAACGTTATGATAGCTGCTATGTAATCAAATGCCCCATCAAAACCTTTTGGCCATAGTACATGGTATACAAAGAAAATGGCTAAATTTAGTATGACGCCCACCACCGCAGCTGTAATTGCTGCAAGAGGTGCTGTAAATTGAATTTGATTATGTGTCGATTCAATCATTGGTGCGCCACCAAGAATAAATACAAATGAAAATAAGAAAGTGAACCATGTAACAATCATTGCACCTAAAGCACCCGCAATAAATGTATGTTCAGGCCCGAGTAGTTCAAGGTTATATCCACCCATAAATCCAACAAAAGCCACGACCATAATCAGTGGACCGGGTGTACTTTCACCCAATGCTAAACCATCAATCATTTGTGTTGGTTTTAACCAACCATAAAAGTTTACAGCGCCTTGATACATATAGGGTAAAACTGCGTATGCGCCACCAAATGTCATTAGAGCGGCTTTGCTAAAGAACCAAGCCATTTGTGTGAAGTCATGCGACCAGCCATAAATTATTGTCAGTATGCTCATAGGTAGGCACCACAGTACTGCAGCAAAAACTAATAATTGAATCAGTCGAGACACTTTAAAAATGGCATGCTGCGGTGCTGGCGTGTGATCGTCAATAATCGCTTGGCCATAACTTTTTGAGTTTGTGCTTTGGTGATTGTCTGAGAAAAGCTCAGCTTTAAATTTACTGAGTACATAACCGCTGATTGCAGCTAAAAGTACAATCCAAGGAAAGGGAACTTTAAATGCAAATATTAAAATAAACGCAATACATGCAATTGAGTACATATAATTATTTTTAAGTGATTTATGTGCAATACGATAAGTGGCATGAAAAACGACAGCAGTAACAGCTGGTTTAATGCCATAAAATAGGCCTGCAATGATGGGGATATTGCCAAATTGAGCATAGACCCACGACAGACCTATTAAAATAAAAAGTGAAGGTAAAATAAAAAATAAACCAGCAATAACACCACCTTTTGTCTTATGCATTAACCAGCCCATATAGATGGCCAGTTGTTGGGCTTCAGGCCCAGGTAACAGCATGCAATAATTTAATGCATGCATAAAACGTTTTTCTGAAATCCATTTTTTTTGTTCGACAAGTTCTTGATGCATGAGGGAAATTTGACCCGCTGGCCCACCAAAGCTAATAAAACCAAGTTTTAACCAAAATAAGATAGCTTCTTTAAAGCTAATTTCGGGCTTCGTTTCTTTAATCGTGTCCATAAAGTTTCGCTGTAAAAATGGGGTGAAATTGTTAAGCAAGTATCTGATTTTAATAATATAATGTGAAACTTTTTAGGCCTGATGACAGGCAATGAATTTCATGAAATATTTAAGTATTTGAAGTGCACAGAAAAAGAACCCTAAAAACGTGAAATGTAAAATGATGATTGCTGCCGTGTCAGTAAGCTAGTTCATACTTAGATCTGTCATGTACTGTATTTAATTTAGGGTGTGAGTAGTAAAGCCAAGTTGTATCAATGGTATCTTTAATCTTCTTATGAGCATTGAATAAATCCTTATACTTGATAAAATGCCTGTCTTATTTATGTTTTGAACTTTATTCGCGTTTTGCATTGATGGTGCGATTCGAAAATAAAATATAAAAAACAGTGCTTTAATTAAAGGTTGTTTAAATGTTTGATATTTATTTAACAGATGTCCAAAAGAAAGTTCAATTTAAGGATTATCCTGGTGAGCATCCTGTTAAATTTGTTTTAAATTTCAAGAAAATTTTTCCAAGTGTTATGGAGCTTATGCTGCCAGTATTACCTGAAAATGAAAACTTGGAAGAAATGTCTTGGGAGTCGACAACTGCTGACTTTGAAACCTTTAAATTATTGTTGAGTGGTTGGGGAATTATTGAATTACGTTTAAATGCGATAGCTCAATACAAAGACCGTAAATATGCAGACAATCTTGTGAAGCAAGCACAGCAAAAGCGCAAAGATTTTTCTAAATCACAACCCATGTTGTCGATAGTTGAACTTGATTACTTGTTTATGCATGAAGTACACGGTTTGATTGATGCAGAACTTGTAGAGCTAGGCGAAAAATTCTACCTTCCAACACTGCGTGATCTGTGGAAAAATAAAGTTTCAGCGAAAGTATTACAAGCAAATTTCTAAACATTGTATTTTGCATTGATATGTACTGAAGTGATTTTACGAATTTTAAAAAGCCCCTCAAAAATGGAGGGGCTTTTTTTATGCGTATATCAGATTTATGTATTTAATTATTAGAAAACGTGCATATAAATTTTAACAACTGGTTAAAAATTTGCCAAATTTTAATGGTAAATGGAATTGTTTTTGCATAATGTTAAGACCAACAATGTGCAGTTGAGCTGAGCCTTTTATGACATTTGATGAATATTGGCTTGCTTAACGTTTAAATATGTTCAAAAGGAAAAAATAGATGTCAAATCAGTTTTTAGATCTAATTACAAAACGTCGTACTATCTATGCAATTGGCAAAAATGTAGTGCAAACACCTGAATATTTAACTGATTTGATTCAAAACACCATCAAGCAAAGCCCATCTTCATTTAATTCACAGTCTTCACGTGCAGTGATTTTATTGAATGCGCAACATGAAAAATTTTGGGGCTTTGTTGCAGACGCATTAAAATCCTATGCAAAAGACGAGGAAAGTGCAGCAAAAACAACAGCAAAAATGGCAACTTTTGCTGCAGGCGTAGGCACAGTTTTATTTTTTGAAGATGTAGAGACCGTACAAGGTTTACAAACACAGTTTCCATCTTATGCAGAAAACTTCCCAATTTGGGCAGAACATTCAACTGCCATTGCACAATTTGCAGTATGGACAGCCTTACATACAGAAGGTTTAGGTGCATCTTTGCAGCATTACAACCCAATTGTAGATGAACACGTTCATGCAGAATGGGGTATTCCTAGCAATTGGAAACTACGTGCACAATTGGTATTTGGTTCTGTGGAAGGTGAAGCCAAAGATAAAGGCTATATTGATGATGCAACACGTTTCAAAGTGTTTCAATAAATCAATTTTGAGCAAGCACACAATGTCGTTTTAAAAAATCCCCCATGAGCTGGGGGATTTTTTATGTAAAAAGGTTAGTGCTTTGCCCATCATGAAGCCATGCATAAAACGCACGAAAAGCAACATGCCAATGTCAAAACGAATAAAGTACAGGCAAGAAAACAGTAAAAATCCAGTTAAGCCAACGAGCAAGCTAAACTTACGTCCAAACCGTTCCAGAAACTGTCCAACCAATAAACGTCCAACCAAAGTGCCGACAATAAACAGCCCAGAGACTAAACCTGCTTGAGCAGTACTCGCACCTAACTCAGCAACAGCATAGCCAACAATGACCACTACCAACAGATAAAATGTAAGGACCAATTGAAAGTTGATAGCACTCACTAAAATAAAATTTTTGGTCCATAAAGGCGCTGAATTAGGCATGATTATTTCCCGAATTTTTTGCTGAGAGTTGATCAATCAAAGTATTTAAAAGCGCAGTGCTGAGCACAACGTCTTTTGGGTCAAATTGTTGAATCATGCTCTGTTCAAAGTCATTAATAACACTGGCACAAGTTTGATATAGCTGCAGACCTGCATCACTGAGTGCTATTTTCTTTTGACGTTTATCTTGGGTTGCTAGCTGTGTGAGGATGCCCAATTGACTCAGTATAAGCGTACGTTTAGTAATAGATGGCTTAGAGACATTGAGATAATTTGCAATATCTATCGAAGTGCAACTTTGCTTTTCATGTATAACGAACATGACTTGCCACAGTGAATAATTCAGCTGGTAGGGTAATAAAAGGGTGTTGATTTCATCACAAATCATGCGCGATGAACGCAGTAGGGAAGTGCGGAAACCTAAACGAGAATTCATTTTGGTTAACTAGGGTAACTAAATTAATGAAACTTTACGCCGATCAAGTTTAATATTCAAGCGTTTATAACGCTGCTTTCGCTAAAATCGGCCGGAAAGTGCGTGTGCCAATGTTTTGGGTACTTAATCTGACAGAGCGGTGGATTTAGATTTCTGCTCTAGGACTTATCGTGTCAGTTGGTATAATCGCCATTAAGTTAAATGGAATGTTCTGAATGTATTTGAGTCAATTCGATTTTGAGCCAATGAAAAAAATAAATAAAATCGGCTTCAGAGGAAAAATACATATTTGCCTCATCTATAAATGATTTCCAATCTAATGAGCTGTCTTTCAAAACATTTGAAATTTCATTAATACAAATAGGAATTTCATCAAGATTGTTTTTAAAATAATTTAGAATATCTTGATCAGTTTCAAGAATATCCAAATATCCCAAAAAAAATCCTATTAAATAGACCTCTTGCGAAAGTAAAAATCACCTCCATATAAATTTCATGAGATATCAGAAATTAAATCGTTTTTCAGATTCTGAATTCAAACGCTTGGTTGGCGTACCTCGACAAGTTTTTACTGAGATGGTAGAGGTTCTAGAAAAAGCAGAATCACTCAAAAAGAAATCAGGTCGACCTCATACTTTAGATATAGAGGATCAATTGTTATTAACTCTCAATTACTTACGAAACTACAGCACTCAACTGGAATTAGCGGCAAATTACCATATTGCTGAAAGTAATGTGAATCGGACGATTAAAAAAGTTGAAAATGCATTGATGAAATCAAGACGTTTTACCCTGCCAAAACGAAGCATAACCACAGTAGAAGAACACTTTAACTGGGTCATTATTGATGCGACAGAATGTTCAATCGAACGCCCGAAAAAAAAATCAGAGTAAGTTCTATAGTGGTAAAAAGAAGAAACATACGCTAAAAGCTCAAGTGATCTATCATCCGAAGAGTAAACAAATCATAGGGCTAGATATATCGAATGGCAGTCAGCATGACATTACACTGGCAAGAAAAACGGTTAAGAAATTTAAACATTGTGAATATGTTATGACCGATTTAGGGTACTACGGATTAGAGCAACATGGCTTTAAATTATTGATGCCCATAAAGAAAAAGAAGAATTTTCCCTTATTTAGTGTTGAGAAAAATTACAATAAACTGATTGGAAAAATGCGAGTTGTGATCGAACACATCAATAGTCAATTGAAAATATTTAGAATATTGAGTGAGCGCTATCGAAATAGACGGAAAAGATTCGGTTTACGCATTAACTTAATTGCTGCACTGGTAAACCGAATAAACTCGCAATAAGGACTTTCGCAAGAGGTCTAATATCCATATTTATTTAAATGTATAAACATGTTTTACCTTTTATTCTGCTTATGGAAACAATTTTTTAAACTATCAATAACATAATGTACCTTATACGAAATGGTTTTAATTCTTATTTTTTTATTTCTATGTTAAATCAAAGTTTTATGGTAGTGTGAAAGCTTGTCTTCTATCAGCTTTTTTTACTGCATGTATATTGAATGAAAAATTTATACAATTACAATAATTTGAGTATATGTTGTTGAATTTTCAAATAGTCTAGGCGATATTTTTAGAAATACTCCAACGTAGACGGCACCAAAAAATTGAATTAACAGTCCAGAAGTTTTGTAAAGCAGCTTTTCAAAAGTTGATTAGACAGTTATGAAATAAATTTTGCTTAAATAGAAAGCGCAATTTCAGATCCAGCCGTTATTTGTCAAGAAAGAAGCAGTATGAAAACTGCTTCTTTATGCATATATGATGTGGGCTAAAAAAGGAAGGGCTTTATTTAGTTTGTTTTCTATAAGTGCTTGGGCGCATCGCATTCGGATTTTTCCAAAGGCCTTTTTTCTGTTTTTTCGCTTGTTGTTGAAGTGCGAGCCATTGCTGTTTTTGGCTAGGATTACGAATATATTCTTCATATATCCATGCGCCACCACGTTTAACCAACTCTTGGTTAATATTTTTACCATATCGACGGATAAATCCGACACAACGTCCGTAGCGGTCAACATCAGTAATTTCAACGCGGACTAACTTGCGGTACACCATTTTTTTCACCATTTGCTGTGACTCTTTACCAAAATTTTGTTTGGATTCAGGGGCATCAACAAATGCAAAACGCAATTTAGTTTCAGAACGGCGTAAGTTAAATCGTGTGCAGGTGAGGGTATCCCCATCACTGACATGCACAACTCTGCACCAATAGCGTTTACCTTTTTTAAAAGGTGTAAATAGTTCTGAAAGAAAAACTGAGAGCTTACGAAGCAGGTAAAGCAAGATCAGGCACAGCACCATGCCTAAAGCAATCAGCCAGCCTGAAGATAATTGAGAAAGCATCATAAAGAGGAGATTACGCAGGACAAATATAGCGAAACAGCAGCGCTAAAACTGAAGTAAATTATAAATGAAAGTGCAGTTTTATAATGCTTAATTATTCACCTAACAATAATTAAAACAATAGATTAGAAAACATTCATCACAATAAAAGTGCAGATTATCCAAACGTATGAATACTTCATGTAGATATAAATAGCCTAAGCAGAATTTATTTCTAATTAAAATAGCCTAAGCAAAAATTTTAAAAATTTCACCACGTAAAAAATCATGCCGAGCATTCATTTCCACATCTTTATGCCAAAAAATTCCTAGGCTCATTAAAGGCAGTTCAACAGGCACTTCAAAAATATTCAAGGAAGGATGTATTTGCAAATGCGAAAGGATATTTTGCGGAATGGTTAACACAGCCTGTGGCTGAATTTCCAAAATTTGCAGGGCAGTTGAATAATGCTGACAACGTAACCGAATATTGCGAGATAAATGCTTACGGTTCAAAAAAATATCTTCAACCAAAGTGCCTGTACGTCTTGAAGAAACACCAATATGTTCGGCTGAGATGTATTCTGCTTTGTTCATGCTGGGTTGCTGTGAGCATGCAACAAAATGATCTTGCTGTAAGCGGTGAAACTGAATTTTATCGCCAAAATTTTGTTCTAAATCAATTACAAAATCTACTTGCTGAGAAGCCAAGTCAGCCACAATGTTTTTACGGTCTAATTTAATACTTGAGAACTGAATATTAAATTGGCTCTGCTGGAAATGTGCAACCAGCTTAGGAAAAATCAGCGGTTCAATTTCATCATGTACGGCGATTTTTAAAGTTTGCAATTGGCTTGAATCAAATTTTTGATTTTGATTGGATATTTTTTGAATACAAAAAAGCGCATCTTTGATATCTGGATAAATCTGCTCAGCAAAAGGTGTGGGCAACATTTTACTGCCAGTACGAACAAATAAATCATCTTTTAAATGTGTTCTAAGGCGTTGCAAAGCATGGCTGGCTGCAGATTGCGTAATACAAATCAGTTGTGCTGCTTTAGATATATTTTGTTGCTCGTAAATCGCTACAAATAAAGGATATAAATTCATATCAATACGATAAAAAGAACTCATATCAATGGTTTTTTTACTATGCACTGTATTCATATTTTGCTATGGAATTAAATCATTTTTTTCATAATAGAATTCGCGGTATGTTGTTGTAAAGAGTAATGCATAATATTGAAAGGGATCATGCCATGTTTGAACTGTCAGCACGTGCACAAGACTATGTAGAAAGAACTAAACGTTTTATTAAAGATGAAATTGAGCCTGTAGAAACTGAGTTTTGGGCAGAAGTTCATGAACTGAACCAAGGTGGTGATTGGACCAAATGGCAATGGCCAGCACAGTTAGAGGTTTTAAAAAATAAAGCCAAAGCTGCAGGTTTATGGAATATGTTTTTACCTTGTCCTGAACTTGGACAAGGTTTATCTGTGCAAGAATATGCACATATCGCAGAACTTTCAGGCCGTAGCTTGCTTGCACCTATTGTATTTAACTGTAATGCACCAGACAGTGGCAATATGGAAGTGATTTGGCGCTATGGTACAGAAGAACAAAAGCAGCAGTGGTTAACTCCATTACTTGACGGAAAAATCCGTTCGGTATTTTGTATGACAGAGCCTGCAGTTGCTTCAAGCGATGCCACTAATATGCAAGCCACGGCTGTCGTTGAAGGCGATGAAATTGTGTTAAATGGCCGTAAATGGTGGTCTTCAGGTTTAGGTGATCCAAATGCCAAAATCATTATCTTTATGGCGCATACACCAGATGAAAGTAAAGATCGTCATCATCAGCATTCTATGGTTTTAGTTCCTATTGATACGGCGGGTGTAAAAATTGAACGTATGTTACCTGTATTAGGTGACTACGATGCTCCACATGGGCATGGTGAAATTAGCTTCACCAATGTGCGTGTACCTGTAGCAAACTTTATTGGTGGTGCAGGTCAAGGTTTTGAAATTGCACAAGGTCGTTTAGGTCCTGGCCGTATTCATCACTGTATGCGTTGTATTGGTGCTGCCGAAAAATCATTAGAATTGATGATTGACCGAGGTATGAGTCGAACTGCTTTTGGTAAAGAAATTTTAAAGCTGGGTGGTAATTTAGAACGTGTAGCAGAAGCCCGTGTTGCGATTGATCAAGCGCGTTTGCTGACTCTATATGCTGCATATAAAATGGATACGATGGGTAACATGGCAGCTCTAACCGAAATTTCAGCCATTAAAGTGGTTGCACCAAGTGTATTGGAAAAAGTGGTCGATATGGCTATGCAAATTCACGGCGGTGCTGGCGTTTCACGTGATACACCGCTTACAGGTTTCTTTGCACAAGCACGTTCACTGCGTTTGGCCGATGGTCCAGATGAAGTGCATAAAGGCATGATTGCAAAATTAGAATTGGCTAAACGCGGTTATAGTAGCCGTCGTAAAAAATAATCAAAGTTGTATGCAACGAATAGCATGGCAGCCTCGTGTTGACCATGCTATAAACAGTTCTAAAATAAATTTTTAGCTTGTAATAGATTCAAAATTAGGAAGAAAAATCATGTCAGTGATTGATGTAGGTGGTTCGGTTCGTGAGGGAGAAGAGCTGGATGTACGTGCCGTAGGCAATTGGCTGATTGAGCATGGTGCAGAAATTTCTGGTCCAGTTGAAGTTACTCAATATTCGGGTGGTGCTTCAAATTGGACCTATCGTTTAAAGTATAGCAATGAAGATTTAATTTTACGTCGTCCTCCAAAGGGAACCAAAGCCAAGTCTGCACATGACATGGCACGTGAATATCACGTACAAAGAGCCTTGTCTGAGTTTTATCCTGTACTCCCTGAAATGGTTGCGCTTTGTCAGGATGAATCAGTCATTGGTTGTGACTTCTATGTGATGAAGCGTGTAGAAGGGATTATTCCACGTGCAAATTTACCCAAAGAACTAAACTTTGATGAAAGCCAAGTTCGGGAATTATGCATTAATGTGATTGATAAACTCATTGAGTTGCATCAAGTGCCTTATCAAGGCACAGATTTAGAAAAAATAGGCAAGGGCGACGGATACTGTCGTCGGCAAGTTGAAGGTTGGGACGCGCGCTATGAAAAAGCCAAAACCTTAAATGTTCCTTCTTTTAAATATGTCCGTAATTGGCTTAAAGACAATATTCCAGCCGACTCTAAAACCTGTGTGATTCATAACGACTGGCGTTTTGATAATGTGATTTTAGATCCAAATAATCCTACCCAAGTGATTGGTGTATTAGATTGGGAAATGGCAACACTTGGTGATCCATTGATGGACTTGGGTTCAGCATTGGCATATTGGGTTGAAAATGGCGATAACGCGATTTTTAAAGCGACACGCCGTCAACCGACAAATCTGAAAGGTATGTTTAGCCGTAAAGAAGTTGTTGAATATTATTTAGAAAAAACTGGGCTAAAAACAGACAATTGGGCCTTTTATGAAGTGTTCGGTATTTTCCGTTTAGCCGTAATTGCACAGCAAATTTATTACCGTTACTACCATAAACAGACCAATAATCCTGCATTTAAAGATTTTTGGATTGTGATTCATGCTTTGCATATTCGTGCACTAAAACTCATTGGAGTCCAAAAAATTGAAGCCAATGAAGTCGCGCAAAAGTACATTGAAAAAATGAAGGAATTTTTAGGGAAATGACCACGCTTTATTTAATCCGTCATGGACAAGCTTCTTTTGGTGCTGAAAGCTATGACAAGCTTTCTCCTAATGGTGAGCAACAAGCTATTGTACTTGGGCATTATTTTAATGACATTTTAAAAGAAGCACCGCAAGTTATTGCAGGCTCAATGCAACGTCATCAGCAAACTGCACAACTTTGTTTAGATGAATGTTTCCCTGAAAGTGACATCATTACGGATTCATCGTGGAATGAATTTAATCATCAGCAAGTATTTGCACAGTATGAGCCACGATTTAACCAACCGCATTTATTAAAAGAAGATGTTTCTAAGCATGAAAACCCGCGTGCTTATTTATCTAAAATATTTGAAGGCGCCATTGATCGTTGGACAGGCGGTGAATTTCATCATGAATATGATGAATCTTGGCCACAATTTAAAAATCGCGTCGAAACAGCTTTAGAAAACTTGTGCAATCAATTGGCTGAAACCAAACCGCGCTATGCAGTTGTTTTTACATCTGGAGGGGTAATTTCAGTCGCCGTCGGCAAAATTTTAGGGCTGAGTCCAGAAAAAACATTTGCACTCAATTGGGCCATTGCCAACACCAGTATAACGACGCTGCGTTTGGTTGGAAACGAACCGCAATTACTCAGTTTAAATGAACATCATTTTATAAAAACAGTTGATCCCAACTTATTGACTTGGATCTAAATTAAGCAAAGGAATTATCATGGTAAAAACAATTTTAATTACAGGTGCAAGCTCAGGGATTGGTGCGGGTATGGCACGCGAGTTTGCACAAAAAGGCTATAACTTAGCTATTTGTGCACGTCGTTTAGAGCGTCTGGAAACGCTCAAACAAGAATTGGAAAGCCAATATGGCATCAAAGTGATTGCAAAAACACTCGATGTCACAAATTACGACCAAGTTTTTGAAGTATTTCGTGCCTTTAAAGCCGATTTTGGCACTATTGACCGTGTCATTGTCAATGCAGGCGTTGGGGAAGGCCGTCGAATTGGTAAAGGCAATTTTGAAGTCAACCGTGCAACAGTAGAAACCAATTTTATTTCTGCATTAGCCCAGTGTGAAGCTGCCGTTGAAATTTTCCGTGCGCAAAATTCAGGGCATTTAGTTGTTATATCTTCAATGAGCGCTATGCGCGGCATGCCTAAACATTTAACAGCATACGGCGCAAGTAAGGCAGGTGTGGCTGCTTTGGCTGAAGGTATTCGCGCAGAGTTGATTGATACACCAATTAAAGTAACCACTATTTTCCCTGGTTATATTCGTACTGAAATTAATGAAGGTGCGAAAAAGTTACCCTTTGAAGTTGATGAAAAAACCGGTTCACGCTTATTAGCTGCTGAAATTGAAAAAGCGCCAGTTAAAGCTTATGTACCAAAATGGCCTTGGCTACCATTAGGTTTAGCAATGAAAGTTTTACCACTGAAAATTGTGAACAAGCTTGGCTAAGCGTTCACAATAAATTTCAGAATAAAAAGCACCTTGAGAGGTGCTTTTTTATCTATTCATCAATAATCTAAATAACTGACACTAGTGCAAAATTCAAATGAATGGCACAAACACAAGATTCGGATTTTTTCTTCATGCAGAATATGTTGTTATGCCAATATGAGGCAAGACGAAGAGATCAACTTTATGAATCATGAATATGAAACTGCACAAATAGATCAATATGATCGCATTGCAGATGCAATTCGCTATATTCATCAACATTTTCAAGAGCAACCCAGTTTAGAACAGATTGCTTCTGCGGTGCATGTGAGCCCTATTCATTTTCAAAAACAATTTAAACATTGGGTGGGAGTCAGCCCGAAAAAATTTTTGCAATATATTAGTGTAGAACACGCCAAAAGCGTCTTAAAAAATTACTCTCTTACAGAAACTGTGTATGACACGGGATTATCTAGCCCGAGTCGTTTACATGACTTATTTATTCAAATTGAAGGGATGACGCCTGCTGAGTACAAAAATCAGGCCCAAAATTTAGTCATTCACTATCAATTTTCAGCCACGCCATTTGGTGAAGTGCTCATCGCATCGACACACAAAGGTGTGTGCTGGATGGCATTTGAGTCGGATCAAAATTTAGCAGTCTCAAATCTTCAACAATCTTTTCCGAAGGCCACCTTTCTTGCGCAGTCTGATCAGTTTCAACGTGATGCTTTGGCCATATTTGCAAAAGATCAGAGTTTGGCGCAAATTAAACTGCATTTAAAAGGTACGCCATTTCAGCTTAAAGTTTGGGCGAGTTTGCTTAAAATTCCGATGGGGCACTTAAGCACCTATGGCGATATTGCGCAACAGATTCAACAACCAACAGCCAGTCGCGCAGTAGGTACAGCAATTGGGCGCAATCCAATTGCGTTTTTAATTCCATGTCATCGGGTTATTCGTGCGACAGGAGTGATTGGGGAATACCGATGGGGCGCACCACGTAAAACTGCAATCATTGGTTGGGAAGGGGTTAAAACCCATGAAAAATCTGAATGAAAACTTACATCCTACCAGTCAAGCAGAATTTGATTTTGACTCAAATTTAGCACCTATACAGCCCAATAATTTATTACCTTATGATGGTTGTGTTGAGTATCTCGGTAAAATTTTGACGCCTAAATGTGCAGATGAATATTTTAATCAATTATTCGAAGACATTTGTTGGCAACATGACCAAGCCATGATTTTTGGCCGATGCATACAGACTAAACGTAAAGTCGCTTGGTATGGTAATCAGCAATATTCTTATACCTATTCAGGTATTGAGAAAAAAGCCATGTTGTGGACGCCTGTTCTTTTAGAGCTCAAGGCAATTGTAGAAGCGCAGTGTGCTGAACAGTTTAATTCATGTTTATTAAATTTATATCATGATGGTAGTCAAGGTATGGCGTGGCATAGTGATGGTGAAAAAGATTTAAAACCGCAGGGAACTATAACATCACTCAGCCTTTGTGCATCTCGTCGCTTTTTGTTTAAACACAAAGTCAGCCATGAAAAAATTGAAATTCAATTAATGCATGGCGGTTTGCTTTTAATGAAAGGTTGTACACAAAGTCATTGGCTCCATCATTTACCCACGACTAAACGTAATTTAGGTGCAAGGATTAATTTAACTTTTCGAAATATTGTGAAAAATGTGCCATCACAATTTAACTAAGTTTATTTTATTGGTATCTCAAAGAAGTATGATTAAGAGAGTAAATGACAGAAAAACGCCCGAAATTACTAGAAACTGAATGCTGAGTTTTATTTGCTTTGGCTGTATAAATAGGCACTTATGTCATAATAGATCACAAAACTTACCCATCACTTTGATATAGGCCTTTATTATGTTTCTACGCGTAGCGACTTTAGCTTTGCTCCCAGCAATTGTAGTACAAGGGCTAAGTGTTAAAAAAAATACACCCCGCTTACCCGAAGCAACAGGCGATCGCCAAGGGCAGCAAGGTTCAGGCCCTATATTGTCACTATTAATTGTTGGTGATTCTGCGGCTGCAGGTGTAGGCGTAGAAACACAGCAGGATGCCTTATTGGGTGCCATTTTACAAAAATTGGATAAACATTTTACTGTGCATTGGTGTTTACAGGCTAAATCTGGCGATAACAGCACTAAAATTATGCAAAATATAAATACTTTGCCAAGTACTCCTTACGATGTCGTAATTACATCTGTTGGCGTAAATGATGTTACTCAATTCATGGGTGCAAAAAATTGGATTGCCAAACAAAAACAACTTTATACATTAATTGAATCAAAATTTAGCCCCAAATTAGTGGTCGCAACAGGCGTACCACCGATGAATGAATTTCCGGCACTCCCGAATCCATTAGGCTGGTTGTTTGGTCAATATGCAGCTCAAATGAATCAAAAGTTAAGAGCTTTCGTTAAACTGCACTCGAATATGCAGTTAATTGAATATGATTTGGCGCAATATAAAATGCTCAATTTGAATATGGCTGAAGATGGCTTTCACCCCAGCAAAGAGGTCTACCAGATTTGGGGTTCCCAAGTTGCAGAAAAAATTCGTCAAGCGATTTAATATAAACTTCTTATTTATGTATTTATCTCACCTATGTCTGATTCTGAACCTTATATAGAAACGCATCCGCTTGAACCTTTTTTGCCAAAAAATGCAAAATTGTTGATGCTTGGTAGTTTTCCGCCACCTGAAAATCGCTGGAAAATGGACTTTTATTACCCAAACTTCCAAAACGATATGTGGAAAATATTTGGCTTATGTTTTTTTCAGGACAAAAACTATTTTTTGAATGTTGAAAATAAAACGTTTCAAGAACAAAAAATCCGAGATTTTTTAACTGAAACAGGGATTGGTATTTTTGATACGGCATATCAAGTGATCCGATTAAAAGGCAATGCATCTGATAAATTTCTGCAAATCCATCAAACATCTGATATTAAAAATATGTTGGAACAGATGCCTCATTGCCAAAGCATTATGACTACGGGGGATAAAGCAACAGATACATTAATGCTCTCTATGCCTGCAGGGACTGAAAAACCGCAAATTGGCCAAGCGATTGATACTTTTTTTGCAGATCGGCCTATTAGATTATATAGAATGCCATCTACCTCCAGGGCATATCCACTAGCGCTAGAAAAGAAGGCAGAAGCATATAACCAGCTTTTTAAAGAGATTGGTTTTATATAATCTTTTATCAACTAAAGTAACTATTGGAAATAAACAAACTATTAGTAAGTTTTGGGTGCGTACAGATCTAAATGGAATGATGTTCAGGGCATCATTTGGGGATATTCAACCCATTTATGGGCATGGACTTGAAAATCACGTACATGGTTAAAGTCATTCCAAATTAATTTACTGCCTTTTGTCCACTTCAGCATGCGGATACGCTGCTGTACCAAGTGTAATTCTTCAGTCGTTGCAGATCTTTTTTCGCCAATAGTCACGGATAAACGTACACCTGGATAATCTAAAAATTGCCCTTTCAGCAAAGAACTTAACCAAAACAATTTGCTGCTATTAATTGCTTGGATGCAAGCTTTGGGATTCACTGCTAAGTTTTGGCCTAAGCTTTCAGCATAGCTATCGAAGAAAATGCCTGAAAATTCTGTTTCGTGCAAAAACAGCGTACCGATAGGGGTGATATTCGGCTGCATAGCTGCATCAACACTCGCGATTGAACAGTGCATGGCTGCATGTTGTACATTTGAAAAAACCGTTCTTATTTTTGCCAAGTTTGTGGATTCATACTATTTCCTTTTTATTATTTAGATTTTTTTTCGTTCGGAGCCGCAAACGCTGTTTGCCCATGCGCTTTACTGTATCAATTTTTTTAAGCAAAATTTTGACTGAACAATAGCAATGTATTGGTCAGTCATCCCATTATATTTTGAGTAAACAGCATATAGCGTGTGATTTTTTATGCGTACTTTTTGGCCATTACCACACAGCTGACCACAGCTAGAGATACCGTAATCATGAGCAGGCTAATTTGCTCATTTAATAGTACGGCGCAAAGCATCAGGCCGATAAAAGGTTGAATCAGCTGAATTTGGCCAATTTTGGCAATACCGCCTAGCGCTAAACCCTTGTACCAAAAGAAAAATCCAATCAGCATGCTAAAAATAGAAACATAGGCCAAGCCTATATAAGCAGCTATTGGTATCTGTTGAAAATTATGAGGCAAATACACCAAAAACATTGGGAACATGAGCGGTAAGGCCATAATGAGCGCCCAGCAAATCACTTGCCATCCGCCTAAAGTCCGAGACAGTACCCCACCTTCTGCGTAACCTAAACCGCAAAGCAGTACGGCAATAATCATATAAAGATCGCTGAGTGTCAGACCATGCATGCCAGACTGTTGTAGCATAAAGAAAATCACCAAAGCGCTACCAGCGCCTGCATAGAGCCAAAAGGTCAACTGCGGTATTTCTTTTGCGCGAAGTACAGCAAAAAATGCAGTTGCTAAGGGCAGTAAAGCCACAAAAATGATTGAATTGGCTGCTGTTTGAGTTTGTAAAGCAAGCGCAGTAAATAGCGGAAAACCAATGACGACACCAATCGATACAATGCACAAAGATTTAATTTGCTGGGCAGATGGTTTGGGCTGTTTAAGCATATACAGTAAAATAAATGCCAGAAGTGCAGCGATGCAAGCACGTGCACCGGTCAGAAATTCAGGGCTGAAACCTTGTACGGCAACACGTGTTGCCGGCATAGAGCCTGCAAAAATAGCGACACCAATGAAGCCATGCAGCCAGCCTGTTTGAATGTTTTGAATCCTGAAGTTCATTTTCGCTCTATTCATCTTTTAGTTAAGTAAGTGAGTAAAATGTAAATCATGGCATGACGATAAAACACATACAGTCCAGTACAATTTTAAATAACTGTAATGCTAAAAATACCCATACAATTTGCATTGAAGCGCATATTTTTATAATTTTAGCGCATAGGTGAATATTGAAAAAATTGAATACTGGGCATAAAACATGACAAAAATTGAATGGGCAATGGAGCAGATCAAGCTGCTAATTGAGCAGAAAAAATTGCTTGAAGGTAGCCGTGTGCCTTCAGTCCGTCAATATGCGAAACAGCTAGGTTGCTCGGTTTCAACTATTGTGGAGGCTTATGCGAGGCTTGTGAGTACAGGAGTGTTGGAATCACGCGTAGGTGCAGGCTACTATGTGCGCAAAAACTCGAACACAAACTCGTTATTGGCAGAACTTACAATTGAGTATAGCCGAGAAGTAGACCCGCTCTGGATTTCACGGCAGTCTTTAGATGCACATGACAATATGCTTAAACCCGGCTGTGGTTGGCTTCCTAAAGAATGGCTACCTGAGCAAACACTTCGCAAAGCACTTAAACTGGTTGCGAAATCTGAAAGCCATTTTTTATTAGATTATTCTACGCCACACGGCCATGCCGATTTACGGCGCTATATTGCGCGTAAGCGTGAGGCTTATGATGTGCATTTAAATCTGCAGCAAATTTTGATTAGTGATTCTGCAACGCATTCTATTGATTTAATTTTCAGAAACTTATTACAAGCGGGTGATTACATCATTATTGATGACCCGTGTTATTTTAATTTTAGAGCTTTAGCAAAAGCGCACAGGCTCAATTGTATTGCTGTGCCATTTGGCAAGTATGGCCCAGAGATTGAAGCATTCAAACACGCATTGCAATTTCAGCCTAAACTGTATTTAACCAATTCGGGTATTCATAACCCAACAGGTGCAACGCTTTCAATGCAAACTGCCTTCGAGATTGCAAAATTGGCAGAACAAAATGGCTTAATGATTGTTGAAGATGATATTTTTGCTGAATTGGAATATTTTCATGCACCGCGCTATTTGACCTTGTTGGGTTTAAAACAGGTGATACAGATTGGCAGTTTTACCAAAACCCTCTCTGCAGCCGTGCGCTGCGGTTATATTATTGCGCAAGAGGCCATGATTGATCAGCTCATCGACCTCAACATTGCGACGCATTTCAATACCAGTCATTTGAATGCTGAAATTATTTATCAGACACTGACGGACAGCAGTTATATCCGACATATTGAATGGATTAAAAAGCAGCTACAAAAACACATGATGGCAACGGTCAAGCAATTAGCAACATTGGATATACATCCTATCGCAATGCCCAAAGCAGGAATGTTCCTTTGGTGTCAGTTGCCTGCGCATATAGATGCAGCTGAACTGTCTAAAAGCTGTCTGGCCAACGGTATTATTCTTGCTCCGGGCAATTCATTTAGCCAAGCGAAAAATGCACATCAGTTTATGCGTTTTAATGTCGCACAGTGTATAGATAAAAAAGTCTACGATGTTTTGGTCACATGCCTGAATGCACAAAAAATATTACATGCAGGTTAGGGGAATGTGATTTAAAAAATCTTAAAGATATACATTTGGGATTCGACAAAACATAATGAAATGATCGTGCAAAAAATGCATCAGCCATCATATTCAACATAATCCCACAGATTTAAACGGGCTTTAATTTCTTTACGGATATTTGGCATCATGGGCAACAAGGTACCATCAATCCACAGACTTAGCGCTTGCGCAGACAGTTGCTGTTCATTTGCATCAATTAACTGTGCACCTTTAACTAGCACCAATGTTTCACTTGAAGCTGGAGTTTCAATGCCTTTGAATAATACTTGCAACTCATAACCTGTATCTTGAATCAGCCATTCCAATTCAATTTGAATATTTTGGCTCGACTTTAAAACAGCTTGTCCTTCAATCAGTTCATTTTCAGAGAGGCAGTCATGTTCAACACGGACTTTAGAGAGCATCCATTCTTGCGCTTCTAAGTCGTTTAAAGTCTTATTTGGCGTTAAAATATCACTTAAATTAAATTGTCGGCTTAAATCAAAAAATTGCATAGGAGGGAGAATCACAATAATAGCGGGGCACAGAAAAAATACAATTTTAAAGCAATGAAATATAGCTGTAAAACGATTGCATGAACTGATCTTTATTTTATATAAAGAATAAACATATACATATCAGTCTGCATTCAAATACGCATTACAGATTATGATGGGGATTATAAAAATGGTAGAAGATGTTTTAAGTCCGATCGACCTTAGAAATGAAGCGGATGCAGTGCAGTGGGCCAATGAAGTCAACGTAAAGCGGCCGTGGCGGTATGAAATATTTGACGATTATGTTGCTGAAATATCACAGCATGCGCCAAATGCCCGCATTTTGGAGCTGGGTTCAGGTCCGGGTTATTTGGCGTCCCATGTGTTAAAACATGGCCCGAATATCCAATACACCGCTTTTGATTTCTCAGACGCCATGCATACCTTGGCTAAAAATAGACTATCAGCATCAGAACTGAACAGAATCCAATTTATAACGGGCGATTTTAAAAAACAGCGCTGGGAAAATATATTGCTGAACAATTTGAGCCAATCGCAACACAAAGATGTGAATGTAAATATACAAACTGCTGAAGAGCTTCAAAATCGGTTTGATATTATCATTATCCATCAAGCATTACATGAACTACGTCATAAATGCCATGTACATAAATTTCATCATACGATCCGAAGTTTAATGCATAAACAGAGCATTTATTTTGTCTGTGCTCATATTTTTGCGCCTGACGCGATGCAAGATAATGATCTTTATATGTCAATTGATGAGCATGAAGAGGCTTTAAAACAAGCTGGATTTCAAAATATTGCTTTTATCAAAAATTTAAAAGGCTTGGCTTTATTTAGAGTTCAGCGGTAACTCTTCATGATTTTGCCACTGAAAAGTTAATTATGTCATTCATTTGCAATTACATCATCCATTCAAGTGGCAAATAAGACACGAACTTCATACTCAATCTTTGGAATTTAGTTGTTTCGGGTTCTTGTTTTAATTCTTTGATTGTCCCATTTGCCTGTCGATCTAACCAAATTAAATCATTGTTTTGATCTAATTTAACTTCATAGGCAATATGTGGAAGATATTGATCTAATAATGCAGAAATTTCATTTTGTAATTGCTCAGACTCAACGACTAAGCCAACTTCAGTATTCAAGTTTGCTGATCGTGGGTCGAAATTAAATGAGCCAATAAAGACCATTCCATCTATATCAAAGAATTTTGCATGTAGACTCGATGCATTTTTACCTTTAGCGGGAATAATATTCCCCGTGACAATTTCATACCATGTACGCTTATTACGTTCAATATACGGTTTAAACTCATAAAGTTTTACGCCATTTTTGAGTAAATCCTTACGGTATTTTTGGTAAAAAGAGTGTACGACCGCGACATCATTGGCAGCTAAGGAATTGGTGAGTACACGAACTTTTACCTTATTTTGTGCTAAAGCACCTAAGTAAGCTGTACCTTTTTCAGTAGGCACAAAATAGGCCGAAACCAATTCCATGTTGTGTTTTGGGTTGCCCATTAAGTGCTGCATTTGTTTATAAATGAGCTGTTGATCATGCGCTGTTCCACGAATTTTATTAGGATGGTCTGCGATAAAGTGCGCATTTGCCCAGCGAATTTGTTTTTGTTTTAACTCTGCTGACAGAACTTTTTGTGCATATTCAATGCGATTCTCTACATTATTTTTACGCACAGCATCCAGTTCATAATGTTGCCGTAACTGAGCTAATTCAGCCGTAGAGCTGGATCCTAAAAGTTGAGTTACGCTATAGCTCAGATCATCATTCCAAAATTGTAGAAAAACCGCGTTGGCTTCTTGCACGGCTGTGCCATAAAACAAAATATCTAAATCGGTAAATTGAAAGCTTTCACTTGCATCAAAGTATTCTCGGCTAATATTTCGGCCACCCGTTACAGCAATTGCACCATCCGCAATAATCAATTTATTGTGCATGCGGTGGTTAATCTGCTTTAAGCGAAATGCGTAATCAATGACACGAAAATTTCGGTATTTATAAGGATTAAAAATCTTAATAGAAAAATTAGGATGTGATGCCAGTGCCTTTAGCGTGTCATCTAATTGAGTTCCATTTTGATCATCAATTAATAAACGAACTTTTACCCCACGATCTGCAGCTTTTAATAATTCTTGCAACATCATGTGGCCAATAAAATCATCTTTCCAAATATAGTATTGCAAGTCGATATTGTGCTTAGCATTCCGAATAAGATGTATACGAGAGGCAATACTCATAAAAGCATCATCTAAAGCTAAAAATGCAGTTTGACCTTGGGCTAGTTCTGCTGCGCTATTTTCATCATTGAACCAATGTGCCGATGAAACAGAAATTGGCTTATCTTTTGGTGCTTGATTCATAGCTAAACTACATCCCACTAATGGTAATAGCATGATGGGCAGTGCAACTGTTTTTAGCGTGATGTCTTTATACATAAATGATTTATTTCGCTATAAATTTTATGATCAGAATATCACCATGTTAAAGGTTGCTTCTGTGAATAAAAAGCGGTTACTGTAGCTCATCTGTTAATTTAGCCTCTACAGGAAGTTATCCTTATGAAATCACGTGCTGCTGTTGCATTTGGGCCAGGTCAACCCTTACAAATTGTAGAAATTGATGTCGCACCACCTCAGGCGGGTGAAGTATTGGTTAAAATCAGTCATACAGGGGTTTGTCATACAGATGCATTTACTTTATCTGGTGATGACCCTGAAGGCGTTTTTCCTGCTGTGTTAGGTCATGAAGGTGCAGGTGTTGTAGTCGAAGTTGGCGAGGGTGTTACCAGTGTTAAACCTGGTGATCATGTTATTCCACTTTATACAGCAGAGTGCGGTGAGTGTTTGTTCTGTAAGTCTGGTAAAACCAACTTATGCGTTTCTGTACGTGCAACTCAAGGTAAGGGTTTAATGCCAGATGGTACGACTCGTTTTTCTTACCAAGGTCAACCTATTTACCACTATATGGGATGTTCGACTTTCTCTGAATATACCGTTGTTGCGGAAGTATCCTTAGCAAAAATTAACCCAGAAGCGAACCATGAACATGTCTGCTTATTGGGCTGTGGCGTAACAACAGGTCTAGGTGCTGTAAAAAATACCGCTAAAGTGCAAGAAGGCGACACAGTTGCAGTATTTGGTTTAGGTGGTATTGGTTTGGCTGTTGTACAAGGTGCAAAAAAAGCCAAAGCTGGCCGTATTATTGCGGTAGATACTAACCCAGAAAAATTCAAATTGGCTGAAGATTTTGGTGCGACCGATTTTGTTAATCCAAAAGAGCACGATCGTCCTGTACAAGAAGTAATTGTAGAAATGACAGGTTGGGGCGTAGATCACTCCTTTGAATGTATTGGTAATACCAATGTGATGCGTTCAGCATTGGAATGTGCACACCGAGGTTGGGGCCAATCAATTATTATTGGTGTGGCGGGTGCTGGCCAAGAAATTTCTACGCGTCCATTCCAATTGGTCACTGGCCGTTCATGGAAAGGGACTGCTTTTGGTGGCGTAAAAGGTCGTTCACAATTACCAGGTATGGTCGAAGAAGCAATGAATGGTGATATTCAACTTGAGCCGTTTGTAACCCATACGATGGGCCTAGATAAAATCAATGAAGCCTTTGACTTAATGCATGAGGGGAAATCTATTCGTTCAGTGGTTAATTTTGCAGAATAAGCTTAAATCTTAGTAATTTAGTCAAATTTAAAAACCAAGCTTCGGCTTGGTTTTTTACATTGATTGTTAGACAAAAATGATAAAAAGTGTGAAAAACACCTGTTTTGACCTGAAATGACATAGTCCATTTTTTCGAACGACTATATTGTATCCAGAAATAAAAGAACAAATGTATATTAATAATTTTACAGGGGGCAATATGAACACAGCAGTCTATACACCTGAATGGGTTCGCGAAGATTTTGTTGACTTTGTTGCAGAAAAATTTCATCCAACATGGGCATGGAAAAAGGTCAAAGCCGAGCTGGTTTCAAAGCGTGCTTTAAGCCAAGATTTTCATGAGTTTATATTGCGTCCAAATCATAATTTTGATGCAAGTAAGTTTCAGGCTGGTCAATCGCTTTTAGTCACCGTTGTGGTGAAAGGTGTGCGCCAGCAACGTGGCTATAGCATTATCAATATTGATGAATATGGCATTCATATTGCAGTAAAACAACAGGGCGTAGTTTCAAATGCGTTGGCAGCAATGCCGATCCATTCGGTGATTGAAATTTCGCAAGTACAAGGCGAATTTACGTTAAACACACCATCTACAGAGCCAGTTTTACTGATCGCATCAGGCAGTGGAATTACTGCAATTTATTCACTCCTGAAGCATGCGTTAAAGCAAAATCAATCAATTGAAATGATCTATTTTAGCCGTGACAGTGCTTATCATCATGAAATTGAAATTTTGCATCAACAGTTCCAAAACTTTACATATCATCTTATCGATACCAGCAAAACCAAGTTGCACTTCAGTGAAAAATTACTGAAGCATTTGGTCCCAGATTTTGAAAGTCGCATGTGCTATGCCTGTGGTACAGCGGGCATGATGCAAGACTTATATGCATTGTATGAATCTGCTAAGCGACAAAATCAGCTGAAAACTGAATATTTTCAGTTAACGATTGATCCTACATTAGAGGCGCAACAAGTGACTTTTGCACGCGCACAGCAGACCTTTATGGCAGATGCTAGCTTGCTTGAAAGTGCTGAAAAGGCCGGATTAAAACCAGCGCATGGCTGTCGAATTGGCATCTGTAACACTTGCTCATGTACCAAAGTGCAAGGTGCCGTACGCAATGTGCTCACTGGTGAAATTGACCAAGGCAATAATACACAAATTAAATTGTGTATTTCTCAGGCCATCAGTCCAGTTGTAATTAATCTATAACGCATTTAGGGGAGCAATAAAAATGAATAAACCCGTATTTTTTAATGAAAAAAGCAAGTCTCACTACTTAAGTTCTGAACAAGTAGAAGAGCTGGGCGCAAAAATTGAAGCCATCCGTCGTGAAGTGATGGACAGCCTCAATGAAAAAGATGCGCAATATATCTATAAAATTCGTAACTTTGTACGTTATAGCGAAATTGCATCGCGTGGCATGCTCATGTTTGCAGGTTGGGTGCCACCAGTATGGCTCTTGGCTACAGGGTTATTAGGTATCTCTAAAATCGTTGAAAACATGGAGCTTGGCCACAATGTGATGCATGGTCAATTTGATTGGCTGAACGATCCTAGTTTGAATGGTGCCAATTATGATTGGGATACAATGGCCACAGGTCAAGATTGGAAATATACCCATAATTACGTCCATCATACCTATACCAATATTGTCGGTATGGATCATGACGTTGGCTATGGACTGATTCGAGTGAGTGATTCGCAAAAATGGGAGCCACGCTTCTTGTTTAATATTCCACTTGCGATTCAACTGATGGTGTTTTTTGAATGGTATGTTGGAATTCAACGCTTACACTTAGAAGATGTAATAGCGTATAAAACCAAAACTTGGGCACAAGTGTGGGAAGAAGCGGCCGATGTCCGTAAAAAAATGAAACGCCAAATTCTAAAAGACTATGTATTTTTTCCATTAATTGCTGGGCCTAATGCAATCCCAGTATTTGCAGGTAATACAGTTGCAAACGTGATTCGTAGTTTATGGGCATCTGCAGTAATTTTTAACGGACATTTCACAGAAGATGCTGAAACTTTTGAAATGGACAATACCGAGAACGAAACCCGCGCAGAATGGTATTTACGACAAATCCGTGGTTCGAGTAATTTCACAGGCACACAGTGGTTGCATATTTTAAGTGGTAACTTAAGCCATCAGGTTGAGCATCATTTATTCCCAGACATGCCAGCCAACCGTTATGCCGAAGTTGCGCCAAAAATTAAAGCGTTGTGTGCTGAATATGGTATTAACTACAATGAAGCCAGCTTTATGAAGCAGTTTGGCAGTGTCTGGGTACGTTTGGCGAAAGCATCATTACCTAATGACTGGAAAGCAGAAGCAAAATATTATGCTACTAAAGCCAAAACACGTTTACAGGCTTTATTCGGTTAAATTAAGCAATAGAGTTTAAACTCGATGAGAAAGCATCAATTCTGAGTTTTTGAAGGATTGATGCTTTTTATACTACAGAAACATCAGCCTGTTTGTCGTTCAGCATAATTTAGACCCGTCGAGAAAATGATTTAAATATTAAAAACAGTAGATGAACTATAAATATAGCTAAAATGTGCTTTTGAGCAAAAAATAGTGTAAATATTTAGCAATAATTTATTGAAATGCTATTGTCAAAGTATTGAATACAGCGTATTTTAATTTTCAGACAGATACCTTTTGATGAAATCAAGATGTTAAAGCAACCATTAATCTCAAACGCTTACTATTATTTTTGGCAATTTAGATAATTGCCTGAACGCGTTCGGGCACGGAAAATGGTTGCCCACCAAGTTTATACCTGATCGGCAACCCTGATCAGGTTTTTTTATATCTCGATTTTTATAACACTTTTGGAAGATTAGACATGATGACTTTTAACTATTCATATTTTAGCAGCGCATATTGGTTTTACTTTAGTCAATTTATGACACTCAGCCAGCAATCCCTTAGACCCATAACGCTCAAATAAAAGATCGGACTGTCATGCGCACAGTCCAAAGGAATGACCAATGAATGCCTTAAATATCACATTAGAAAAAACTGTTACAGCAGAAACTATTTTAAGCTTACCGCACCAATTGAAAGCGCAATTACCACTTTCAAATACATTGGCAATGCAAATTGCGACTCAGCGTCAAACTATACAAAATATACTCGAAGGCAAAGATCGCCGTTTAATGGTCATTACTGGACCATGCTCAATTCATGACCCTGTTGCTGCACTTGAATATGCAGAAAAACTCAAAAAAATTCAGGCACAAGTTCAAGACCAAATATTCCTTGTCATGCGTGCATACATTGAGAAACCACGTACCACAGTGGGTTGGAAAGGTTTCCTATACGATCCAAATTTAGACAATTCATCTGATATGCAATCAGGTTTACAAAAGTCACGTGAGCTTTATTTGCAAATTATCGAAATCGGTTTACCTATTGCATCAGAAATTTTAAGCCCAATGGCCACAGCCTATTTCGATGACTTATTGGCATGGGGTGCAATTGGCGCACGCACCAGCGAATCACAAATTCACCGTGAAATCTCGAGTCACATGCCTTATAGCATTGGCTTCAAAAATGGTACAGATGGCTCAATTCAAATTGCTTTAGATGCGATTCAATCTGCATCGCAACCGCATCAATTCATGGGCATGAGTCAATCTGGGTTACCAAGTATTTTAATGTCTAAAGGTAATCCAAAAGCACATTTAATTTTACGCGGTTCAAATGCTGGCCCAAACTATGCCTTAGCTGAAATAGAAAAAATCCAAGCCAAAATTAAACATGAAATGCCTGCTTTAGTGATTGATTGTAGCCATGGAAATAGCCGTAAAGATCCAATGTTACAGCCTGAAGTGCTACGCACAATTGTATTAGAACGTCAGTTAAGTAATGTCCGTGGTGTTATGTTAGAAAGCTTTTTGGTGGATGGCGCACAAAAAATTTCTGACCAGATGTGTTATGGACAATCTGTAACTGATGGTTGCTTAGGATGGAGCAAAACCGAGGATCTTTTACTTGAAGTTGCCGAACAATTACGTACTCAAAGTTTAAAGCGTAGCGCGTGAAGATTATGATCAACTTTTGGAAGTGGCTGAGTATTTGACTTGGCCACTTTTGTGTTTACATTTGCATTTTAGTCCAGCGACAAAAGGTCATAAGTCAATATTTTACCTATAAATATGATGATATAGACATTTTTTATTAGAAAATGTTTTAAAATTAGATGTTTATAATTGAGCGCATAATAAAAAACATGCACAATTGAATTTTAAAAAATAATCATGAGTAGGCTTTTACTCGATTAAGTCTACTGCTTTTTGTGTTTGGGGAAAACCACTATGTACTCAGCTGAGTTGCTTGAAGAAGCACGTCGCTTAATGTTCCACATGTTAACCAAAGTTGTTGAGTACGGCGGTTCTGACTTATTCATTACGGCTGATTTTCCACCGAGTATTAAGCACCAAGGTTTAATGAAGCCTTTTGGTCAGCAAGCTTTAACACCAGATAAAACCAAATTATTTGCATATAGCTTAATGAATGAAAAGCAACGTAAAGAGTTTGATGCGGAACTAGAATGTAACTTTGCGATTAGTGTGCCAGAAATTTCACGTTTTCGTGTGAATGTATTTCAGCAACAATTAAATGTAGGTATGGTCATTCGTACCATTACCAATGAAATTCCAACATTTACTCAGTTAAAATTGCCCGAATCACTTAAGCATGTGATTATGGAAAAACGTGGTTTGGTATTGGTTGTTGGTGGTACAGGCTCTGGTAAGTCAACTTCCTTGGCTGCCATGATTGACCATCGCAATGAAAATTCGGCTGGTCATATTATTACGGTTGAAGACCCAGTCGAATATGTACATAAGCATAAAAAATCGATGATTACCCACCGTGAAGTTGGTGTGGATTGTCATTCTTGGCACAACGCTTTAAAAAATACCTTGCGCCAAGCACCCGATGTTATTTTAATTGGTGAGATCCGTGATACGGAAACCATGGAACATGCGATTGCCTTTGCTGAAACAGGGCACTTATGTTTGGGGACTTTGCATGCCAATAATGCCAACCAAACCTTGGACCGAATTATTAACTTCTTCCCAGAAGAGCATAGAAATCAGTTGCTTATGGACTTATCGTCTAATATGAAGGCGATTATTTCGCAACGTTTAATTCGTACAGAAGATGGTAAAGGGCGCCGTGCTGCTGTGGAAATTATGTTGAATACACCATTAATTTCAGACTTGATTTTAAAAGGTGAATTCCATGAATTAAAAGGAATTATGGCAAGATCACGTGAGCTTGGTATGCAGACTTTTGATCAGGCATTATTTGATTTATATAACGAAGGCGCAATTTCGTATGATGAAGCGCTGCGTAATGCCGATTCAACCAATGAGTTACGTTTACAAATTAAACTGAAAAGTAGCCGTGCAAACCCTGCACTCGAGTCAACCTCTAGTTTTAGTATGATGAGTGAAAGCAAGGAAGAAGAGCCCGCTGAAGGTGAGAAGGCATCCTAAGCAAATTTGCTCGCATCTAAACATCTAGCTATTGAATAAAGGCATGATAAAAATCATGCCTTTATTATTTTAAACTCGGGTTATTTGTACAATTCATATTGAGAAAAACCTGAATTCTATTGGTTTTAAACATAACAAAACGAGATAGGTTAGGCTGAGTCGAACCAATTATTATCACTGAAAAAATAAAATCAGCCATCTGGCTGATTTTATTTGGTTTCAAACTTAGAGTACTAAATTAAAGGCCAGCTTCGTAATCAGCACTGCTGAGTAAGCCTTCAACATCTGCAATATTGTCTGGTTTAATTTTATAAATCCAGCCTTTGTCATAAGGTGAATCATTTACAAAATCAGGGTCATCTTCTAAATCTGGATTAACTTCTACAACAGTACCCGTAATAGGTGCATGAATATCAGATGCAGTTTTTACTGATTCAACTACACCTGCTTGTTCGCCAGCAGTAATTTTTTGACCTACTTCAGGTGCTTCAACATAAACTAAATCACCTAACGCGTCTTGAGCGTGGTCTGAAATACCCGTTACAACAAGATCACCTTCAATACGCACCCATTCATGTGTACGTGCATATTTTAGTTCTGAAGGATGATTCATGGATAACTCCTTAAAGCTGTGAAAGTCATTTTTGCATGTTTATACATGCTTTTAGTTAAAAAAAAAAGCAATAATCAGTCAGAATTATAAATAAGGGTCTTTACGCCAGTTACTTGGGCTACGACCGCTCCAACGTTTAAAAGCACGACTAAAATTTGCAACGTCGCTATAGCCAAGTTCATCGGCAATTTGCTCTAAGGTAAAGTCAGTGCGGGATAATAAGGAGGTGGCATGACGGTATCTAACTTCATCGACCAAGGTAGAAAAAGAAGTGCCTTCGGCTGCCAATTGACGTTTCAACGTTCGATCTGACATAAATAAGCGTTCAGCGACGGCTTCAATACTTAAATAATGCTGCTCTGAGTTCGTTAGAATATCCCGTACACGCATTGCAATTCGATGGCGTTCACCTAAAGCAGAAAGTTCAGCTTCACATTGATTAATTGCAATTTGGCTGGCGATCGGATCGGCATTGACCAGTTTATTGCTTAAATAGTTTTTGTTAAAGCTCAGGAGTAGGTGAGGCTGATCAAAACGGAAAGTATGATTTGGATACTTGGCCATAAATCGTTCAAAGCCTTCTGGCTGTGGAAAATCGAAATCAATTTCCCCTGAAGCATCATCTACGCCGGTAATTGCCTTACCCATACTGATGAGACCGAACATTAAGGCGATCGAAATTTCTGAACGGATTGGCTCAAGTTCAATATCAGTTTGTAATTGTATGGTTGCCTTGTTGCCAAAAGTCGAAAAAAATAATTGTAAAAAAGGTAAACGCAGTTGTATGAATCGATTGGCTAAGATTAATGCATCGGTAATATTCTCAGCAGTCATAATGGCATAACCAATAAAACCATGAATAGAAATCCGCATTTGGTTGCCAAGGTGATACCCTAAAGTTGGTTCACCCGTTAATCTTAAAGCATGTTGAATCAATTGATTCGCGACAGGTGTAGGGATGCGATAATCAGGATCTGCAAGTTGTTCGCTATTGAGATCAAATGGCGAAAATAGAGTTTGATCATTGTAACCCCAACGAGAGACTACATCTAAAAGAAGTAAGCCATAAACACCTGGTATACCTTGATCTTGACGTGTGGCGTTTGTTTTCATGCGCGATCCATTGCAATCATTTTATATTTTTATATTCGGACTTATATTGGCATGAAATCCAAGATAAGCCCATTAAAATTGTTGGACAATATGCATCCAGACTGTTGAGCTCAAGTAAAGCTTCGAAACTAAAAATAGCAGTACTGAATTTAAGATGTTTCTTTTTTAAATACCACAATTTTTGTGGTGGAAATATAAACTACATCCTGCGTTTGATTCAGTGCTTGTGTAATGTAAGTCACAATGGCACGATCAGGCTTACTACGCGATGGCGTGATCGCAACAATTTCAACTTCCACATGTATTTTATCACCTGGTCGGGTCGGCCGTGGCCAGCGCACACTGGTTTCAGAGCCAATCAGGCCATTGGCGATCGGAAAGCACTCTGTCCATAAGCGCATAGTGACGGCTGCTGTATGCCAACCACTGGCTGCAATACCTTGGAAAATTGGGTGTTCGGCTGCCAGTGCTTCGTCGGTATGAAAGGGTTGTGGATCATAGGCCTGTGCAAATTGTTTAATTTCCGCAAGGGTCATTTCATATTCACGACTGATAAAGCGATCGCCAATTTTAATATCTTCCAAATATAGCATGCGGTTAAATTTCCTTATGTTCCGATACAGAATAGTTAAAAATTAAGACTGCTCGAGTAAAAAACCACCTGTTTGACGTTGCCATAAATGTGCATAAATTCCATTTAAAGCAACTAATTCATCATGTGTGCCTTGTTCTGCAATGCGACCCTGATCAAGTACGATCAAGCGGTCCATTTGTCCAATCGTAGATAAACGATGTGCAATCGCAATCACAGTTTTACCTTGCATCAATTCATCTAAACTGGACTGAATGGCTGCTTCAACTTCAGAGTCTAAAGCACTGGTTGCTTCATCTAAAATTAAAATAGGTGCATCCTTTAAAAATACACGTGCAATTGCAATACGTTGACGTTGCCCACCCGATAGTTTTACACCACGCTCACCGACAAAAGCGTCATAGCCTTTTTGGCCACGTAAGTCGACCAACTGAGGGATAAACTCTTCTGCTTTGGCTTTACGTACGGCATCAAACATTTCTTCATCTGAAGCATCTGGTCGACCATATTTAATATTTTCTTCAACAGTTCTATGCAATAACGAAGTATCTTGCGTGACTAAAGCAATGTTTTTTCTTAAGCTGTCTTGTGTAACATCTTCTATATTTTGGCCATCAATCGAAATACGACCTTCGTTGATACGATAAAAGTGTAAAAGTAACTGAATAAGTGTGGATTTACCTGCACCTGAGCGCCCCACAATACCGATTTTTTCACCAGGTTGGATGGTTAAATTGAACTGATCAATTACTTTTTTATCATTATAGGCAAAACTTAAATTTTCAAATTTAATTTCGCCATGCGGTACTTGTAGCTCTTGGGCATTTTCTTTGTCTTGAATATTAATACGGCGCCCTAAAGTTTTCATACCATCTTGAATTGTTCCGACATTTTCAAACAGTGCAGAAGTTTGCCACATAATAAATTCAGCAATACTACTCAGCTTTAAAATCATTGCTGTTGCAGCTGCAATCACACCAAGTTCAGCTTGGCCATGTAGCCATAAATATACGGCTGTTCCAATCACACCGCCGTATAGCACAATATTTAAAATGCTAATACTAATAGAATAGCATGCACCTAAACGCATTTGTTTAAACACAGTCACCATAAACTCTTGCATTGAGCTTTTGGCATATTGGCTTTCACGGCCAGCATGTGCAAACAGCTTCACCGTTTGAATGTTGGTGTAGGCGTCTGTGACTCGGCCTGTCATTACGGCACGTGCATCGGCTTGTTTATTTGAAATTTTGCTGAGCCTTGGAATAAAGTAAGCTGCAGATGCAATAAACAGAACAAGCCACAACATCAGTGGGATGAGTAGCATTGGCGAAATGGCAGCAAATACCAAGCTGACGGTAACGAAATAAATTAAAACATAGGCCAACATGTCGCCTAAAATAATCCAAAATTCGCGTACTGCTAATGCAGTTTGCATGACTTTGGCAGATAAACGACCGGCAAAATCATTGTGAAAAAAATCGAGACTTTGTTGTAGTAAAAGGTTATGAAAACGCCAGCGTAATCGCATCGGAAAGCTGCTATAGAGCATTTGATGTTTAACAATTGTTTGTAAGCTGGAGAAGAAAACATTGGCCAGTAAAATACTGGTTAAAATAATCAAATTTTGCTGATGATTCGCCATGAATGTTTCAGGCTGGCTTTGGCTCAACCAGTTCACCAAGTCACCAATTTTGGCATAGAGTAGTGCTTCAAAGCTGGCAGCACCAGCTGTACATAAGACCAAAAGTAGTAAATAGCGCTTTACGCCATCTGCTGCTTTCCAAACAAAGGCAAAGAAAGTGGTAGGCAAAGGTTCATTTAAGCCTTTGGTTGGGTAGGGATCTACCAATTTTTCAAACCACTTTAACATACGACAATCACCTTTCTTTGTAGCGTTACCGCTCTATATTAACTGAAATTCATACCTTTATAGCAATTGTACTTATAGCAGAGTTGCGATCTAAAAGCTGTTTTGATTGGTGAGAGTAATTGACTAAATTTGAATATATTTTAGTGTAATGAATAAATAAAACGAGATGAATGACGAGTCAGTAGGGTTCACTTTTGAGAATCGGCACATGAAAATATATATAGAAAAATAATTGAGCAGGCGCTGTTTTTGCTCTGGCGTGAAAATAATTAAAGGGGGATAAACAGTGGCAGATATTTATGTGATTAGCAGTTTAAAAGCTGGCTCAGGTAAAACCACCATTGCAATGCATTTGTGTGAATATTTAAAGCAAAATCACAAAACCATGCTTTTAGATGCAGATTTAAGCACTGACCATTTTGAATGGGCGCTACAACATGATAAAAATCTCGCTTTTGAGCACCTTGATGTCTCAGAAAATGATGCCATCACACTAGATCAGCGCATACAGCATTTGCAAAAGCAATACGATAAGATAGTGGTAGATATTGATGGACACGATAGTAAAGCACTACGCTCAGTATTAAAGCATGCGCATAAAATGATTATTCCAACTGGTGTAACAGCGCAAGATTTAAAGCTCCTTGCTGAGATGGTGGAACTGGCGATAGCCATGAAGCAATCCAATCCACAATTACGTGTATATGTGCTTTTGAACAAAATACCCATGCAAACTGAAGCGCAAGAAATCGAACACGCCAACCAGTTATTACAAGACATGCCAGGCATGCGATTTTTAAATACGATTGTTTATGACGATTCAAGTTTTGTTCAGGCCATGCAGGCGAGTCAATGTATTTGGAAAACGCAACCACAACAAGGTGAGCTCATGGATCAAGTATTGGCAGACTTACTGGCTGATTAATTTACTGCTTATATTATTAAAAAAGCCCCATGTGCAAAACAACGGGGCTTTAATACTGCTTATAGCAAGAATTACCACATCAAATCATCTGGAATGACGTACGCTGCGTAAGGATCTTCTTCCTCAGTGGTTTGTTCATTCTTCTCGGAATTATTGACAATAATAAAGCCTTCCATTTTGCTGTTAATACGTTCAGCCAATGGCTTAGGTAAAAATGCATAGCTGTCGTTGTCTTTTGCAACAACAAGACTACCTGCAACCAAAGCATTATAAATTTGTTGATTGATATAAACCTTTTTAATTTTGTTTTCATCAATAAATTGATACACAGAATCGCCATCGGTTTGGCGAATTTTATGCTGATTGATCATTTGAACAATGGCAGCTTTTAGCTCTTTTTCTTGTAAAACAGCCTTTTTCTCTTGTTCGATAGCTTGGTCACGCGCTTGCTTTTGCTGCTGATCTTGTGCAATTTTTGCCTTTATTTCTGCTTCATTGCTGTCACCAGTACGTTTTGCGTGAGCTGCTTGTTTTGACAGTTTTTTTGCCTTTTGATTGTCGACCAAGCCAGCTTTGAGTAGCTGTGCTTGTAATGCATTTTTAACCATGAAAAAAAAGTCCAAACTAATGTTGAATGTGCCGATAGCGCAAATAAATGACCCAGTACACAGCACTCATGCAAAGACTTAAGGCTGCGGGTATTAAGAATGTATTCAATTTTAATAAAGGATAAAGTAAAGAAGCAACTATCCCGCCTAAAAAGAAGCCTATTAAGATGAGTACATGCAGTAATATTCTGCGTTTTTCTACTGGAAGGCCACGTAGCTGATAACCTAGTGCTAAACCTAAGTCGGTTAATACACCAGATAAATGCGTCGTGCGAATAATTGTGCCTTTATAGTGGCTAACCATGGCATTTTGTACGCCCATTGCCACACAAGCCCATAAAAGTGCATATCTTGGGAAATAAGGTACCAATAGCCAACAGAGTAAAATAAAAAAAGCCACCAAGCTTAAGGGAATGCCATAAAGGTGCCCTAAGCGAAAGTGACTATTTCCCAGAATGAGCCCACTATAAAATGAGCCAATCACATAGCAAAGAATGACCAGAACCAAATACAACACATGTTCGGGTTGCCATGTGATGATGGCTTGAGCAAGCATACTGACGTTGCCTGTCATATGAGATACAGACTGATGCAGAACAGTGACCAAGCCAATGACATTGATCATGCCTGCATTCATCGCAAGAAAGAATGCGCCAAGTTGTATCCATGCTGGTAAAGTTTGAAATGGCATAATAAACAGCGCATTTTATATACGAATGAGTATATTACTTTAAACCACGGTCTACAGCTGCAGTAAATAATACGTCAGTCGAAGAGTTTAGGGCTGTTTCGGTAGAGTCTTGTAAAACACTAATGACCATACCAATTGCAACCACTTGCATAGCAACATCTGATGAAATACCAAACAAGCCACAAGCAACAGGAATTAATAATAATGAACCGCCAGCAACACCAGATGCGCCACATGCCGAAATAGTTGCCAACACAGATAAAATTAACATTGTTGTGAAATCAACGTTAATTCCTAAGGTATTTACTGCTGCGAGTGTAAGCACTGTAATTGTTACAGAAGCGCCGGCCATGTTAATTGCTGCACCGAGTGGAATAGCAACACTTGCAGTTGATTCAGGTACACCTAAACGTTTTGCTAAGTCCAAGTTCACAGGAATATTGGCAGCAGAGCTACGCGTAAAGAATGCAGTAATACCACTTTCACGTAAGCATTGGAACACCAATGGATATGGATTTGAGCGTGTTACAAATGCCACCATAATTGGGTTGATCACCAAAGCAACAAAGAACATTGTGCCAATCAATACCGCTAATAAATGTGCATAGCTTGCAAGGGTGCTTAAACCTGCATCTGCAAATGTCACCGCAACCAAACCAAAAATACCCACAGGAGCGAAGCTAATAACTAAGCGAATCACGCTGTTAACTGCATTGGCTGCATCTGTAAGGAAGGTTTTAGTGGTGTCAGCAGCATGACGAAATGCAATGCCTAGTGCTACAGCCCACGCCAAGATACCAATAAAGTTTGCTTCAGAAATAGCCGTTACTGGGTTTGCGACGAAACTCAATAACAAATTTTTCATAATTTCTGCAAGGCTTCCTGGTGGTGTCAAATCAGCTTGAGGTGGCACATTCAAGAATAATGTACTTGGGGATATAATACTGACAACAACAGCACTTAAGGCAGCTAAGAACATACCAATGCCATACATCAACATAATAGGTTTAATGTAAGCATTGCTACTACCAACTTTAAAGTTAGCAATAGAAGCTAAAACCAAGACAAATACAAGAATTGGAGCAACAGATTTTAATGCTTTGATGAATAAGTCACCGAGCATACTCAAATAAGGGGCAGCATTTGGAAAAAACACAGCAACCAATACGCCTAAAATAATGGCGATAATAATTCGGGTTACTAAACTCAAACGCGTAAAAGCAGTGAACATAGGAGAGCCTTGTCAGAATTACAATGACAAAATTGATGAAAATTAGGCACCTATTTTATACTGAAAAAATTATTAGCTAGTAAGAAAAATGAATATAAAAATTAAGTTATTGTTTTACAGTTGCATTTTTTACAAAAATACATTGGATTTTGAATAAAATACATGACTTATTGATAAAAAAGCCTCATAAGCTGAGGCTTTTTTATCATTTAGATTTGATATTCAAGAATTTTAGGAGAAAGGCTTTGTATAGCCTTAAAATGCGTCAAATAAATTTGGCCACTTAAATGCTTAAGCAATTTAGATTGCTGTAGTTTGTCCATGACGGGACCTTTGACCTCTGAAAAATGCAACCGAATATTGAGTTTGCTAAGCTCTGCATTAATTTCTTCAAGCATTTCTAATGCGCTGTAGTCGATACTACTGACACTAGAGCAATTCAAAATTACATGGCGTAGTTCAGTTTGATGGCTAATTTCATTAATCAAAAAGCCTTTTAATGCATTGGCATTTAAGAATGTGAGACTTTCATCAATACGAACAGATAAAATATCTGCAGTTGTAACCACATGATGGCGTTGTATATTTCTAAAATGTTGTGTGCCTTCAACCAAGCCAATCACCGCCATGTGTGGTCGACTAATACGCCAAAGCATAAGAATAAAGGTAGAAATAATACCAATCATTAAGCCCGTTGAAATATCAATAACAATCACGCCTAAGAACGTAATCCACATCGCAATGCCGTCAGCTTTCGAATAGTGCCAAGTATCCACAAAAGGTTTGAAATCTACCAATTTCCAAATAGATACAATAATAGTGGCCGCCAAAATAACCAAAGGCAGATCTTTAAAAAAGCTCGTAAAGTATAGCGTTACAATAATAATAAAGATTGAGGATAAAACGCCAGCCATAGGCGTTTTAGCACCAGCATCGGTATTAACAACAGTACGAGACAAACTGCCTGTTACAGGGAATGCTGAGCTTAGGCCTGCACTTAAATTTGCAAGCCCTAAAGCGACTAGTTCTTGGTTACTATTGAGATGGCTACGTTGCTGTAGTGCTGTGGCTTGTGCAATGGACAATGATTCGACAAAACTGATCATGGCAATCATCGCTGCGCCAGGAAGCAATTTAAGCACCAAATCCCATGTCCAGAAAGGCATGTGTAAAGGGGGAAATCCTGAAGGAATTTCACCGACTGTTTTAAGCCCATAGGCTTTTAGGCCAAAGCCTATGGTCAGTGCAATGGAAATGACCACCAAAATTAAGGGGAGTGCTTTTATTAAAAAATTGGTTGAGCCGATTCGCCCTTGTATAGCTTGGCTATTGAGTAATTTTGGCGCATAAATTAAAAATAAAATTGCGATCAGGCCAAAGCATAATGAAAATATATGAGTGAAAGATAAATATTGCCAAGCACTTTGAATAAATTGCGGAATGTTATTGCCATTTAAAGGAACATCGAGCAAAAATTTGATTTGTCCTAAAGCAATAATAAGTGCAGAAGCAATAATAAAACTTTTGATAACCGGATGGCTGATCAATTGGATTAAAAAACCAAACCTAAAAATACCCAATAAAAAAGAAATCACCCCGACCATTACCGCCAATAACATAGCTGCATCTATGTAAACTGGTGAGCCAGCTTCAAATAAAGGGTTGAGGGTAGCAAATGTCATCATAGAAATAATGGCGACGGGCCCAATTGATAAAGTCGAGCTACTACCTGTCATAGCATAAATAATCATGGGTAACATACTGGCATATAAGCCCATGATGGGTGGTAAACCTGCAAGCATGGCATAGGCCATCCCTTGTGGCACCAACATGGCAATCACAATTAATGCAGCCAATACGTCAGATTTAAATTTACCTAAATGATAGTCTTGTAGCCATTGCCACGCAGGAAAATAACCCAAGATGCGTTGTTTTAAATCTGACATAAAAAATTCTAAATCACAATTTAATATATATTATGCATAAAAAATGCTAAGAAGTCCTGCCAAAATTTCTGATGCTTTATTTTTAAGGCATGGAGATAAAATTAAAGTAATAAGAGAGCGAAGTGAAATATGTTTTTTTGCTGAGGATGGAGATTTGTAGAATAAAGGGACTAAAAAATCTGGCTATTGGCTGTCAATGAAGAATTGTTTTTAGGTACTGTCAGCCAAGAATTTTTTTAGACTTCAGGTGCGGTGCAATATAAATCTTGCAATGTTTTGAGTACGGTAACCAAATTTTCGTCTTTAATTGAGTAATAAATTTGCTTGCCATCACGTCGTGTGCTCACCACATCACTTTTACGTAACATCATCAGTTGTTGAGATAATGTGGGTTGGCAGATGTCTGTCATTTGCTCGATTTGTGAAACATTTAGTTCATCTTGCGCTAAGTGACATAATATAAGTAGCCGATCAGTGTTTGCTAAGGATTTTAGAACACCGACGACGATATCTGCAGAATCACGCAAACTGGTGATTTCTAGATCCGTATTCATTTCAGAGTATCCATATAGGTTTGGCGTGGAATAAGTATACGGTTATCTGACGTAGGCGCTGTAAAAAAATGCCGATAATTGATGGTTTTTAGTGAAAATAAATATCAATAAAAATTATATGTATCAAAAAGATGCATTTATTTACTACATCGAATAACGAATATACAAGGCGATTAAAAATTTAGCACAAATTTATGTATTTTAGGCAAAAAATATACAGCACTTTCAAATTGGCGTTATGATGCTTAAGATTGCAGTGATGTATAAAATTAAGGGAATACTCATGACAACTGATAGTGCTTTTCCAGTACCAAGTAATTTAGGTGTTGCTGTTTATAGCAATAATGCGGAGGCTATTGGTAATACGCCACTTGTACGCATTAATCGTGTTATTCAGTCGGATGCAACGGTTTTGGCAAAAGTAGAAAGCCGTAATCCTGCATTTTCTGTAAAGTGCCGTGTAGGTGCTGCTTTAATTGCAGATGCTGAAGAAAAAGGCTTGTTAAAAGCGGGTATGCATATTGTAGAGCCAACCAGTGGTAATACAGGTATTGCTTTGGCTTTTGTTGCAGCTGCTAAAGGTTATGATATTACGTTAACGATGCCAGCCAGCATGAGTATTGAGCGCCGTAAAGTTTTAAAATCTTTTGGGGCAAACTTGGTATTAACCGAGCCTGCAAAAGGCATGAAAGGTGCGATTGAAGAAGCTGAACGTTTGGTTGCAGAACATCCAGAAACTTATTATTTGCCTCAGCAATTTGAAAACCCAGCAAATCCTAAAATTCATGAATTAACCACAGGCCCTGAAATTTGGGAAGCGACTGGCGGTAAAGTTGATATTTTAGTATCAGGCGTAGGTACAGGTGGCACGATTTCAGGTATTTCACGTTATTTTGAGCAAGTGAAAAATCAGCCTGTTTATTCGGTTGCGGTAGAGCCAGCAGAGTCTCCAATTATTGGTCAGGCAAAACGCGGGGAAACTTTAACACCAGGGCCACATAAAATTCAGGGCATTGGTGCGAACTTTATTCCTAAAAACCTTGACCTTGATTTAGTTGATGAAGTACTTGCAATTGAGAGTGCTGAAGCAATTGAATGGGCGCGTAAAACAGCGACTCATGAAGGTATTTTGGTGGGTATTTCGAGTGGTGCAGCTATGGCTGCTGCTGCCAAATTGGCTGCACGACCAGAAAATGCGGGTAAAACTATTGTGGTGATTTTACCAGACGGTGGCGAGCGCTATTTATCTTCAGTACTGTTTGAAGATATTTCTGCAGACTAAGACCGTACAATCATTATCAATGATTGGATGTGTAAATAAAAAAACAGGCGGATGCGCCTGTTTTTTTTATGGTGATGGCTTGACCTTACCAATATGGCAATGTTTAAGCTATAGATATTAATTTAATCATTTATGAGGCATTTAATATGTCGACCGCAAGCGCTGAAAAAAAACAAGAACAATATCAACTTACTGTAGATATTGAAGGGATGACTTGTGCCTCATGTGCTGTAAGAGTAGAAAAAGCATTAAATAAAATCGAGCAGATAGAAAATGCTACGGTTAATTTGGCGACTGAACAAGCCCATATTGAGAGTAAGCAACCCATTGAGCTTAATCGTGTTGTTCAAGCAATTGAACGGTCAGGATTTAATGTTGCAACCCAACAAGTAGAAATTCCTATTGAAGGTATGACCTGTGCGTCATGTGTTGCACGAGTAGAAAAGGCACTGAATAAAGTTGATGGTGTACTGCACAGCACTGTTAATTTGGCCACGGAAAAAGCTACCGTAAACGCCTTGAGCTCATTGAATATACAGCAACTGTATAAAACGATTGAAAAAGCTGGCTATAGTATTGCAACCCAACCCATAGAATTAGATCTGGTCGGGATGACCTGTGCTTCATGTGTTGCACGTGTGGAAAAAGCTTTAATGAAAGTAGATGGCGTGAGTCATGCCACTGTTAATCTAGCAACTGAAAAAGCCATGGTGTACGGTGGTCAACCCGAAACATTAATACAGGCAGTAAAAAAGGCTGGTTATGAAGCTCGTCTCGCACAAGCATTAGACGCAACACGAACTGAAAAAAAACAACAAGAAATGCAGGTACTGAAACGTGATTTAATCATTGCTTTCATTTTTACGCTTCCTGTTTTTGTCTTAGAAATGGGCAGCCATTTGATTCCAGCTTTTCATCATTGGATACATGGTTTTATTGGCCTACAAAATAGCTGGTATATCCAATTTATCTTCACAAGTTTGGTTTTACTGTTACCGGGACGTCGTTTTTATCAGCATGGGATTCCAGCTTTATTACGTTTAGCACCAGACATGAATTCCTTGGTGGCTGTGGGTACATTCTCTGCGTATCTATTTTCGTGTATTGCACTCTTTATGCCACAGTTATTACCACAAGGTACGGTGCATGTTTATTTTGAGTCTGCAGCAGTCATTATTGTTTTAATTTTATTGGGACGTTATTTAGAAGCCAAAGCCAAAGGTAAAACTTCACAGGCCATACAATATTTGATGGGTATTCAAGCCAAAACTGCACGTGTTATGCAAGATGGTACTTTTATAGAAATGCCGATAGAGCAAGTCCAGTCTGGTATGGTCTTTGAAGTTCGTCCAGGTGAAAAAGTACCTGTAGATGGAGAAGTGATTTCAGGTGCTAGCTATATTGATGAATCCATGATTAGTGGTGAACCCTTAGCCGTTGAAAAAGTTGCAGGGCAACACGTTGTTGGGGGAACTATTAATCAAAATGGCAATTTGACAGTAAAAGCAACATCTGTGGGTCAAGACTCAGTGCTTTCACAAATTATTCACATGGTTGAAAAGGCACAGGGTTCAAAACTTCCAATTCAAACCTTAGTGGATAAAGTCACTTTATGGTTTGTACCCGCCGTAATGTTATTGGCTACATTCACATTTGTAGTTTGGTATTTAGTTGGGCCCGAACCGAGTCTTACCTATGCATTAGTCAATGCTGTGGCTGTACTGATTATTGCGTGCCCGTGTGCAATGGGCTTGGCAACACCAATGTCGATTATGGTAGGTACGGGGCGTGGTGCAGAATTAGGTGTTTTATTTCGTAAAGGCGAAGCCTTACAACAACTTAAAGCAACTCAAGTCGTTGCAGTTGATAAAACTGGGACGCTGACCGAAGGCAAACCCCAACTGACTGATTTTCAGGTGACTGAAGGCTTTAATGAGCATGAAGTTTTACAATGGGTGGCCTCTGTAGAAGCAAAATCAGAGCATCCTATTGCTTATGCAATTGTACAAGCCGCTCAGGATTTATCACTTGAATGTCTTCATGTAGACCATTTCGATTCAATTACAGGCGCGGGTATTCGTGCTGAATTACATGGAAAGCAAATTCATATTGGTGCTGCACGTTTAATGCTTGATTTAGGGTTAAATATTGATGTCTTTACAGCCATGGCACAACAGCTGGGCGAGCAAGGGAAAACACCCCTGTATGTTGCAATTGATCAGCATTTAGCAGCCATTATTGCCGTTGCAGATCCAATTAAAGAAACCACTTTTAGTGCAATCCGTGCTTTACATGCACAAGGCTTAAAAGTTGCCATGATTACTGGGGATAATGCACATACGGCTCAGGCGATTGCACAACAGCTGCAGATAGATACGGTGATTGCAGAAGTATTACCCGATGAGAAAGTACATGCCGTAAAACAGCTTCAAGCTAAATATGGCATTACCGCTTTTGTTGGGGATGGTATTAATGATGCTCCAGCACTCGCACAGGCTGATGTTGGTTTAGCCATTGGCACAGGAACAGATATTGCAATTGAAGCTGCAGATGTCGTGCTGATGTCTGGAAATTTACAAGCAGTACCAACTGCAATTGGCTTGAGTACCGCAACCATGAATAACATCCGTCAAAATTTATTTTGGGCTTTTATTTATAATGTGGCTTTAATTCCAGTTGCGGCAGGGCTGTTATATCCATTTTTTGGAATATTACTTTCGCCTATGTTTGCTGCTGGAGCGATGGCATTATCCTCAGTATTTGTGATTAGTAATGCGCTACGCTTAAAGCGTTATCAGCCTACATGGGCACAGAGCATCGCTGATAGTAAGCCAATGAAATTGGAGTCTTAACACATGAATATAGGACAAGTTGCAAAAAACTCGGGCATTTCTGCAAAAATGATTCGTTATTATGAAGACATTGGCGTATTGCCAGCATCTAAACGTAGCGATGCAGGTTATCGGATGTACAGTGAAGACGACCTAAAAACCTTGCATTTTATTCGACATGCCAGAGAACTTGGCTTTTCTACAGAGCAAATGAAAGAGCTTCTAGAGCTGTGGAAAAACCACGACCGACAAAGTGCCGAAGTAAAAGATTTAACTCAAAAGCATATTCTGGCGTTAAAACAAAAAATTGTAGATTTACAAACCATGGTGGATCACTTAGAACAGTCTGTCCATTGTTGTGCTGGAAATCAGCAATCTGAATGCGAAATTTTAAATAAAATTGAATTTGGAATGAATTAGGGGCTTGACCTTCACCCTATTGGAAGCTTTAAGTTTTTAAATATCGTTGTATAGCTTTGTTTAACACAACAAACATGAGGAAAAAATGCTATGAAACTACGTATCGATGCAATGACCTGTGGCGGATGTGCACGTAGCGTGACTGCGAGTATTAAAGACCTTGATCCAAATGCGACAGTAAATATTGATGTTGCAAGTAAAATTGTGGAAGTTGATAGTACTGCGGAACAGCAAAAACTTTTAGAGGTTTTAGCGGAAGATGGGTTTCCAGCAGTGCAATTGGCTTAATGGTTACGAGCTAAATAATTTAACTGTTGTCAATAAAGCCCGGTTTAACTGGGCTTTATTGTGTGCAAAATTAGCCATTTTTAAAATTGTGCTACTTTGAACAGCATTGATAAATGTAGAAAGAACAAGACTTAATTGTTTTGGCTTGCAATTTTATCTGGTGTCATCAGTGCTTGATTGACATAAAGTTTAATTAAGCGCTCTCGTGAACCGATCGATTTTTGATAGTGCGTTGAGTTTAATAAAAGTGAAGCGCCGTAAGTGACCGTCCAAATATAGGATAAATAGTCACGAATCGACATCATGCTGTTGGTTTCTTTGAGATGGTGCGCAAACAAATCTTTGATTTCAAGTATTCGTTGCTCACGAATATGATAAAGCTCTTCAAATAAGTCTTTGAGTTTGCGCTCATTATTTGTTAGGCGTTCTTCAATTACATGCAAAAGAATCGTTCGATTCGAATTCAGCATGTTGTAGAGCATGTATTGTGAAACATAGGTTTTAATATCGTGATTATATTTTTTGGAAATCTCTAGCAAACGTTGCTCATTTAAAATAATTAATTCTAAATACAGCTGGTTTTTACTTTTAAAATGTTTGTAAATCGTGCCCTTAGCAATATCTAATTCGCCTGCTAATTCACTTAAAGTAATGTCCTGATTGTTGTCTAGCAATAACGTTTCGGCCATCGCTAAAATTTTCTCTTTGCGTTGTAGAAAATTTTGTTGGCGTACTGTAGTCATTTTTATTCCAAATACATCAATGGAGAATATGATAGAAGATTACGGTGATTTAATGCTTGCTAAAATAACACTAAGGTCGAGCAGTGTATTCTATTTTGAACTAAAAATAGCCGTTTAATACAAAGATGAAGAATATGTGAACAATCTTGTAGTATTAGCGCCCAATGTCAAGAAAACTGAACCCTTGAGGTCATATTTGGCAAATAAAATTCCATTTTAAAATAAATTATTCTATTGTCTTAGCACGTTTTTAACACTGTTTCAGATCAATTTATCTGACCGTATAGCTCTCAGAAATTTAAATTTTAAGCCTAAGAAATGCCAAGTATTTTCTTATAGCTGACTGTTATCTGCAAAAAGCTGAAGCCTCGCATCAGCATGTAATAAATTAAGGACTATTAAATGCCAATTTATAACGCACCACTCAAAGACATGGACTTCATCTTAAATGATGTATTTAAAGCTGATGAGTTTTGGCAAGCCAACGAAAATTTAGCGCACTTAGATGTTGCAACCGCAAATGCAATTTTAGAAGAAATGGCTAAATTTTCTAAAAATGTCATTTTAGACCTTAACCGTAGTGCTGATGAATCAGGTGGTGCTCAATTTAACCTAGGTGAAGTAAAAACACCTGAAGGTTTTAAAGAGGCGTTTAATCAATTTGCGCAAGGTGGTTGGGTCGGTTTAGGTGCTCCAGAAGAATGGGGTGGCCAAGGTATGCCAAAAATGCTCACTGTGTTGGCAGATGAAATGATTTGGAGTACCAACCCATCATTTATGCTTTATCCGCTACTCACAGTTGGCGCAGGTATGGCCATTAATGACCGTGCTTCTCAAGAACAAAAAGAAACCTATTTACCAAAATTTTATACAGGTGAATGGTCAGGTACGATGTGTTTGACAGAGCCTCACTCTGGTACAGATTTAGGGATTATTAAAACCAAAGCTGAACCGAATGATGATGGTTCATACAATATTACGGGTACCAAAATTTTTATTACCAGCGGTGAGCATGATCTTTGCGAAAACATTATTCATTTAGTGTTGGCAAAAACACCTAATGCACCTGCTGGTTCACGTGGTATTTCGTTGTTTATTGTGCCGAAATTTTTGGTCAATGCCGACGGTACATTAGGTGAACGCAATGCTGTAGCTGCAGGTTCAATTGAACACAAAATGGGCATCAAAGGCTCTGCAACTTGTGTGATGAACTTTGATGGTGCTAAGGGCTACATGGTTGGCAATGAAAATGAAGGCCTTGCTGGTATGTTTGTTATGATGAACTATGAACGTTTATCAATGGGTATTCAGGGTATTGGTGCTTCAGAATATGCTTATCAAAATGCAGCACAATATGCGACAGATCGTTTACAAGGCCGCGCAGCTACAGGTGTTCAAAGTCCTGAAAAACCAGCTGATTCAATTTTAGTACATGGTGATGTACGCCGTATGTTGCTCAATGTACGTGCAAATAATGAAGCATCACGTGCATTTGCCGTATATGTAGGTCAGCAATTAGATATTACCAAATATTCAACCGATGCTGAGGCTGTTCGTAAGGCCAATGACCGTGTTGCACTGCTTACGCCAATTGCTAAAGCGTATTTAACTGATACTGCATTGCAAGCTACTTTAGAAGCGCAAATGTGCTTTGGTGGACATGGTTATATTCGTGAATGGGGCATGGAACAGTGTATTCGTGACTTACGTATTGCACAAATCTATGAAGGCACTAATGGTGTACAAGCGATTGATTTGATTGGCCGTAAAACCACGAAATGCTCAGGTGCATTTGTTGCAGAGTATATGGCTGAAATTCGCGAATTTAGCAATAACATGCCAGATTCAAAAGTAAAACAAGCAGCCTTGAATGTATGTGAGAAAGTAGAAGCATTAACGCAATTTGTTGTTGAACAATCGAAGTTAAATCCTAACTTTAGTAACGCTGTGGCAGTGGATTACTTACATGTTGTGGGCTTACTCAGCTTTGTTTATATGTATGCACGTATTCATGAAGCTGCTCGTGTGAAAGCAGAGCCGTTCTATCAACATAAACTTGTGCTTGCAGATTACTATGTTGCAAAAGTGCTGCCTGATTTAGCTGCACGCGCAGAGCGTATTTACGCAGGTGCTGATTTAATTATGCAATTACCGCAAGACTACTTTACTGCACAAGCATAATTAAAAAACAGTTTACGATTATAGATGGAAATGCCCTAAGAAGAATTTAAGCTTCTTAGGGTAAACAAGATGTATAAATACAGGATGGTATAAAAATGATTGTTATTGTTGATGGCGTTCGTACAGCGATGGGTGGTTTTCAGGGTTCACTTTCATCATGTACAGCACCAGAGCTAGGCGCTGTTGCGATTCAAGCAACTGTGGAACGTTCAGGTTTACAGGCAACTGATATTGATGAAGTGATTTTTGGTTGTGTTTTACCCGCAGGTTTAAAACAAGGCCCAGCACGTCAAGCAATGCGACTTGCAGGTTTACCTGATTCAACAGGCGCGACCACAATTAATAAAATTTGTGGTTCTGGCATGAAAGCTGTGATGCAAGCAGCCGATGCAATTAAAGCGGGCTCTGCACAAATTGTGGTTGCAGGTGGCATGGAGTCTATGTCAAATGCACCATATTTACTGGAAAAAGCACGCTCAGGCTATCGCATGGGGCATGGTAAAACCACGGATCACATGTTCCAAGAAGGTTTAGAAGATGCTGAAACTGGCCTTTCTATGGGGATTTTGGCACAGGAAATGGCCGATAAAAAAGGCTATACCCGCGAGCAGCAAGATGCATTTGCAATTAACTCTTTGAATAAAGCGGTAACGGCTGTAAATGGTGGTTATTTCAAGGCTGAAATTGCACCTGTTACAGTAAAATCACGCAAGGGCGATGTGGTTGTTGATACTGATGAACAGCCTTTGAGTGCAAAACCAGAAAAAATTCCAACATTACGTCCAGCATTTAAAAAAGACGGCACGATTACTGCTGCGAATGCGAGTTCAATCTCAGATGGTGCTTCGGCATTGGTGATTACTTCTGAAGAAACAGCAAATGCACGTGGCTTGAAGCCAATGGCTAAGGTTGTTGCTTACGCGACAAATTCACAGCATCCATCTGAGTTTACAATTGCACCAGTAGGCGCGATTGAGAAAGCTTTACAAAAAGCAGGTTGGACAGCAGACGAAGTTGACCTTTGGGAAGTAAACGAAGCTTTTGCCATGGTGACGATGCTTGCGATAGATGGCTTTAAGCTCGACGAAGCGAAAGTGAACGTAAATGGCGGTGCATGCGCACTCGGTCATCCATTAGGTTCATCAGGTTCACGTATTATTGTGACACTCATGCATGCTTTAAAGCGCACGGGTGGCAAAAAAGGCATCGCTGCACTGTGCATTGGTGGTGGTGAGGCGACTGCGATTGCAATTGAATTAATATAATTCATCATCGTTTTAAATTTTTAGATAAGCAAGCTGTAACACCGTCTCAGTACGCTGGGGTGGTTGAATAATTGATGTTTATTATGAGATTTTTATTATGAACGGTTTAGATCGCATTCGCTTAATCTCCCTTCGCGACAAAGTTATGTCTGCGCAACAAGCGATTGAATTAATTAAAGACGGCTCGGTAGTGGGTTTAAGTGGTTTTGGTGGTGCCGGTGAGGCAAAGACAGTTCCTTTGGCTTTGGCAGATCACGTGGCTGCTCATCCTTTACGTATTACTTTGGCCACAGGTGCAAGTTTAGGCAATAGTATTGATGGGCGCTTAAGTCAGGCACATGCCATTCAACGCCGTTATCCATATCAGGCAGACCCAACATTACGTAAGGCCATTAACAATGGTGAAGTGATGTATATCGATCAGCATTTATCTGAAATGGCTGATAATATTCGTCATCATAACTTACCAAGTATTAATGTTGCAGTGATTGCAGCGACTGCAATTACTGAAGATGGACAAATTATTCCAACGGGTTCTTGTGGTAACTCAGCGAACTTCATCGAAATGGCAGATCAAGTGATTATCGAAATTGATAATACGATCAATCCAGTTCTTGAAGGCGTACATGATATTTATTTACCGAAAGCGCGCCCTAATCGTGGCCCGATTCCACTCACTCAAGCGGGTGATCGTATCGGTACCATTGGAATTAACGTAAGCCCTGAAAAAATTGCAGCCATTGTACTGAATGATTTGCCCGACACACAGTTTGGTATGGATGAGCCAGATACAGATACGCTGTCAATTGCGAAACACCTGATTCATTTTTTTGAAGCAGAAGTTGCACAAGGCCGTTTGCCTGAAAATTTAGGGCCATTACAGTCGGGTGTTGGTTCAATTGCCAATGCCGTGTTTGCTGGTTTTGAACATTCTAATTTTAATAATTTAGAAATGTACTCTGAGGTTTTACAAGATTGCACCTTCCAGCTGATTGATTCAGGAAAAATGACTTTTGCTTCGGGTTGTTCTATGACGTTGTCAGAATCTTGTGCACAAAAAGTGATGCAAAATTTTGATCAATACAAAGACAAAATCGTTTTACGTCCACAAGAAATTTCAAATAATCCCGAAATTATTCGTCGATTAGGCATTATTGCAATTAATACGGCACTTGAGTTTGATATTTATGGCAACGTAAATTCGACGCATGTGACGGGCACTAAAATGATGAATGGCATTGGTGGCTCAGGTGACTTTACTCGCCATGCGCATATTGCAATTTTTGTGACTAAATCGATTGCAAAAGCTGGCGCAATTTCATCTGTAGTGCCAATGGTGAGTCATACCGATCATACTGAACACGATGTGGATGTTTTGGTGACTGAACAAGGTTTGGCAGATTTACGTGGACTTGCACCTCGTGAGCGTGCACGTAAAGTCATTGAGTGCTGTGCACATCCTGATTATCGTGAAGCTTTATTAAGTTATTTCGAGCGTGCATGTGAGCATGGGGGACAAACCCCACACTTATTAAACGAAGCACTGTCTTGGCACGCACAGTTTGAAGAAACTGGTAGTATGAAAACAGCTTAATAAAACTGTTTAGTTAATAAAAAGCCCGAAATCTTCGGGCTTTTTATATGGGTATGAATACATTTATTGTATTTTATAGAATTGATTCTGGAGCAGAATGAAGTTTTAAATTTAAAAATAAGATGTATAGATTATTTTATTAATTAGTTAATCTTAACTTATAGTACATAAAATAGTAAAATCGATTAAATAAATATCTTTAAAAATGAAAGTTGAGTTTTTTATTAAAATAAATCATCATATTAGATTGAATTAAATAAATTAAAGTCGAACTAAAAAGACTTATTTTAGAAGTAAACAGAGGGTGATATGTATCAATCAGTAGGAACTATTAATAACTTATTACTGGAAATCAAAGATAAAAAATACATTTTGCCAGCTATTCAACGCGAATTTGTGTGGAAGCCAGAGCAAATTTGTCAATTATTTGATTCAATGATGCAGGGTTATCCTTTTGGAACATTCTTATTTTGGAAAGTTAAAGAAGATAAAGTCAATGAGTTTAAATTTTATCAATTTATGCAAAATTTTGACGAAAAAAATAATTATTTATGTAGCGTCTATGACAATATTCCTCAAAAAGATCATATTGCGGTATTAGATGGCCAACAACGTATTACGTCCTTAAATATTGCATTACGTGGATCATATACAATCCAAGTTGGTCAAAAAACCAAAGAAATGTTTTTGTATTTTAATGTTTTAGGGCAAGGTGATCCTGATCATAATGCACTGTATGACTTCAAATTTTTAACTCAAGAAGAAGCAAGTGTTAAAAATGAACAACAATATTGGATTTTAGTCAGTGAAATGTTGGATGGCGTAGAACCTGGTTCTGCACATGGTAAGTTTTATCCCATTCTTATGGACATTACTAAATTTATTGGGACTTTTCCTGAGTATGCACAGCATCCTGAAAAAGTTGAAAAATTAAATATACCCAAAAAAATTACACATTTAATTAGTACATTAAATATGCAAAATTTAATTTTTGCGTATGAAGAAAAAGAACAAAACTTAGAAAAAGTATTAAATATTTTTATCCGTATGAACAGTGGTGGTACGCCATTATCATATTCAGATTTATTACTTTCATTTGCCGTTACCCAGTGGTCAACTCTCAATGCGCGAGATGAAATAAATGAGCTGTTAAAAGAGATTGAAGAAAATACTGAATTTGAATTTAGTAAAGATTTAATTTTACGTGCAGGACTTATGTTGTCTGAAGTCAATAATTTAAGCTTTAAATTATCCAACTTTAATAAAGACAATATGCGGGTAATGGAAAATAATTGGGAACAAATTAAACTGGCCTTTATTAGCAGTTCGGAATTACTCAAAGAATTTGGCTTTGATCATAAAGCGTTGATTCATGATGTTGCGATATTGCCTATCGTATATTTTGTTTATCATAAATATTGTGTTAATTTGGATTTAGATAAAGCAAAAATCAAAATTGATAGCAATGATATTCAGTTAATGAAGCGCTGGCTGATTGAAAGTCTGCTTAAAAAAGGCATTTGGTCGAGTAATCTTGAGAGTCTACTTTTACATATCCGTAAGGCAATTGGAAAAACTGCTACAGTATTCCCATACGAAGCTGTAAAACAGGCTATGTTAGAAAAAGATAAAGCCTTAAGCTTTAACGAAGAAGATGTGCAGAATTTATGTCAGTTACGATACGGCAAAGATAATGAAATTAAAGCCTTATTGTTATTAGTGTTTCCTGATAGTCAACTTGTACGCACACATATCGATCATATTTACCCAAAAAGCATTTTTACACCTAAAAAAATGCAGAAGTTAAAAATTGTAAATGATGGGAGTAATAAGCTACAGAACCTAGCCAATACAGTGGTGAATTTGCAGTTAATTCCTGCATCGGTCAATATTCAGAAAAATGCGACTCAACCAGCTCAATGGCTCGAAAGCTTTTTTATGGGCAATCTCAGTTCGCAGCAACTTTATTTAACTAGTCAGTTAATTGATCAAATTCCACAAGATTTAAATCAATTTGAATGGTTCTGTCAGCAACGTCGAGAAAAAATTTGTACTAAACTGCGTAACTTACTTGACGTCAAACCAGTGAATAATTCTGTTTTTGACTATCCAGAACTGGGGGCGCTCAAATTATCTAAGGCACGTTTTTCATCTGATCAAATTAAATTTTTAGATAAACTGGGTGTTTGGTTAAATGTAGAAAATGAAAGCATTGATCTTAAATTTATGATGAATGTGGTGATGCATCATGCATTTAACACCAAAGTGAATAGCCAACCTGCCGACTCAATCAAAGCCTCTATTATTATGCAATTGCTTGATGTAACCAATGCTTTTGATAAGACGAAAGATTTACTTCCGCAAGCTTATCAAAGTGGTTATTTCATGATAGATGATGCGAGCAATTTAACGTCCTTTGAAATGGATGATTTTATTAATCGTGATTTAGAAGCATTTCTTAACCATGCAGAAGAGCGCTCAGTAACGATTATTAAAGCACGCTGTGGGATCGACGGTGTGGTGGGGCAGACTTTAGAACAAGTGGGGCAAAGCTTAGACCTTACACGTGAACGAATTCGCCAAGTCGAAAAAAATGCATTTCAGAACTTACGTGAACGAGTTCGTATCTCGGTGGATGTAATTTGGGAAAACTTAAATCAAAATGCAGACAGCGAATTTATGCAGTTATATCCTAAATTAGCTTCGCATTTTTCTAATCAAAATGATTTACTTAACTTTTTAGAGCTTCTGTGTTCATTTGATAAAAATGAGCTGGTACACATTATCAAGCCAAACATTAATGTAAACAGTCTACTTCAAGAGTGGTTTCTTCATCACAAGGCACCTATGCCGTGGGATACCGCAATTCATCAGATTGTAGATTTAGCAGGTTGTACGGAACGCGTTGCAAAAAATGCAATACATAATGCAGCAGAAAATGCAGATATTCTGTTTTCTGACCAAACTAAAACACCAGGGATTTACCCGAAGAACTTAAATAAAATGTATGCGGTTGTACATGCTGCATTGCATTTTAAAGATGGTGCAAATTTTAAAGAAATTTTGGAACGTGCGAACCAAGAAGGCTATAGCAAAGTTGAATTAAGCACACATCGCCTCGATCATTCAATTAATGAGGCTGTTGAAGAAAATTATCTCTACCAGTCTGACCGTGGTGCGTACTGCCATATTAATGAATTTAATATCAGTTTTGCGGATCAAGAACTGATCTTTAAAGAAGTTTTAGCGATTTTGTCACAGCAAACGCAGCAACAGTCTATGCATTTACGTATGGAAGCGTATGAAGTAAGTGATACTTTAAAACAATATGATTATTTTAAAATTCGCCACCTTATTCGTAACTGGGGTGTGGAGCATGGCATTTACTTTACAGGTAAATCGGGTGCCGACACGATTAGCTTAAATGAAGCGGTGAAGCCTCAAAGCCAGTTACAAACCATTTTGAATTGGCTGGAACAAAGTAACCGTCCACTTACACGTGATGATATTGCTAAAAAAATCCGTAGTGGCTCACAAAACCATGCATCTTTATATTTAAATGAGCTTATGCAAGCAGGTTCTGTAGTACGTGTAGCAGCATTGGAATACACCACACCGCAAAAAGCCTATAAAAATGTGGACATTCATAAACTTCATCAAGATATTGTAGCGTATTTGAAGTTGGTGAATAAGCCTGTAGATATTGGCATTATTGCGGAAAAAGTGAATCTAAAATATCACTACAATTATCCGAAAGCATGGTATTTACATTTGGTTAAAACCAGCAGTAAAGATTTGGAAGCGCAAAATATTCATACCTTCCATAACCTTATTTCTTTAGATGAAACCATTCATGGCGTTACGATTCATCAGATGATTCGAGATAACTTTAAGCAACTTGATGACTTAGAGGGGATACATCGCTTTATTAATCAGCAGATTTTGGTCGGCAAAACTGAAGTGTATAACGCAATGAATAATATTCGAAATAATGCTGCTGTCATTTAACTCAGCTGTTTCATTTATAAGTTGCGCGTTGTTTCAGATATGAATGCATTGCGTGATAGATAAATATTGAATTAAAAGACATCTGCTTTAAAAGTAGATGTCTTTTTTATGGTCTGGGTGAATGGCATTTATGTCAACGAACTGCAACAGAGCCTTAAAATGAGGGGCATAATAATTGACGCGCTGTTTTATTGCGGTGGCTTCATGGATCGAGTACTCATCCTGAATTGCAATTACATCAATACCAGCAACATTTGCAGCTTCAACCCCAATTAGTGAGTCTTCTACAATTAGGCATTCTGCAGTGCTGATACCAAAATGCTGTAGCGCCTTTAAATACATTTCTGGATGTGGCTTGATATTGGTGACACTTTCTCGAGTTAAGACTAAGTCAAAATCGTGTAAAAAGTTAAGTTTACTGTAAATTGCCTGATTATTTTGAGCATAGCGCTTTACATTATTCAAACTGGTTGTTGTGGTTAATGCAACCGCTATGCCACAGGCTTTTAAGCTTTTCACATATAGATCTACTTGTGGCTTCAGTCGAACAATATGATCTAGAAAATGCTGAGAAATCGCATAGCGTTGCACTTTAATCTGCTCTGCACTTAGCTGTGAAATTCTATAACTTTCTTTAAGGAAGTTACAGTATTCTAAGTAAGGGTCTAAACAATGTTTATAGCTTTTTAATTGCTGGTCACGTTGTTGTTGTATGCTGTGTAAGTCGATTTGTTGCTGAGAAAATTGTTGAATTAATTGGGCATCAACCTGATTCCATATCCCGACGGAGTCAATTAAAGTCCCATCTAAATCAAAACAGACTAATTTTTTACCTTTTAGCACGTATCCATCCTATTGTATTTGTCGCTATTATCTCGTGTACATGCAATAAATAACAATCAAAGCTAATGTATTTTAAAATGATTTGAATGAATTATTTAGCTGATTTTTTGTTGGCTTAGTATGAAAAATATAAAGATATAACCAGCATGTAGATGAGGATGTATTAAGTCTAAAGCATGTGTAACAATGCTAGAAAAAGCAGGTTATTCGCAGTACTATTTCAACAGATTCTTTAAACCAACAATACTGGGATGTATTGTTTAACCTGATTTAATCTGAGGAAAAAAGCTGACGTGTTTGAATTGGACTGTAAGCTTCTAAGTGTATTTTTATATATTTACAAATTTAAAAGTGTTTCTTTGGCTGCTGAGCATTTAGACATGAGTCAGCCGACCGTGAGTAATATTTTAAATAAAATACGTCAGCATTATAAGGACCCACTTTTTTTGCGCATTGGTAATGAAATGTTGCCAACAGAATTGTCTAAGCAACTTTTTCCACTCGTGAGTGAAGCTTTAAGTAAGATTGAGGCGATCAATAATTTTAGTATTGATTTTGATCAAGCGATTTCAGATCAGCAATTTACTCTAGCTATGACCGATGTATCACATTTGGTCTTATTGCCTAAAATTTCGCAATATTTAAAAAAAAATGCCTCTCATATCAGACTCAATGTTCGCCCAATTACCACAGAAACCAGTTATCAAATGGCCAATGGTGAAATTGATTTGGCATTGGGCTTTTTGCCTCATTTGGAAAATGGTTTTTATCAACAAAAATTATTCGAGCAATATTATGTGGTTATTGCTGCCAAGGATCATCCACGTTTAACAGGTGAACATCTAACAACAGAGCAGTATTTGGCAGAATCTCATATAGATATTGATGCAGGGATGGGGCACTATCATATTGAAAATGAATTAATGAGTCTGGGCCTTAAGCGTGACATATTAATGCGTTTGCCGAGTTATTTGGGTGTTGGGCTGGTGGTGCAAGATACAGATGCGATTGCTACAGTGCCGTATTATCTCAGTGAAGTCTTACTGTCACGTGGTAATTTAAAAATTTTTGATGCTCCTATTGTTTTTCCAAGCTATGGTGTGAAGCAATATTGGCACATGTCTTGTCATCATAAAGCGAGCCATCAATGGCTACGTAATATGTTCCATGAAATCTTAGTGAAGTAAAAAGTACGATTAAAAGATCTCGCTCAGAGAATTGATTGCTAGATGTTTAGTGAATAAAAGCATAAGTATTCCACTAATAGATAAATGCAAATTTGTGCTAAACATTGTCAATTAACTTATTTTTCATCATAAGACTGACTCATTAATATGTGAATTAGTAATCACTTTTAATGAAAAAATATGAGCAGCAAATCAAAACCTTTAATTATTACGGCGATCGTCATTGTGGCGATTGCTGCTTTTGTTTATTTTCAAACTAAAAAATCTACTCCTGACACTTCAACGGCTGCAATTGCGCAAAAAGATCAAAAAGCGGTAGTTATTGCGTATCAAACAGGCGTTGATCCGAGCAAAGTGGCACAGGCCAATGGCGATTATGAAAAAGATAGCCAACAAAAAATTGAGTGGAAAAAATTTGATACGGGTGCCGATGTTGTAAATGCTTTGGCATCAGGTGATGTCAGTATTGGCAATATTGGTACCAGTCCTTTAGCGGCTGCAGCCAGCCGTGATTTACCTATAGAGGTATTTTTTGTGGCAGCCAAACTTGGTGCTTCAGAAGCCTTAGTGGTGAGCAATAAATCAGGCATTCAAAAACCTGAAGACTTAAAGGGTAAAACCATTGCTGTGCCTTTTGTTTCTACAGCACATTACAGCCTGCTTTCTGCATTGAAGCATTGGAATTTATCTGAGGCTGAGGTCAAAATTATTAATTTGCGCCCGCCTGAAATTTCTGCAGCATGGGAACGTGGCGATATTGACGCGACTTATGTTTGGGAACCTGCTTTAAGCAAGGCGAGTGCCACAGGTAAAGTTCTGACCGATTCTAAGCAAGTTGCAGAATGGGGTGCGCCAACCTTTGATGTTTGGGTAGTTCGTAAAGACTTTGCAGAGCAAAATCCTGAGTTTTTAAAGTCCTTCGTTCAAACTTCTTTAAAGAAAATAGATGAATACAATCAAGATCCGAAAGCGTTTGAAACGAATACTGCTTATATCAATAGCATTGCGCAATTAACCGGTTCTGATGCGAAAGATATTCCATTACTTCTATCAGGCAATATTTATTTGAACCAGCAGCAGCAAGCTCAAAGCTTCAGCACAGATTTTGCCAAGAATATTTTAGATACAGCGACCTTTTTAAAAGCCCAAGGCAAAGTAGATAAAGTCAAAGCCGATTATAAGGGCAATGTGACCGCCTTATTTGTTCAGCCTTAAGGATGTGAAAATGAGTATCTTAAAAGCGGAAAATATTAGCCTGACCTATCCTGAACAAGAGGTGGCTGTACTAAAAAATATCAATTTGGACGTTCCTGAATCGACTTTAACGGTTGTACTTGGCGAGTCTGGCTGCGGTAAAACGACGCTTTTAAATATTTTGGCGGGTTTTCAGCAGGTGAGCGCAGGCCAAGTCAAAATTGATGATGAAGTTTTAACTGGCCCAGATGCTAGACGTGCGGTGGTCTTCCAAGAACATGCCTTACTGCCTTGGCTCAACGTGTCAGATAACGTAGCATTTTCCTTGAAATTAAAAGGCTTAAAAAGTGCAGAGATAAAGTCACAAGTCACATCAATTTTAGGGACTGTGGGCTTGTCGCATGTGGCAAATGCCAATATTTGGGAACTTTCAGGCGGTATGAAACAGCGCGTCGGTATTGCACGTGCTTTGATTAGTCATGCACCATTTATTTTGCTGGATGAACCCTTTGCAGCACTCGATGCATTTACTCGAGAAAGCATGCAGGAGTTTGTGCTGAATTTATGGATTAAAGAGAAGAAGGGCTTCTTTTTAATTACCCATGATATTGAAGAGGCGCTTTTGTTAAGCAATCAATTGGTACTGATGACAGCGCGCCCGGGGACAATTGTTGAAACGCTCAAGCTGGATTTTGCTGAGCGCTATAGAAAAGGTGAATCTATACGTGTGATTAAATCTGATCCGCAGTTTATTCAGCTGCGTGAAATGTTGTTTGAACGCTTAAAAGCGCAAAAATTACATGCGGTGGAGTCTTAATATGAATACGCAAATTCAAAAATTAAATAAGGCTCATCTCAGCGAAAATCGTGCAGAAGTAGCAACATTAAACAGAAGCTCTTCTATTTCTATATTTAGAAAAAATTTGCCACTTATTGTGAGCATCAGCAGCGTGTTGAGCTTGCTGGTACTTTGGTTTGTGGTAACCACTTTGAAAATCATTCCAGAGCTATTTTTACCAAGCCCTGCAGCGGTATGGCAGAAGTTTATTGAAGTCAGCCAGCAAGGTTTTATGAAAGCCACGCTTTGGCAGCATTTGGCTGAAAGTATTGGCCGTGTGTTTAGCGCACTCATTGCTGCCATTGTGATTGGTGTACCTTTGGGTTTATGGATGGGACTGAACAAATGGGTACGCGCTGTATTTGATCCACTAGTGGAGCTACTCCGTCCCATTCCACCGCTTGCATACTTACCGCTTTTGGTGATTTGGTTTGGTATTGGTGAAACCACCAAAGTGTTGCTGATTTTCTTTTCAATTTTGGCGCCAATTATTATCAGCAGTGCCCATGGTGTGATCAGCCACCAAAAAAACCGTGAACGTGCAGCATTATCTTTAGGCGCAACGCGCTTGCAGGTTTTGCAATATGTGATTTTACCTACAGCTTTGCCGCACATATTAACGGGTGTGCGCATTGGCTTGGGCGTGGGCTGGTCAACACTAGTGGCTGCAGAGCTGGTTGCTGCTGATCGCGGTATTGGTTTTATGGTGCAGTCAGCTGCTCAGTTCTTAATTACAGATACTGTGATTCTTGGAATTATTGTGATCGCGATTGTCGCGGTAAGTTTTGAGCTATTTTTACGTTGGCTGCAAAAGCAGTTGGCGCCTTGGTATGGCCAACAGCTGTAAACAGATTTAGAGATTGAAGAAGATTTAATTATGTCATTGCAAGCAAAGCAAATTAATCCAAACATTGGCGCTGTTATTGAAGGTATTGATTTAAACCATGCCGATACACCGTTGTTGCTAAAAATAAAACAGGCACTATTGCAGCATCAAGTGATCTTTTTTAGAAAGCAGGCGCTAAGCGCACAGTCGCAAGTGAGGTTGGCAAAAACCTTTGGCACTTTGCATATTCATCCGATTTACCCTGCGATGGAAGAGGCTCCAGAAGTGATCGTACTGGATAGCCACAGACAAGATTTAAGAGACAATGATCTTTGGCATACCGATGTGACTTTTAGTCAGACACCGCCATTGGGCTGTGTGCTGCAAGCCATTAAAATCCCTGAATTTGGCGGGGATACGCTCTGGGCCAGCGGTACAGCTGCTTTTAATGCGCTCAGTGAAGATTTAAAACAGCAACTACGCGGTTTAACAGCAACACATGATATTCGTAAATCTTTTCCATTAGAGCGCTTTGGCGCAACAGCAGCAGACCGCGAAAGGCTTGAAAATAGTTTCCGTAAAAACCCGCCAGTGGTGCATCCAGTTGTGCGTACACACCCAGAAACTGGTGCTGAAGTGTTGTTTGTGAATGAAGGTTTTACGACGCATATTAACGAACTGAATGCACAAGAGAGCGATGCGTTGCTGACATTCTTGTTTGAACATGCGGTGAAGGAAGAATTTCACTTGCGCTGGAAATGGCAAGAAGGTGATGTTGCCATTTGGGACAACCGCTGTACGCAGCACAAAGCGCTGTTTGACTATGGTGATGCGCACCGCATTATGCATCGTGCAACCGTGAATGGCTCGGTACCATTTTATAAAGCAGCAAGTTAAAAGCGTAAGCAGCTTATTTGCAAACATCACAGGAAAGGCCCAATGCTGACATTGGGCCTTTTTATTTTGAAGAAATCTAAAAAATATAAATTCAAAAATACTTAAGCATGATTGCACATGCACAAGGATGATGCATACCTAAGCAGATGCACAGTTCAAAAATAGCGCAATTTAAAATCAATACTGTAGCTTAAGCATCAAAACGAACCCTAAAACCTTAGTAATACGATTTATTTAAATCGTATTACTAAATTGGCACAGCCTTTGCATTTCTACTTACATCATAAAGTGATCTAGGGTTCCGATGCATTTATATGTATGACCGCGACCGAGAGTTCACGGCTTCGTTTTAATTCAAAGCAAAGCTGCACGGAGGGATAAAAGCCCGGGAGGTAAACAGTTAAGAATTAGGCAGAGGCTGCAATGAGCACAAAACATTATCATGACGATAAAGCACTATGGACTGAACTTTTACCGGGTGGACACCACTGGTCAGCGCGTATTCAGCGTGGCGCTGTATTACAGCTTAAATCGCTAGGGCAAAATGCCAATCTGGCGCTTTACTGTGTAAATAGTGAAGATAAGCTCGAACGCTACAACATGCCAGATAGCCTTAAAGGGCAGCACACGGCATATTTAAGTACAGGTCATATTTTGGCATCGGATTTAGGCCGTGCCATGATTTCGATTGTGAAAGATGATCACGCTTGGAATGATGCTTTTTGTGCACCAAGTACGGCATCGCAAATTGAAAAACAATACGGCAGCAAAACTTTCCAAGATGCCCGTAATGATATGTACCGTAATGGCAAAGATAGCTTATTGCTTGAAATGACCAAGTTTGGCTTATATGCAACTGACCTCAGCAGTACCTTAAATTTATTCTCTAAAGTTCAACCTGATGACAATGGCAACTTAAGTTATGTTGCTTCGGACAACACTGATCAAGTGATTGAACTTCGCTTTGAAATGGATTGTTTGGTCTTTTTATCTAGTGCACCACATGGATTATCTCAAGCAGAAGAATATAACCCTGCCGATGTACAACTAAGCTTATTTAAGGCATTGCCTTTGGCAGATACAGATGTTTGCCGTGATTCTTGCCCGCAAAATCAACGTGCTTTTCAAAATAATAAACGCTATTACGCTTTAACGGCTTGAGGGGAATGATCATGACTGCATTAGTAAATCCAACACAAAATTTTGAAAAATCAGTGTTAAGCGAAGTATGTCCTGCCGGCGAAGCTTGGATGTGCGAAGTCAAAAAAGGGCAATATTTCCGTATCGTTGACCTCGAAGGCAATCAAGCGGTGGATACGCTATTTATCTCAAGCCATAACCCTGAGGAACGTTATAGTGCAACGGATACCTTAGCCATTAACCAACAGATTTATTTAGAAAAAGGCACAGCGCTATACACTAACTTTGGCAACAAAATTGCCACCATCCATGACGATAACTGTGGCCGTCATGACACCTTAGGCGGTGCATGTTCATGTGAAAGCAACACTGTTCGCTATGCACATGACAAATTCCCAATGCACAGTTGCCGTAATAATTTCATGATTGCACTTTCTCAGCATCCGATTGCCAAAAAACATGGCTTAAATGTGCGCCATATCGGCCCAAATATTAACTTCTTTATGAATGTGCCTGTGACCGCTGAGGGACATTTGAAATTTGATGACGGTATTTCTGCACCGGGTAAATATGTCGAGATTAAAGCCGAAATGGATTTAATCGTCCTCATTTCCAATTGCCCACAACTGAATAATCCATGTAATGCCTATAACCCAACAAAAATTCAATTGATCATCCGTGACGGTGAGGAGTAATACCATGTTCAATAAAGTCCTCATTGCCAACCGTGGTGCAATTGCTTGCCGTGTGATCCGTACACTGAAAAAATTAGGCATTCAGTCCGTTGCAGTGTATTCAGAAGCAGACCGTGATTCTTTGCATGTGACCTTGGCGGATGAAGCTGTATTTATTGGCGATAGTCCTGCCAGCCAAAGCTATTTAAATGTCGATAAAATTTTAGAAGTCGCAAAACAAACAGGTGCTGAAGCGATTCATCCGGGCTATGGTTTCTTGTCTGAAAATGCTGAATTTTGTGATCTCTGTGAAGCGCAAGGCATTGTATTTTTAGGGCCAAATTCGGCGCAAATGAAATCCTTTGGCTTAAAACATACCGCACGTGAACTCGCGATTCAAGCCAATGTACCACTTCTTCCGGGCAGTCAGCTTTTGGCTGATGAAGCCGAAGCACTGCTTGAAGCCAATCGTATTGGTTATCCTGTGATGCTGAAAAGTACCGCGGGCGGTGGCGGTATTGGTATGCGTTTGGTGTGGAATGAAGAAGAGCTGAAAGATGCTTATTCTACAGTGTCATATCTTGCCCAAGCCAACTTTAAAGACGCAGGTTTATATTTAGAGAAATTTGTACAGAATGCCCGTCATATCGAAGTGCAGATTTTTGGTGATGGTAATGGCTTAATCTTGGCACTTGGCGAGCGTGATTGTTCGGTACAACGTCGTAACCAAAAAGTGGTGGAAGAAACCCCAGCACCACATATCAATGATGAGCAACGTGCCTATATTCAATCGGTTGCGATTGGGCTGATGCAGTCGGTGAGTTACCGCTCGGCAGGCACAGTTGAATTTGTGATGGATACCGACACGCAAGAATTCTACTTCTTAGAAGTGAATACCCGCCTGCAAGTCGAACATGGCGTGACGGAACAAGTCTTTGGTGTAGACCTTGTGGAATGGATGGTGACTCTCGGTAGTGGGGATTGGATTGCACCAACAGCACCACTTGAATCGAAAGGTCATTCGATTCAAGTACGTTTATATGCTGAAGACCCTATCAAGAACTTCCAGCCAAGTGCAGGTTTACTTACACATGTCGAGTTTGATAGCCATGCCCGTAATGAAACGTGGGTGGAAACGGGTTCTAATGTCTCATCATTTTATGACCCGATGATTGCTAAAATTATTGTGACTTCGGGCGATCGTGACTCTGCAATCGTTGCAATGACCGCAACACTCGCGAAAACATCGGTTGCAGGCATCGAAACTAATCTTGAATATCTACAAAATATTATCGACTGTGATGTATTTAAAGCCGGTACGCAAACCACACGATTCTTAAATACATTCGAGTGGAAAACTCAAAAAATTGAAGTGTTGCAATCAGGCATTCAAACTTCTGTGCAAGATGTCACAGGTCGTTTGGGCTATTGGGATGTGGGTGTGCCACCATCAGGTGCGATTGATCCGCTGTCACTTAATGTTGCGAATCAATTGTTAGGCAATGCATATAACACGGCAGGGCTTGAATGTACTTTGCAAGGACCAAGCTTAAAATTCCACTGTGATAGCCAAATTGTATTGGCGGGTGGTGATATGCCATCAACCCTTGATGGTGTGGCTGTGCCAATGTGGCAAACTGTGAATGTGCGTAAAGGTCAGATTCTAAAATGTGGAAAAATCGCCACAGGTTGTCGTACTTATATCGGGATTAAAGGTGGTTTGAATGTGCCTGAATATTTAGGTTCACAAGCGACCTTTACCCTTGGTCAGTTTGGTGGTCATGCCGGTCGTAATTTATTGATTGGCGATATGTTGCCGATCACTATATTTACATCGGATGAAGTGAAAGCCTTAGCGCCTGAACAAGTGCCAACGTTTAGTCATGAATGGGAAATTGCGGTGATGTACGGCCCGCATGGTGCACCAGACTTCTTCACTAAAAAAGACATTGATACCTTCTTTGCCAATACTTTTGAGATTCACTTTAACTCAAGCCGTACAGGTATTCGTTTGATTGGTCCAAAACCTGAATGGGCACGTGAGGATGGTGGTGAAGCAGGTTTGCATCCATCCAATATTCATGACAATGCATACGCGATTGGTGCGATTGATTTCACGGGCGATATGCCGATTATCTTGGGTCCAGATGGTCCAAGTTTAGGAGGCTTTGTTTGTCCTGCGGTGATTGTCAGCTATGAACTGTGGAAAGTCGGACAGCTTAAAGCCGGCGATAAAGTGAAATTTGTGCCGATTTCGTATGATCAAGCGCAGGTATTGAATCAAAAATACAGCGCAGGATTTAAAGACACTGAGCTTGCACAAGTTGATTTTTCTGCAAGTTTTAGCGCAGAAATGGATACCTTAGATGATGCAATTTTAGCAACCCAAGCAGGTGAAAATGGTGCGCCTGATGTAGTGTATCGTCCTGCGGGTAATAGCTACATGCTGGTAGAATATGGCGAATTGGTTTTAGATCTAAACCTGCGTTTCCGTATTCATGCATTGATGCAATGGGTGAAAGATCAAAACATTGCAGGGATTATTGACCTTACACCGGGCATTCGTTCGCTACAAATCCATTTTGATTCTTTGGTTTTAGATCAAAAAGCTTTGTTGGCATTATTACAACAAGCAGAAAGCGAATTGCCAGATGTGACGGAAATGGAAGTGCCATCACGTACGGTGTATTTACCGCTGGCATGGGAAGATTCGCAAACGCAATTGGCAACAGAACGCTATATGCAAACTGTACGCCCAGATGCGCCATGGTGTCCTGACAATGTTGAGTTTATCCGCCGTATCAATGGTTTAAAATCTAAACAAGCCGTTAAAGATGTGGTGTATAGCACCAATTATTTAGTGATGGGCTTGGGTGATGTGTACTTAGGCGCACCTGTAGCCACACCGCTTGATCCACGCCATCGCCTCGTGACCACCAAATATAACCCTGCACGTACGTGGACGCCTGAAAATGCCGTGGGTATTGGCGGTGCGTATATGTGTGTCTATGGCATGGAAGGCCCCGGTGGTTATCAGTTTGTCGGTCGTACCACGCAAATGTGGTCTCGTTACCGTAAAAACCCTGACTTTGAACAAGGTATGCCGTGGTTATTGCGCTTCTTTGACCAAATTAAGTTTTATGAAGTCTCTGAGTCTGAGCTTATGCAAATGCGTGAGGACTTTAAAGCAGGCCGCTTAAAACTGCGTGTGGAAGAAGGCATACTGAACCTGAAAGAATATAACGAATTCCTGACTGAAAATGCAGAATCTATTTCTGCGTTTAAGTCTGTGCAACAAGCCAATTTTGATGAAGAACGCCGCCGTTGGCATGAAGCAGGACTTGCAGAGTATGTTTCTGAAAGTTTGGATGCGGTGACTGATGATAGTGATATTCAAATTCCAGAAGGTGGTTGTGCGGTAGAATCTCACATGCCGGGAAGTATTTGGAAAATTGAATGTAAATCGGGTGATATTGTGGAAGAAGGTGCAACCTTAGCGGTAATTGAAGCGATGAAAATTGAGATTCCAATTATTGCACCTGAGCGCATGATAGTTTCGGAAATTACCATTGAAAAAGGGCAGACGGTGAAAACAGGGCAGGTGTTGTTTACGTTGTCGCCAGTGGCATAAAAAATCCTCCTTAACCCTCCTTTGAAAATGGAGGCAATTTTAAGACCGTCCATAAGGGCGGTTTTTGATTAGTGCTTGCTTATAACGACAATTGTCGATATGATAAATTTAATACAGCCGCCACGCTTAGTTCTTCTTTGGAAGTCCGCGCAACCTTGGCGGTTTTTTATGCTCAAATACAATGAATTATGCTGAAAACCTATAATAAAAATCCACTATCTTATACGGAACAGGTCAATCACCTGAAAGCCAAGGGAATGATTATTCATAATCAAGCTTGGGCTGAAACTGTACTTTCGAAATATGGTTATTATCGATTGAGTGCATATTGGCATCCTGATCGAATTTATATCGATGGTCAAATTACCGATCATTTTAGGTCAGGAACATATTTAGAAAAAGTTGTTCAAATTTATGAGTTTGATACAGAATTAAGATTACATATTTTTAGTGCAATTGAAGTCATAGAAACTTTCTTACGTACAAAAATCACTTATTTTATGGCTCATCAATATGGTGCATTTGGTGTGTATTGTGAGGGAAATTTTCATCCAAAATTTAACCATAAGGTATTTATTAAAAATTGTGACAAAGAGGTTGAACGATCTAAAGATACGTTTATTCAGCATTTTGAACAGAATTATAAGGGTTATCCACACATTCCAATATGGATGCTGACCGAAGTTTTAAGCTTAGGTTCTTTATCATTTTTATATCATGGATTGGAAAATAACCAAAAATTAAATAAAGAAGATAAAAAAACCATTTCACAGCATTTTAATATTCATCATGAGAAGTTAGCCGATTGGCTACATATATTAACTTATGTGCGAAATGTTTGTGCCCACCATGGACGGCTTTGGAATAGAGAGTTGGCCATTAAAGCGAAATTGGATAAAGATGAAAATTGGCAGTCACCCATCACACCAACCAATAAACGCATTTTTTATGTATTGCTCATATTAAAAACGATGTTACGCCCAACAGGTTTTGACGCAGAGTGGTGTAGTCAAATGAATACTATACTTAAACCGATTTTAAGGGATGAAAATTGGCGTATGGCAATGGGTTTTCCAAATCATTGGGAAAACCATCCAATATGGATTCTTTAATGAATACTCGATGGCTTTGTTGCACAAAGATGTAAAAATTAAGATTGCCCATATCTACTCAAATTTAAGGCATAACTTGGGTATGTGGTTGACCTAACTCGGTAAATTTATTTAACACGGCTACACGTGCA